>NC_010644.1:1200000-1500000 GCF_000020145.1 Elusimicrobium minutum Pei191
TCTTTCTTATCGCCATATTTGGCGTAGTTTAAAGCAAACCATTCGGAAATTTCGCGTTTAAGCGAAGGATCGGTAATTTTGGAAATAAGATGTTCGTAAAATTTATAAATATCCTCTTTGCTTTTTCCCGCAAGTTCGCTTGTAAGGCAGCGCAAAACTTCGCCTATCATGGAGTTTGTGTTAGGAAAAGCAGAGGTGAAAATAACGCCTGTTGTGTCAATCATTTCGGCGGGAAGGCCCCATCTGTCGGGCAAATAACCGCCTGTTGACGTAGGCTTATAATATAAGGTTAAAGGAATACCCGCGTCTTTCAAAGCCAAAATACCGGCTGCTATGGCAAGTTTAAAACTTTTATCCATTGAAGCTACCCATTTTGCGGGAAGACCGAATTCCTTTTCCAAATCGAAAGAGCCCGCTCTTGCGCTTAATTTAATGGCTTGTGAAATGGAATTTAAATGCTCAACTCTGTGATTGCCGTCGGGCGATTTAACAACGTATTCAACGTTTTTATCTATTTGGGACTGCTGCATTTGAGGCGTAAGATTTTCAATTAAATTGCGTCCTTCTAAAATTTCGTCAAGGGCGCCGTTTCTGAAAACCTTTTCCCAACTGCCGGGGGTGCCGGCCGCTATACCGCTTATAACAATGTCATTACCGTTCATCTTACACTCCTGTGCTTTGGCAATAGCAACGGGGGCGGGCTGCTGCTCCGCTTCACTGTGCCTTGTGCCTGTTACCCACGCTTTGTAGGCGGGGTTAAGTACATCGCCGCCGTTTAACCCGGTGCCTTCCCAATCAAGGGAAATACCGCTGGCGGTTAAATTGGCAAGCAAATCGTTAAACTCGCTTATACCTCCTTTTTTAGGGTGGTTAGAAGCCATAACTTTAATATCTTTTTTATCATCTAATGTATTGGCGGCAAAAGCGCTCAGCACGCGTTTGGGTCCGCATTCAACAAACAACCTTACGCCGCTGGCGTAAGTTCTTTTAAGCTGTTCAATCCATTCAACGGAGCTTACAAGCTGTTCAACAAGCAGGTCTTTAATTTTGTTTGTATTGTTCGGGAAAAAATCCGCCGTAACGTTTGACGTTATGGGAAGCTTAGGCGCGCTTACCGTAAGGGTATTTAAAAATTCCCTGTAAGGCGCTTCGGCGGGTTTAATAATTTGTGAGTGGAAAGCGTGTGAGACAGGCACGCGTACCGACTGTATGCCCATGTCGGTAAACATTTTTAAAGCGGCTTCGCCGGCTTTAGTGTCGCCCGCGATAACGGTTTGCGTGGGGCAGTTTTTGTTAGCCACAGCAATATAACCGTTAATTTTTTTAAGTTCAGGCTCAACGCGTTCAACCGGGGCGGAAACGGAAATCATCATACCCGGGTCCTCAACTTTAATACTTTGCATTGATTTGGCGCGGTTTGTTACTGATTTTAACCCGTTTTCAAAATCAAAAATACCCGCGGCGACAGCGGCAGCGTATTCGCCCAAGCTGTGGCCCATAACAACTTCGGGCTTAATGCCGAAGGAGGATAAAAGCCTCATCATGGCGACGTCCGCCGTCATAACGGCGGGCTGCGTCATCTGTGTTTGTTTAATGGCCTCTTCCCGTTTGGCGTAATCTTCTTTGCCCTCGCCTTCTTTGGACCAAATGACTTCGGTTAAAGTGGTGTCTATTAAATCTTTTAAAACTCTGTCGGCTTCGTCAAAAGTGTCTTTGACTACTTTATATTTGCTGGATAAATCCTTCATCATGTCAACATATTGGGAACCCTGACCCGGGAACATAAAACACACTTTAGGCGTGTGTTTGGAAGGTTTAAAAGGATAAATGCCTTTCATTCTAAGGTGTAAAGAATCTTGGCTCCATACGTCCATGGTGCCGGCTATTTTCATAAAAAAGGCAATTTTTTCTTTAAGTTTTTCAATTGATTCAACATTAATTACAACAGCGAACTGCTTGTGCGGAGCCGTGTGATTCGCATAAGCGGCTTTGGGTATATATAAAGGATCAGCCGAGCTTGCCACAACCGCCCTTTGAAGTTCGTTAAAAAGTTCCTGCTTGCTGTCCGCGGAGAAGGTTAACATTTCCCCCTGCAGTTTTTCAGGCTCCACTAAAAGTTTATATTTACTGTCCATTACGGTCTCCTTCGCGTTTGAAGCATTACAGCCGCATGTTTTGTTATTGTCCTGCGCGGCCGAAACAGGTTTAAAATTTTTAAGGCCTTCATGGTATTCTTCCAAAGCTACGTGAAAGTTTGTCCCGCCGAAGCCGAAAGAGGAAACGTTCGCCCTTCTTATTTTACCGCTGTCCCAAGTTTCGGGTTTAGTGATAACTCTAAAAGGGCTTGTGCTCCAGTCAATAGCCGGGTTAGGGGTTACAAAGTTAATTGAAGGCGGCAATATCTTATTATGTAAGGCAAGCGTGGCTTTAATAAGAGAGGCTATACCCGCGGCCGCTTTAGCGTGTCCGATTTGGGATTTTATTGAGCCTAAACCTATTGTGCCGGGTTTAGCATTAACGGCAAATGTTTCATTAAGAGCCGCGACTTCGGTAGCGTCGCCCACTCTTGTGCTGGTACCGTGGGCTTCAACTAAACCCACATCGCCGGGAGTATATTCAACCTGTTCAAAAGCTTTTTCAACGGCGAGTTTTTGGCCTTTGGGATTGGGAGCAGTAATTCCTTTACCTTTACCGTCGCTGCTGGCGCCTATCGCCCTTATAACACAGTAAATTTTATCCCCGTCTTTAACGGCGTCGGAAAGACGTTTAAGTATAACCGCGCCCGCGCCTTCAGCCATAACAAAGCCGTTGGCTCTGGCATCGAAAGGATAAGAACCGTCCTCCGACAATGCGCCGATTTTAGAAAATTTGATAAAGGCCGAGGGGCTCATCATCTGGTCAATACCGCCGCAAACAGCCATATCGTAATTGCCCATTCTTAAACCGTTAACAGCCTGGTCCAAAGCGGCAAGAGAGGTGGCACAAGCGGCGTCAACTGTAAAATTTGTGCCGTTAAGGTTAAAAACATTGGCCACGCGGCCCGCTATAACGTTGGAAAGTTCGCCCGGCATAGTATCTTCCGTAATAGGCATAAAAGCTTCATTAACACCCGCCCAGACTTCATTAATAAGCGCTTCTGCTGAAGCGGGATCTAAAGAAGAAAAGGTTTTTGTTTTTTTAAGGATTTCATTGAAAAGAGGCGTGTTAGCGCGGGTATTGGAAAGCTCCGCCTTCATACCGCCCATAGCGTTACCCATGATAACGGCCGTTCTTGTGCGGTCAAATTCTTTTTTATCGTAGCCGGCATCTTCTAAAGCCATGGAGGTTGTTTCAATGGCAAGGTATTGGACTGTGTCCATCTGTTTGGCTACTTGGGGAGGAATACGGTATTTAAGTGAGTTAAATTGGAAACCGCGTATAAAACCGCCGATTTTGGAATATGTTTTATCAGGGGCATTGTGATCTGGGCTGTAAAAAAGCGCCGGATCCCAATGGGTATCTTTAGGAACTTCTGTTATGCAATTTTTTCCGTCTAATATATTTTGCCAATATGTTTCTTTGTTTAAAGCTTCAGGCATTACTGCGCCAATACCTATAATGGCTATAGGTTCCAGGTTCTTATTTGCCATTTCTTTTTTACTCCGATTGTAAAATAAATTAACAGACCGTTTTGCAACAGTCCGAAATCATGTATGTATATATAATATGAAATTTGGAGCAAGTTTAAAAGGACAGGGGTAAACAAAAGGCTTGACATTTTGCAAAAAATGACCTAAATTTTTCCAACGTTTATGGCAGAGGAAAAAGCAAAAACCTCAAAATCACCGTTGATTTTGAGGTTTTTGCCGCTTATCGCAAATTTTAATCCAATTTAGCCTGCTCTTTTGCTTTTTTATCAAGTTCTTTGTATTTTTGCATATCCGCGGTTGCGCCTTTTTTATCATTTAAAGCGGTTTTTATGTCCGCTCTGGTTTTATAAGTTTCCGGAATTGAGTACAAATAAACATCGCAATCGCAAAAGTCAAAACTGTTTACTAAACGTAAAGAAGGCACCAGTTTTATCTTTTTTTCCGCGACATTTATGGAACTGTCCGCAAATTGAGCGGCTTTTTTAAAATCCTTTTTTGCAAGATATATTTTAGCGCTTATATGGTCAAGAGCGTGTATAAAAATTGAATCCGGATCGGGAATATCTTTCCTGGCTTGGTCAATTATTTTAAGGGCCTCCTCATATCTTCCCAACTTATAATTAAAAACCGCGCTATAATATAAAGGAGAGAACGTTATCTGCCCGCCGGCTTTTTGGGCTAAAACATCTTTAAGCCATTCCTGGGTTTTGGTTAAAGCCTTTTCATGCTCTTCTAAGGCGCAGTATAAAAACGCCAGTCCCCAATAACTGTCCAATTTTTCTTTTTTAAAGGCTTCCGCTATTTGTATATCTTCCGCGGCGGCTTCTTTATTGCCGAGGCAGATATTAATTTCAGCCCTTGTTATATAAGCCTTTTTGGAAGGGGCAACATCAACAAGATTTGTAGCCTCAACTAAGGCTTGTTCATAATTTTTATCAAAAAGATAAATGGCGGCTTTTTCATTGTACGCCTCGCCTCTGAAAGGGTAAACACGTATAGCCTTATCTAAAGATTTAAGCGCTTTCTCATTATCAAAAGCGGTGTAATAATCCAAAGCCTGGGACATATATCCGTTATACTGAAAGTTCCTAAATCCTTTTACTACAGCCCACGCAAAACAAAGGCCTATTATTACTAATAATATTAATGATATTTTCTTTTTCATGTTAACCTCTTTTTAGTTATTAATTTAAATATTATCAACTTTAAACCTTTCTTACAAGTTTAAACGCTATCTGAATAAGAGCTTTTTTTGTTGTATAATAATATTATATGTTAAACGACAAAATAAGTATCAGCAGTTTATTAGACGCAGACAGTGTTTTACTTGTAAAAGACCCTAATACCAGCAAAGAACTGCTTATAACCCAATTATCCGCTTTGGCCTGTAAAGACCTTAGCGCCGAAGACGCAAAAGACATACTTGAACGGGTTTTGAAACGCGAGCAGGGCATAACTACGACTTTAGACACCGGCCTTAGTATACCGCATTGCAGAGTTGACGAGCTTGACTCCTTCAAAGCGGCTTTAGCCGTAATACCCCAAGGTATTAAAGACCCTTTGACCGATAATATAACAATTAAGGTTATGTTTTTATTCTTATCTCCTTCAAACCCGGCTTTTTTTCAAAAGCATTTACAGATGTTGGCGGAATTGTCTGAAAAGTTTAAAGATTCTTTTATATCAAAACTTACGCAAGCCGCCGCGCCGCAGGAAATAATTAAAATTATTAAAGAATAATGTCTACAGATAATAAAACTGCCGCCAAAAGCTCTTTAGGCGTTAAAAAGGTAATGGTGCTTACAACCGCCGTTCTTACCTTTATACCTTTTTGGAAAGCGGCGGCCGTTGTTTTGTGCGACTTTGGATCCAGCGCTTTTTATGCGGGCGGGATAGCCATGCGCGCGTTCGGCCCGGCTTTTCCTTGGTATATTTTATTTGTAATGCTGTTCTCGGGCATACTTTTAACGGTGTACATAGAATCCTGCTCTCTTTTTGTACGCGGCGGCATATATAAGGTAGTAAAAGAAGGCCTTGGAAACCGCGCGGCTAAGATAGCGGCTTCGGCCATAGTGTTTGACTTTATTTTAACAGGCCCTATAAGCGCGGTCACGGCGGGTCACTATCTTTCGGGCTTTATAAATTCGACAATGTCTTACTTCAGCGTCAATATAAGAGTGCCGGATAATACATTTTCTATAATATTCGCTTTGGCGGTTACGGTTTATTTTTGGCGCCAAAATATAAGGGGTATTTCCGAAAGTACGGATAAAAGCGCTAAAATAATTTTATTTTCCTTAATAGTCGCTTTTGTTTTAGCTGTTTGGGCTATTATTACCATATTCATAAAAGGCGCCTCCCTCCCCCCTTTAAAACCGCAGTTTACCGAATACGCTTTGGGCTGGTCGACCAAATTTGACTGGATGAAAGCCGTTGGTTTAATGGGCGTTATGATGGCCATAGGCCACAGCGTTTTGGCGTTAAGCGGCTTGGAAACGCTGTCCCAGGTTTACAGAGAAATTGAATTTCCTAAAATAGAAAACCTTAAAAAAGCGGCAATAACCGTATTTATATTTGCTCTTTTGTTTACGGGCGGGTTAACTTTTTTATCTTCCGTAATAATACCCTCTGACTTAATCGCCGCAAAATATCATGAAAACCTGCTCTCCGGGCTTGCCATGGAACTCAGCGGGCCTAAAATTTTAAGACTTTTTATGCAAGCGGCGCTTGTTATAAGCGGCACAATAATGTTATCGGGCGCGGTTAATACCGCGCTTATAGGCTCAAACGCCGTTCTTAACAGAATAGCCGAGGACGGAATTCTAACCGACTGGTTTAGAAAAATACATAAAAAACACGGCACCACTTACCATATGATAAACCTTATAGTGGTAATACAAATGGCCGTAATAATATTTTCAGGCGGTAAGGTGTATCTTTTGGGCGAGGCGTACGCGTTTGGCGTTTTATGGAGCGCGGTGTTGGAAACCCTTTCTTTAATAATGCTGCGCTTTAAACAACCGCAAACAAGAACCTTTATGGTGCCTTTAAATTTTAAATTTAGAAATTACACTATTCCTTTAGGCGCAACGCTTATCTTTTTATTTTTATTTTCACTTGCTTCAATTAACCTGCTTACAAAAAGAACTGCCACAATATCGGGCTTAACTTTTACGGCAATACTGTACACTGTGTTTTATATATCGGAAAGGCTTAACGCAAAAAAAGCAAACATAATGTTTGAGGAAGGACACAGAGAGGAAATTAACACTTCAACCGTTTCAACCTTAAATGAAGCTTTGGAAGACCTGGAACATCAGGATCGTGTTGTGATAGGCGTTAAAAACCCCGATAACCTTTATCATTTAGAAGAATTTTTAAAAACAGTGGAAGGCGATTCAACAGATATCATTGTACTTTACGCAAAGCCTTCTAAAGACACTATTTTTGGAAAAGGCTCCCTTAAAGCCGCTCCGATGGACGATAAAGAAATATTTTCAAACGTAATACTTATAGCCGAAAAATACGGGCACGGAATTATACCTTTAATGGTGGAATCTAATGACCCGTACTACGCCATAAGCCAGGTGGCGCATACGGCCGATGCGGACAATATTATTTTAGGAGTGTCAGGCTCGCACGGCGCTAATGACCAAATGGAACGCATGGTTATGGCCTGGGGCGCGGTGCATGATAAAAAATTAGACCACCCGGTAATTGTAAAAATATTGTGGGAAGGGCGCGAAGTAACTTTTAAATTTAACAGATAATTTAAATAACTCTTCTGCTTTCCGGCGTAAAAACACGCCGTTATTAACACAAACAAAATTAAACAGAATTTTAATAAAATTACCCCGCTTTATGGAGGGTTTTATTTTTGTTTAAAAATTTCGCTTTATACGCGGGCGCGGCAGTAAAATTTCGGCAACAGATACGGTAAAAATTTGCAGCAGACTGATTATACATATCCGAAATTGAACATGGGGCCTTTGCGCGTTTTATAAAAAATACGCCCCTGTCCGCGGATTTACGGATAGGGGCGCATGTTAAAATATTTTATTTTTTCTCGGCTACTTTGCCGTATTGGTGCAAGTCTTTAGACTGTATGCTGCCGGCGCTTAATAAAAAGATATAATTTTCCCTGTTAAAAACTGGAAAGGCCGCCATGCCGCCTCCGCCTGAAATAATGCCTACCAAATACCCCCTGCTGTCAAACACTCCGCCGCCCGACATACCACCCCACAACTGCAAATCGTTAACATATCCTACACCTTCTTTAACCGAAAAAAACATTTCGCTCTGACCGCCAAGCATTCCGCTTGAGGCGGCAAAAGAAAAGTTGTCCGTCATAACATAATCTTTAGCGTCAAATTTTAAAACCGTGAGACTACCGCTGTGGCCTGCGTTATCAGCTTTGATAAGGGCAAGGTCATCCTTAGCGGCAAAAGAATTTTGCGAAAAACCGGATTTAATATAAACCTTTCTGTTTGATGAGGTATGCGCGACCGTATGTACGTTTCCGTTTTTCATGTCAATTTTTATAGTGCAGTTCTTCCAATAGCAAACATCCACGCAATGCGCGGCCGTTAAAAACCAGTTGCTGTTAAGACGCACAGCATTACAGCTGTACCCTGTATTATCTTTTTCAGCCTGGGTAAAAATATCATAAACCGAGGACACCCCCTGCGCCATACAAAGCGCCGGAAATAAAAAAGCCGGTAAAAACAATAATTTTTTAATAAATTTTTTCATAATTCCTCCGCTGTTTTAATTAATTGAAGGATGCCAGGAGTCCCTGTCTCTTATATTAATAACCAAAGCCGCCGTTAACATATCTAACGTGTCTATGGCTTGGGGTTTATCTATATTAGCGGTAAAGGCGTTAAAAACAGTATTGTGGTTTTTAATAAAACCGCTGCTGCTTAACACGCCGTCTACTTTGTAACTTGTGCGTAAAATGCCCCACATATGCCCAAATATTTTTCTTAAAACGGCTTTAATAACACTGGCCTCTTCAATAGAAGCTAAAAGCTCTCCCCTGGAATCATAAAGCTTCCACATTCTTTTGGGGTAAAATTTTCTTCTTTCTAAAGTTAAAGTATCTTTTGTATGGGCGTAGTAAATGCTGTAAACTTCTTTTTTTATACCGTAACCTTTTTGTAAAACATAAACGGATTTTTTGCCTATTTTATTATAAAGGGTAAATTCCCTTAAAGAAACCAGGCTTATAACAACGCCCAAGGCAAAAATAAACATGCCAATAATAGCAATTAAAGAAGCAATTGAGTAAGCTGTAGTAAAGTGGAATTGATGCATTTTTATTATATTAAAAGTTTCATTAAAACTCATAACACACATGAAAAACACAGCCGCGGCTATAAAAATAATGCCCGCGAACGAAAACGCGCTGCCCCACCTTGTGGTAAAGGAGAGAAAAGTATTACCCTGGTTATCGCGCGCTTTATAAATTAATGAAGGCGTGCCGTACAATCTTTGGAATTTTACAGGATAGGCGGACGCAGGGTTAACGGTAAGCGCGGGTTCTTTACCGCCTAGAAATATTTTAATAACAATTGAGCCGAAAAACACGGCAAAATAAATTATAAAAAATAATATAACAACATCAAAAAGCCTGCCCATCTGCCTTATAAAAGGAGGCATGTTTTTGCTTACAAAGGAAAAATCTTTATTGTCTTTTAAAATCTTTTTGGTTTTATCGGCAAAAGAAGGAGCCTCCGGCTTTTTTACAGGTTCTTCCGCCAAAGGCAAGTCCTTAACAGTGGTATTTGAAGGGCCTTTAAAGGTTTTCATTGATGCAAGCAGGTCCGCCTGCTCAACCTGTGGAAGAGAATATGTGCTGTAAGCCTTTTTATCTAAGTTTGCCTTCGGTGAAATAAAGGAAAAGAATAAGTCCGCCTCCGCATAGGTAATATTTTGAGCCAATACCGAATAAGCTTTAGAATTAATTAAAAAATATCCCGCGCTAAAGTCCGTCCTCGAGGCTGAAAAACTTATATAAAAAAGAGGTTCTCCAGTAGCAAAATCAACTTTTTTTACATCTTCACCCGTATAAGAATTGCCCAGCACTTTCATTTTTTTAGCTTTAACGGCAACAAGATCCTCGTTAATTTTTTGTTCAAGGCATGATTCTTTATCACAATCAGACTGGTATTTAAATTCTATTTTGCTGGTTCCTTTATATATACTTAAAGCGGTATCGTCAGGTATGTTTTTAGCCTGCGCCCAGCCGCCGGGCATATCTATGGAAAACTGTCCGTCAGCGGAAGTAAAAACCACCCCGTACGAAAAGACAGGCAAGAAAAATATTAAAAACGTTCGCAACAAATATCTCATATTAAAATATTATATATAAAAATAATCAATGATAATCAAAAACCATAAAGTATAAACGGACCGTTTTTTTGTAGAATAAATTAAGCAGAGATTCTAATAAAGGGGTTAAATATGCCTATTACGTTGGTAAAACAATATAGTATCTTCTTAGTAAACCAGCCCGGCGCTTTGAGGGATTTTTCGGAATTATTTCAAAGAGAAAATGTAGATATTATAGCTATATGCCAGGATTTACGTTACGACGCCGCCGTAGTAAGAATAGCAATTGACACGCAAGACGAAAGTATAAGCCACTCTTTAACCAAAGCCGGGTTCACAAGCGTTAAGTCAGACGCTATTTGCGTTGAAACAAAAAACAGTAAGGGCCTACTTCAAAAAATAGGTAAAATTTTAGGAGACGAACATATAAATATTACCAATGTATACGGGTCGGACTCACCCAGCGGACACTCAAAATTAATAGTGGTGGTAAATAATATATGTAAAGCCATGAGAACATTAGAGGAGTCCGGTATTTCTTAATACAAAAGGAAACAAAAGAAAAAAGGATTTACCTTAATAGAATTATTAGTAGTTGTTCTTATCATAGGCATACTTGCCGCGGTCGCGCTGGTGCAATATATAAAAACGGTTGAAAAAAGCCGCATAGCCGAAACGTATATAAATTTGAAAGCAATAGCCAACGCGCAGGAAATTTATTGTATGCAGACAGGTGCTTACACCACATTAGATAATTTAGACATTGTGGTAAAAGACACAAAAAACTTTACCTACACTACGGACGCGTTAAACTTTATTTACGCTACAAGAGCAAACAGCCCTTACGATTACAAAATTGAATTGTATTTTAATAACCCCTCCGCAGGATACACCGCTTCTAAAAACGTGAGAAGATGCAGAGCTTTTACAAACGCTAAAAACAAAGAGATTTGCAACTCTTTAGGCTGTGAAAACTGGCCTAGCGACTGGTGCAATTTAAAATAAGATAATAAAAAAAACTCCCGTAAATCCGGGAGGTTTTTTTATAAATTTTTAATCGGTAATCGAAGGGGAAGATTTAAACCTTACTTTTGTTTTGGCAGGCACGTTAACGCGCTCCAAAGTTTTAGGGTTATGCCTTACAGCAGCCTTTGTCCTTACAAGTTTAAAAGTGCCAAAATTGCTTATTGTAACTTTACCGTCTCTTAAAAGGCCTTCTTTTATAATAGCGAAAACTTCTTCAACAGTCTGCTTTGACTGCTTTTTATCAAGTAAAGATAAAGCAAGCCTGTTTACAATATCTTCTTTTTTCATATACCGCCCCGGTTAAAAGCCAAGCGCTTTTAACAAAACATCTTTATCTTCACCGTTACATACAATTTGCCAAACAGCGTCTAATATAGGGGTTTTTAAATTGTTTTTCCTTGCTAAGTTGTGCACGCTGTTTACAGAGTCCGCCCCTTCGGCGATAGTGCCTACCTGTTTGCGGGCTTCCTCAAGGCTTAGGCCCTGCCCCAGCTTTTCACCCAAACGCCTGTTGCGTGATATTGAGGACATACCCGTTAAAATAGCGTCGCCCAAACCGGAAAGATTATACACGCTTTCCGTTTTACCGCCTTGGGAAACGGTTATGTCGTGCATTTCCTGCATGGCTTGTGTAATAAGCGCGGCTTTTGTGTCCGCCCCGTCGCCTATACCGTCTAAAATACCGCAACCTATGGCAACAACGTTTTTAATAGCGCCGCCGTATTCAACGCCTCTTCTGTCGTCCGATTCAACGGTTATTATGGGGCTTGAGTTAAAAACTTTTGCCGTCTTCTTTACTAAGTCAGCGTTAGGGCCGGCAACTAAAATCTTTGTGGGAATTCCTTTTGCAACTTCCAAAGCGAAACTCGGCCCGCTAAAAGACATGGCATAGCCGGTTAACTGCGGGATTTCTTCCTCAATAACTTCACAAACGGTTTTAAAAGTGCTGTCCTCAATACCTTTTGAAGCGCTTACCACGGGTAAAACTTTGCCGTTAAGTATGGGCTTTAACTGTTTGCAAAAATTTCTTACGCTTTTTGAAGAAATTACAAAAACCAACATCTCAGAATCTTTTACCGCTTCTTCCAAAGTGGCTTTAAGTTCAATATTGGAATTAAGTTCAAAGTTTTCTATATTAGGGTGCTTTCTTGTTTTTTCAAGGATATCAAATAAATCCTTATAATGCTCCCACAAAGAAATTTTATAACCCTTTTTGGCCAAATGCTGGGCTATTACGCTGCCCCACACACCCGCGCCGAAAACCGTAATTCTGTTTATATTCATAAATTATTTGTCTGCCTGTTCTTTTCTTTTTTTAGAACCGTCTTCAAAATTAAGTTCTTTTTTAGCCAAAAGACGTTTCATGTTAGGAATATGCTTATAAATAACAACCAAAGCTATTATCGTGGCCATAATATTAACTTCTTTAGGCTGCCCGCCCACAGTCCATGCCGCAATTGGTAAAACCGCCGCGGCAAATATTGAACCTACCGATATATGCCCGCTATACCAAACAGCCGCGGCAAAAACAACAAAAGCAACTATTATCGGAATAGGCATCATAGCGGCAAAAACTCCCGCCGCCGTGGCAACGCCTTTACCGCCGCGGAATTTAAGATACGGCGTCCACATATGTCCGGCAATAGCTATTGTGCCGCACGCTATAGCTAAAATATAATTGTTAGGAAAGAAAAATAAGGCTAACCGCACACAGACAAAGCCTTTAAAAGCGTCTATAATAAATGTAGCCCAACCCGCTTTAGCGCCTACGGTGCGGTAAACATTGGCGGCGCCGGGATTGCCGGAACCGTGCTCTCTTATATCAATGCCCATTGTCTTACGGGCTATAAGGTACCCAGTGGGGATACCTCCAAGCAAGTAGCTTATTATTGCTAGAACTATCATTAAGATAACTTGTGTGTTCATTTATATATTATATAAAAAGATTAATCATTAATAACAGCTTTTATAATCCCCGGCATCCTTTGCGAAGCAAACAGCTCACGCGGTATTGTAATCTTTTTTAAAGCATTAAAGTTCTTTTTTAATTTTGTCGTAATTACCTTTGGTAATCATTATTTTTAACGTAAGTGAACCGTCTTTATTTTCAACCCTTTTTTTAACCATGGCGTTTTCATAAACAAAACCCGTAAGATACGCTTTTGAAACAGGTATCCTGATAGTTTTTAAATGCCATTTAAAAAGAAGCGTTTCCTCAATTTTTTTAAGAAGCTCCTTAATGCCTTTATTTTCTTTGGCCGAAATAAACACCGCGCCGGGATTGGCGTTTTTCAAAGCCGCAAGAGGGTAATGGGGAAGCAAATCACACTTGTTAAAAACCTCCGCCATAGGAATATTCTGCGCGCCCAAGTCTTTTATAATTTTAAATACCGTTCGGCTTTGCTCGGAAATATCTTTAGAGCTGGCGTCTTTAACATGCAAAATAACATCGGCCTCGCTTACTTCCTCAAGCGTCGCTCTGAAAGCTGACACTAAATTATGAGGAAGCTTTTGTATAAAGCCCACGGTATCTGTAAATAAAATCTGCCCGCCGCCAGGCATTTTTACACGCCTTGTTGTCGGGTCCAAAGTGGCAAAAAGTTTGTCATCGGCGTAGACAGCAGTTTCCTGCGTTAAAGTGTTAAGCAATGTGCTTTTGCCAGCGTTTGTATAACCCACAATGGCCACCTGCGGCAAAGGAACAACCGCCCTGCGGGCCCTTCTTATGCCGCGCTCCTTTTTTACTTTTTCGATTTCTTCTTCCAGTTTAGCTATACGCACCCTTAAACGGCGCCTGTCATATTCCAATTTGCGTTCGCCGGGACCCCTTGTACCCATGCCGCCGCGCCGCCCGCCTGTTTGCTGCATGAGGGCGCCGCCCTTGCCGCTAAGCCTGGGCAGTAAAAATTTAAGCTGCGCGAGTTCAACCTGCAGTTCACCTTCTTTTGTTCTGGCGCGGGAAGCGAAAATATCCAAAATAAGCCAGGTACGGTCTATAATTTTTGCGGGGATAATATTGGCTAAATTTTTTTGCTGGGCAGGGGTAATTTCCTCATTAAAAATAACGGCGGAAATATCATTAGCTTTGACTTCAAGGGCTATTTCCTCACACTTGCCTTTGCCTATAAGCGTGGCGGGGTTATATGCGTTTAAAAGAACTTCATAAGTTTTATAAACGCTGCCCCCGGCCGTATGGGCAAGACGTTCAAGCTCGGCTACGGATTCTTTGGAATATTTTTCCCCTTTAAGACTTGCGGCCACTAAAATTACTTTTTCCATGCTGCGTACTCCGCTAAAATTTGTTCGGCGTTTAAAGCACTCCCGTCCGCTTTATACATATTTTTATAACGGGCAAACCAGGTCCTTTGCCTTTTGGCGTATTGGCGGGTTAAAATAACAATTCTTTCCAACGCTTCGGGTTTTGTTTTTTTACCTTCTATAAAATCTATAACCTCCGCGTAACCCAAACTTCTTAATCCGGGGGAATTACGGGTATATCCTTTGGCAAGCATATCTTGGGTTTCTTTTAACATTCCGCCAAACATTCCTTGCGTTCTTATTTCAATACGTTTGTTAAGCTCTTCTTTATCCCACTCAATATAAACCATAAAATTATTTTGGCTTATATCGGCAAAACCGTTTGTTCTTAATTCGCTTGCTTTTTTACCTGTTAATTTAAAAATTTCCAGAGCTCTCATAACCCTATGCAGGTTACCCGAAGGTATAAGGGCGGCGCTTTCGGGGTCCGCCTCGGACAGCATTTTATGAAGGCTTTGTTTACCTTCCTTATCGGCTATATCCGCAAGCTGCGCTCTTAAAGCCTGATCCGCTTTTGGCAAAACATCCATGCCGCCGAAATACGACTGCATGTACATTCCCGTGCCGCCGGCGAATATAGCGGTTTTGCCTTTTTTATTAATATTATAGGCGGTATTTGAAGCATCTGCCGTAAAACTTCCGGTATTATAAGTTTTATCTAAATCCAAAAAATCAACCAAATGGTAATTAACGCCATCTACATTATAAACGCCGTTTTTGTATTCCCCCTCGGGTTTAGCGGTGCCTACGGTTAAATATTTATAAACCTGCCTTGAATCAACGGAAACAACCTCGCCGCCGATAAGCTTGGCAAGGTTTAAGGCAAGGTCTGTTTTACCGCCGGCTGTCGGGCCGGCTATAATAATAGTCATATTAATATGATATCAAAAAGAGTTGAAGTAATTTATATATAAGTTTTTAGCGGGCTAAACATTTTGGCGTGAAAAAAAGAGGCTTTTAAAAAAGCCTCTTTTTATTGTTGTTTTATTATTTAAATAAAGTCATGTCTTTTTGTATTTTATTACAAAGCGGAGCCGCTTTGCATGTTGAAACGCAGACTTCGGGCAATTTTAAAAGAATTCTTGTATCGCAGTCGGCAAAATCCTCGGCTAAGGCGTTAATTTTTGCCGCGTCCGCCTGTGATATTTCCGTAAATTCAATACCTAAGGTAAATATGGCATTTTTTTGTTTAACCCAGGATGTCTTCCCCTTAACGTCAACTTTACCTATAGCGGGCAAATCTATGGTAATGGCAACATTTTTTGAGAACGGAGCCTCTAAAAAACTTATAAGACGCATACCCGAGGCCGACAAATCAGCAAGCACGGCTAAAATATTTTGCTCTTTGCCTTCCTCTGTCTTATAACATAAATTAATAGGTTCAACAATATTATTTAAAACAGGAACCCTTGCATGGCGCCTTTTTTCTACACGTTTATCTTGCATAAAATTTACTCCGCTGATAATATTTTACCGTCACTTTCTTTTATTCTTACTCTCACCATACTTCCTACAGGGTGCTGCTTAGGCGTTTTTACCCATAAATTGCCGGAAGTACGTCCTTTATAAACCGTTTCCATTAAAACCATTTGCTCAGTGCCCGCGGCGTCCTTATACGCCTTGGCTGAAAAATGCCTAACTTTATTTAACAAAATATCCAACCTTTTTTCCACTTCTTTATCACTTGCTAAAGGTTTAAGCGAGTAGGCAGGAGTGTTCCTACGGGGCGAAAATTTAAAACAGTACGCAAAACTAAAAGCGCATTTATCAACCAACTCAAGGGTTCTTTCAAAATCCTCTTCCGTTTCCGTAGGGTAGCCCACTATAATATCGGTTGAAACCAAAACACCGTTTTCCTTTAACCTGCTTATTTTTTCGATAACGGTTTTGCTGTCATAACCGCGTTTCATTTCCTTTAAAATTTTGTCAGACCCGCTTTGAACGGGCAGATGTATGTGTTTTGCTATCTTATCATTTTTTGCGATAGTGTCAATAAGTTTCGGGGTTATAAAAGCGGGATGCGGGCTCATAAACCTTACCCTTTCCACGCCTTTTACCGAAGCTGCCTTTAAAAGCAAATCTGCAAAATCGGTATCTTCATATTTATAAGCATTAACAGTCTGGCCCAAAAGTACTATTTCTTTAACATTTTTTTTGGCCAGCTCGGCGCAGTTTTCCAAAATAACTTCAGGCGAAAGGCATTTAACGCCCCCTCTTACGCTGGGCACTATGCAATAAGAACATGCAAAATTGCAACCCCTCATTATAGTAACGTAATCAAGCACTCCGCTTTTAACGCTTTGCGTGTAATTTTGCGCGTTTACAGCAAAAAGGCCGCTCTCATCAAGCATTTTGGAAAAATTATCAATACCTTTAGCACCCGCCACAATATCTAAAAAAGGGTAATCTTTTTTTAGGGCCTCACCCAGACGCTCAGCCGCACAACCCGCAAAAATAATAACGCGGGAACAATCTTTAGCTTTCCACTTGGCAAGCCTGCCTAAAAAAGAAACCGCCTTATGCTCCGCGTGTTCACGTATAGTACATGTGTTTACCAAAACAATATCGGCAGATTCTATGTCCTTTGTTTCCTCAACCCCTCTGCGACTAAGGTGGGCAAGCATTTCCGCGGAATCCGCGATATTCATTTGACAGCCGAAAGTTTGGATAAAAACACGTTTCATATATTACCTGGTTAAATAAAAACGCGCGCGTAATACTTGCAAAGCAAACTATACGCGCGCGCCCTTGTGTTAGAACAAATCAATTATTCTTTTAAGAGATTCAATAACAGGCTTTGTTAAATGCACTTTAATAGCGCGCCTTCCTTTAGAGTCAAGCGCCTTAAAGTCACCCAGAGCCTGGGCGTTGGCAAGATCGCCGAAAGAATATTTCTGTCCGGGAATTTTGATATCTTCATCAGCGTCCGCTGAAAAGATTATAAATACGCCGTTATTTCCGTCGCCTTTATGAAGCTGCCCCGTTGAATGCAAATATCTGGGCCCGTAGCCAAAAAGAACCGCGCGTTTTGTTTTATTAAAAAGGTTAGTGCGCAGTTTTTCAAAAATACCTTGAGCTTCTTCGGAGTTAAAAATATACGGGAGCAGGGCGATATAATCGTTGCTTTCCAAAACAGAATATAAATCCTGCTCTATATCATTAAGTTCCATTTTTCCCTGCAAAGCTTTGGAAATAATAAAAGATTTTTTGGTGTCGGCGTCTTCTTTGCCGGCGGAGAGGCTTTCCAAAATACCTTTGGCTATTGTTTTTGCTTCCTGCACATTGGGCTGGTCAAAAGGGTTAAGCTCCATAAGCGCGCCCGCGGCCGCCGTAGCTATTTCCCACATTAAGAACTGGGCGCCCAGATCATAAAGGGATTCCATTTTAACTTCCATAATGGGGTGTCTTGAAGCAAGCAAACCTTCAACAACTTCTTCAATCCTGTCATTATCTTTACCTTCGTAAGAGATATGCACAAAAATTCTGTCATCGCGGTAATCAACATTGTCAAAAAGTTTTTCACCCACAACAGGAACAATGCCTTTTCCTTCTTTACCTGTAGATTCGGCCACAAGCTGCTCAATCCATAAACCGAAGGGCTCAATTTCTTTAGGCATTAAAACGGTAAGTTTATCTTCCATTTTCTTAGCCGCAGCACCCATATAAGAACCCAAAAGTAAGGCAGCGTTTGTTTTAACTTCCGCGCCGGGGACAAAACTTTCGGCCGCTTTTTTAGCGCTTAAAAGCACTTTTTCAACATCAACGCCCATAATTGCTGCGGGCACCATGCCGAAAAGTGATAAAGCGGAAAATCGGCCGCCTATATCAGCGCGGTTTAAAAATATTTTTCTAAACTTTTTGTCTTTTGCAAGTTTTTCAAGCCCTGTGCCAGGATCGGTAATGGCTATAAAATGTTTGCCCGGTTCTTTGGTTACCTGGCCCACCTCGTCATAAAAATAAGCAAAATGAGACGCAGGCTCAACCGTACCGCCTGATTTGCTGGCAAAAATAAAAAGACTTGTTTCTACTTTAATTTTTTTTCTTACGCTACCGACCCAATCGGCGTTGGTACTGTCTAAAACAACAAGTTCGGGGCAGTTTTTTTGTTTTCCGAAAAGCACCCTAAACACTTCAGGCGCCAGACTTGAGCCGCCCATCCCTAAAACTACGCAATGTGTAAATTCTTTCTGCGCTTCTGCGGCAAAATCTTTTATTTCAGATAAGTGTTCCAAAGTCCAGTCATAAACCGTAAGCCAGCCTAAAGAATTTTTTATAATATTTGTGTGTTCTTCTTCGGTTTTCCAAATTGTAACGTCTTTAGAATATAGTCTTTCAAGAAAGTCTGTCCTCTCTAATTTAAGAATACCGTCTCTTATTAAACTCTCCGCTACTGTATTAGTTTTTACGTTCATAAGCTCCTCTGTCTGCGGGTTTCCCCCAAATTAGCCTTACGGCTTAACTACTTAAAATTGTTATTTTCTATGTCTATTATTTTGTTTAAACGTCTTACCTGGCGCTCAAGTCCCTGAAATTTAGCATTTAAAAATTTTTCTACTATTTCCTCAGCTATGCTGGGGCCTATAACGCGCGCGCCCAGGCACAGAATATTCATATCCTCATGTTCCACACCCTGCGCCGCGCTGTATGTGTCATGCGCTACAGAAGCCCTTGTCCCTTTAACTTTATTTGCGGATATACACATGCCGACACCGCTGCCGCAGATAAAAACGCCTTTTTCCGCCTGTTTTGAAACAACGGCCTGCGCCCCTTTAACAGCAAAGTCCGAAAAATCAACGCTGGAGCATTCAAAAGTGCCGAAATCAATGACTTCATGCCCTAAATCTTTTATTTTGTTTATAACGGTTTCTCTTAAAGAAAAACCCGCATGGTCGGAAGCTAAAGCTATTTTCATATTAATTTTTTTTCCCGTGAACAAAGTCGTAAAGGGCTCTGTCAACTAAATCACACATGCTGTGAGCCATAAAAATATGACATTCCTGCACGCGCGGTGTATTGTTTGATTTTACTGTTAAATCCAAATCCACAATATTTTTTATTGTTCCGCCGTCTTTACCTAAAAAAGCGGCAGTATAACAGCCCTTCTTTTTGGCAGACTCTAAGGCTTTATATACATTTTTACTGTTACCCGATGTTGAAATACCTATTACAACATCGTCTTTTTGGGCAAAACCTTCCACCTGGCGGGAAAAAACATCGTCATAAGAATAGTCGTTACCGACAGCCGTAATTGTTGATGTATTCGTGTTTAAGGCAAGCGCGGGAAAGGAGCCTCTTTCAAGTTTATATCTGCCCACAAACTCAGCCGCTATATGCTGGGCGTCGCCGGCGCTGCCACCGTTGCCCATCAAAATAACCTTGCCGCCGTTTTTATAACATGTGATAATTACGTTGGCCAATTCCTCAACTTTAGCGGCTAAATTTTCTTTAACCCACTTTAAGGTTTCTATAAGTTCGTCGCCTTCTGTTTGTAAAAACATAAAAAAATCTCCTTTTCTATATATTGTCTATCTTAATTATATTTTCTTCATTAATCCAGCCGCTGATAGCGTTTTGCTGTACAGGTTTTATAAGAACCCAGTCGTCTTTAACATCTTCGACCGAAACAAAATACCCTTCCGGCAAAGTAGCGCTTATTTCAAAACCATCTCCGGGGCCGCTTCTTAACTGCCCGGCAAAGTCAACTATCACGGCCCTTTCATAATTACTGCCGTACCAGGTAAAACCATACCAAATTCCGCTTAACAAGCAAAGAGCCGCGGTTATATATAAAACTTTTTTGCCTTTCCTTTTTAACAAGAAATATGAAAAAGCGGTTAAAAAAAGCCAAACTGTTATAAAAAACAGCCCCCTAAGCTCACTTTTTGATAAAAAGAAAAAGACTTTATGTAAAACTTCCGGCAGTCCCGGGGGAACAAGGCTTTGCCCGCTGCGTTCAAGCGCAAAACTAAAGTTTTGCCTTATAAAAGAATCTCTGGGGTTAAGCTCAAAAGCTTTGTCATAATAGGCTAAAGCCCTTCCCAAAGAACCCAGTTTAAAATAACTGTTACCTATATTATAGTAAAGATAAGCGTTATTTTGCCTGCCGTTAAGCGCGCTTTTATATTCTTTTAAGGCAAGGTCAAACCGGCCTTTATTGTAATATTCATCGGCTTTTTGTATTTGTATATCGGCAAAAACAAATAAAGGAGCTAAAAACAATAAAACCGTTAATATTTTTTTCATTTTATCTCACGCTCCAAATTTTTTAAAACTTGTAAAGTTTTTTGTTTAACGTTATCAAACTCTAAAGCGTTTACCGTGCCCGCGGGAGCGAACCTAAACGCGTTAAGCTGGTTTAAAACATCCTCAAGCGTTTGTAGGGTAAGCGCGGAAACATTGTATTTGGAAGAAAGAGCAGCCACAAGATTTTTGGTTGTCATGCTCCCCATGGAAAACCCCGTCTTGTCTTTAACAAACCGGGTTACCGCCAAAGACAGGGTTTCAACGTCGTTAGCGCCTTTTACCGCCGCTTTAGCCTTTATTACAGGGTTGTCTAAAAGTCCGCTTTTGGAAAGCATTTTAATAAACAAAATTATAGCCCCTATAAGTACGGGAATAAGGTTAAAACGGCCCAAATCGTTAAAGAAAAGGAGCAGGTTAAATTTATTTACCCAAGCGTTTTGCTTTATGTAGTTTATATCCGTTAAATATGCTTTTGCGGACGGGCCCTGCGCCGCCCCGCCGTAAGAAATAACATTATCCACCCCTCCGGTTGAAGGAATAACCTTTATTTTTAAAGGCTCCGAATTTACTTTTACGTATTTCTCATTTGTAGGGCTGAAGAAGGAAAAAGCGATGGAAGGCACAGTAAATTCACCGGGCGCGGTAGCTACTAAAACGGTTTTAAATGTTTTCATACCCTGCACAACGCCTTTAACCGGTGCCACGTTTGAATTACCTGCCGCTTCGTAAGATTTAAAGCCTTCTATTTCCGGAATTAGCGGAGGCGACACCATTTTTAAATTTCCCACTCCCCTTACGGTTAAAGTAAGAGTGGCGGCTTCGCCTACTTCAATATTATCACGGTCTAAGGAGGCGGTTATTGAATACTTTTCCCCCACAGCCCCGGTAAAAGTTTTATCCCTGCCCTGCATGGGAAGCGGTTTTATACCTATTTCCAAAGGCACGCTTTTTACGGAGCCAGGCTCTAAAATCCTGCCCAAAAGGCTGTCAAGTTTAGGCATTCCCCTGCTTTTGGACGCGGTATATTCTACCCTTGAAGGCCCTACCGTACCTATCCCGGGGGAAACGCCGAAAAGCGCTGTTTCCACGGTATTATAAAGGTACTCCTGCCCGGCTAACATTGTTTTGCCCACGTCGCCGTCCATTTCCTCTTTTGTAAACCCCTCAATAGCGGGCGCGTAATAAAGAGAGGACCCTTCCAAAGAATAGGAACTGTAAAAAGTAGTGGTTAATGTAATTTGCTCACCCACATAGGCTTCTTTTTTATCCGTTTTGGCAAGCAAAAAAACATCGTCATAACTTTGTTGTTTGGGAATATCGGGAGCGCTCTTTTCTTGCCCGGAAACGCGGGGTACAACAGGTCTTGAAGAAGCTGCTTTTTTTGTTTCCGCTTGTTTGGGCGGCTCTTTACCGGCGGCCTCACCCGTTCTGTAAACGTTAATGTTAATAGGTTCGGAAGTATATTCTTTACCCAAATATTCAATTTTAACGGGGCCTATTTCCGCCTTGCCCGGGAACCTGGGTATTATGCGGTAATTATAGTGAAGTTCCGGCACATAAGAGCCGCTTTCGTCAACAGCGCTGGCTATGTTAAGGCCGCCGTAATAAACATTAAAATTTGGCATTGAGGGCAGAGCGGGGGCAAAAGTGTCGTTAGGTGGGCCGGTTACGGTAATTGTAAGATAATATTCTTCCCCCACTTCCATAACGGTTTCATTTACGGAAGCGGCAACCCTTATTTGCGCATTTGCGAAAACGCAGAAAAACATTAAAACCGCGGGAAGTAAAAATTTTATTCTCATAATTACCAGTCTTTTATAACACCGCCGCCTGCGGCGCCGTATTTCTGTTGGTTTCTGTTTCTGTCTTTTTGTTCCTGTTCCTTAGCCATTTGCATAAGACGCTTGGCGTCGCCCTGCGACATTTGGTCCTGTTTGCTTTCTGAATTACCCTGCGAATCTTTATTTTCAGGATCTTTGTTTTCTTCTTCTTTTTTATTTTCGGAATTTTTGTCTTCTTTATTATTTTGCAAAAGTATTTGCAGATTGTGTATGGCCTCTTTATCTTGCGGGTTAATTAAAATCGCCTGTTTATAAGCGGCTTTGGCCTCTTCCTGCTTGCCGGACCTGAAATAAGCGTTACCTAAGTTAAAATAGGAGTTTTGTTTTAACCAGCCCTCATATTTAGCTGAGGATTCATACATCTTTACCGAATTTTCGTAATCTTTAAGTTTATAGTAAGCGGCGCCCATATTGTAAACAGGCTCCGCGGCGCTCCCGTCTTTTTTAGCGGCCTGTTTATAAGTGTCTAAAGCGGCGCCGTATTTGGCGCGCCCGTATTCTTTGCCGCCTTTTATAAGCAAGTCTTTGGCGCTTGCCGAGAAAACGTCGGAAGCAAGTAAAAATAACGCCAGTAATAAAACCGCTTTTTTCATAATTTTATCTTACCTTTTTTAAAGGAATGATTAAACTTGCAAATACCAATAATATGCCTAAAGCAAGAGGAATTTGATATCTGTTTTTAAAACCGCTGCTTACGTTTATGTCTCTTGTATTCTTATCCAAATCCTCTAAAACCTGCGCTATCTGCGCCGCGACCGTTTGCGCGTTTTTGTATTTTATATAAACTCCGCCCGTTTTGGAGGCCAGTTCTTTTAAACTTTTTTCATCAAGTTTTGTTATAACAGTTTTACCGTCCGCGTCTTTTTTATATTCAAGCACACGCCCGCCTTCAATTTTTTCGGGGATAGGCTCCCCCTCTTCCGTACCGATACCAACGGCAATAATTTTAATTCCTTCTTTTTGGGCTGTTTTAATGGCTTCTTCAATTTGTTCGGGCTCGTGGTCCTCACCGTCGGTAAGTAAAATTAATGCCTTTTTGCCGGGGTACTTTGAAAGCATTTCCGCCGCTCTTTGCACGGCGGGTGCCAGCGCCGTGCCCTTGGCGTTAAGCATTTCCGGGCGCAGTTGGTTTACAAAATATTTCAAAGCCTCAACGTCGTTAGTAATAGGACACTGTGTGTAGGCCTTTGAAGTAAAAGCCACTATGCCCGTTCTTTGTTCGCCCTTAGCGCTTATTAACATTTTAAGCATTGTTTTGGCGTTTTCCAACCTTGTGGGTTTCAAATCCCGTGCTTTCATGGAGTCGGATACGTCCACCGCTATAACGCTGTGGGAAGACTGCGCCGTTACGTTTATTTTTTCAACCCCCCATTGCGGCCCTGCAAGCGCTATAAATATAAAAATTAGGCCCGCAAAAAGTAAAACATCTTTTAACAATGCGGCGTTTTTACTAAAAGGCAGCTTTATTTTAGATAAAATGTTTTCGCTGAAAACCTGGTTTAGAAACCGTTTTTTCCTTTTATTTCCCAAATGCCAAAAACCCACTATCAAAAAAATACACAGGGGCATTAGCAGCAACACAAAAGGATTTCTGAAAAGAGACATTAGGGCACCCTCATAAAAATAATTTTGGAAAATATAAATCCGCACGATATTAAAATAAGTGAAAGAGCTAAAAACGGCAGATATCTTTCGCGGTAATTAACAAGCACGCTGTTTTTAAATTCCGTTTTTTCAAGGCTGTCGATTTCCGCGTAAATTTTTGTCAGTTCCGCCTCATTATACGCGCGGTAATATTTGCCGCCCGTAAGTTTGGCTATTTGTTCCAAATCATCGGGTTTAAAATCAAGCGAGTCACGGCTGTTTTTACTTATGGTAGCAATGGTATAAACTTTTATGCCGTATAAAGCGGCGGTTTTGGCCGCGTCCAGAGGGGAAATTACGCCGCTGTTTGACTCCCCGTCCGTTAAAAGAATTATCACCTTGCTTCTTGCGGGACTGCGTTCCAGATGTACAGAGGAAACGGCAATAGCGTCTCCTATAGCGGTACCGTCCGTCCTGACCATGCCGATACGAACGTCGGCCAAAAAGTCCAAAAGCGACTCATAATCTAAAGTAAGCGGGCTTTGCAACATAGCGTCCGAAGCGAAAACAACTATACCTATACGGTCGCTTAAGCGGTTGGCTATAAAGTTGGCCGCGGCTACTTTGGCCGCCGTTATTCTGTTAGGGTCAAAATCCTGCGCAGCCATACTGCCTGAAGTGTCTATAGCTAAAATAATATCCACGCCTTCGGTAGGAGGTAAAACTGTTTTTTGCGCGTCCCTCGGTTTGGCAAGAGCCAAAACGGCAAATATAAGACCAAGCGTTATTAATGTAAAACAAAAATATTTTGCCGTTAAAGCGGGTATTGAAGTTTCCGGCTTATAAGCCAAATTATAGTTTAACCCCGGCGCATATAGTTTTTGCAAAAAAGGATACGCCAGCCAAAACAGCAGTATCGGCAAAATCAAAAATAACAAATAAGGACTAGCGAAAACAGTACCTTTAAAAAATTTAAAAATAACAATATTTAAAAGCATTAAAAGCACTGTCACTACAAAAAGTAAAAAAGAAAATTTATATAAAGAGTCCTTTGCCTTACCCTGTTTGGCAACAATCATAGCCAGCAGGTTAAGGATTAAAAGAACCATAAATACTATAAGTATTTTTAAAAATATGCTCATTTGCCCTCCTTGGCGGGAGCGGGCGTTGTTTTATCTATAATACGGTTAAGGATAGAAATGTCAGTTTCCCTGTTTTTCACGGAGGGCGCCAATTTCGCGAATTTAACAAGGTCCGCCCCGTTAAGAAAAGCCCTGGCATCGTCAAGAATATCAGCCGCCTTGGATGCTTTTATATTACGCAAAAGTTCAAAAGTGGTTTGCACGTCAGCGTTAATAGAAAACCGTTTTGATAAATAAAACCTTAAAATTTCGGTCAGTTCTATATAAAATTCTTTATATTCCCCCGCTTCCCATAGTCCGCTTGCAAGAAGTTCGGAAATACGGGCTTTAACTTTAACTTCAAGCGGGCGGTTATCAATAACTTTAGATTTTTGCGGTGCGGAAACGGGTTTTCTGTTTTTCAGCTTTCTAAATAGAATTATTAAAAAAGCCGTAAGCAAAGCAAAAATTAAAACTTTTAACAAAAACCAAATATCGAAAGGCCGGTATGGCCCTCTTATATCAACAATATCTTTTTTTATAATGCCCGTTTCGGCCTTATCAATTTTAAGTTTAACGGGCTCGCTCTTGGCTGTCTGCCCGCCCTCAATGTTCCACATAACAGGCGCGAATTCAGTCTCCCCCAAAACAAAGGGCATAACGGTTAAAGTATATTCAACCCCATCGCCGACCTGCATAACGGCAGTATTAATAACCTCATAATCTTTGGCGTTAACACTTTCGAGGTCAAAGAATATGGCATGCGCGTTAACATCAGCAATATTAAAAGTTATATGAAAAGGTTTTGCCAGCGAAGCTTTAGGAACAGAACCCACAAGCGCGGCTTTTTTAGGCGCAATAATCCTCTCCTCTTGCGTGTATGAATTAAGAGAAATTAAAAGTAAACAAAATAATAAAAGTAATTTAAAAAATTTCATCTTTTTATCTTTTCAGCCCGTTTTTTAAAAAATTTAACCACCTCGTCCGCTGCGCTGCCCGTGGTAAATGTTTTAATATAATCCGCGCCCAAAGAGTGAAAAAACTTTTCACGCTTGGTTATATCGCCGTATTTGGGAGCATCTTTTAAATTAAAAACAGCGCTTTCGCCGCTTTCCGGATCAACGGCGTTAATATAAAGCGGCAGTTTTGGCACGCTTGATTCAAGCGGGTCACGCACTAAAACGGGTATAAGGTCAAACTTTTTTTGCGAAAGCCTAAACGCTTTTTCAAATCCTTCGTCCATAAAGTCTGAAATTAAAACCAAAATACCCTGCCTTTTTATAACTTTGTTTAAAGTGTTTAAAGCAAGCGAAATATCCGTTTTTTTATTTTTAGGTTCAAAAACAAGCAGCTCGCGCACAAGACGCAAAATATGTTTTTTGCCTTTTTTAGGAGGGATAAAAAGCTCCACCATGTCGGAAAAAAGCATAAGACCTACTTTATCATTGTTGGTAAGCGCCGAAAAAGCAAATAAAGCCGCCAGTTCGGCCGCGACTTCTCTTTTAAGTTTTTGTGTGCTGCCAAACGCGCCCGAGGCAGACACGTCGCACGCTATCATTAAAGTAAGTTCGCGTTCTTCTAAAAATTGTTTTATATAAGTTTTACCGCTGCGGGCGGACACGTTCCAATCTATCGAACGCACGTCATCACCCGCGACATACTCCCTAACCTCGGCAAACTCTATGCCCTGGCCTTTAAATACACTAAGATACTGCCCGGCAAAATTATCCGCTACCAGGCGGCCGGTCCGTATTTCAATTTGGCGTACTTTTTTTAGAAGTTCGGAAGTGTCCATACAAAGCCCTCAGTTAAGGTACTTCTACGGCTTCGAAAATCTGTTTTATAATATTATCGGAATCTATATTTTCGGCTTCTGCTTCGTAAGAAAGCAGTATGCGGTGGCGCAATACATCCGGACCTACGGCCTTAATATCTTCGGGTATAACATAACCCCTGCCGTTAAGAAAGGCGTAGGCTTTTGCCGCTTTGGCAAGAAATATTGTTGCCCTTGGGCTTGCGCCGTAACTGATTAAAGATGATAATGAAGAAAGGTTGTAATCTTTAGGAAAGCGGGAGGCGAACACAAGGTCAACAATATAGTTTTTAATTTTTTCGTCTATATAAATACTGTCGGCCACGGCGCGCGCTTTGAGCATGGATTCTAAAGTAGCTGTTTGCGTTACCTTAGGCGTTTGAGCCTGGCCCATACGTTCTAAAATTTGTTTTTCTTCCGGTTTAGAAGGATAACCTATTTTTATTTTAAGCATAAACCTGTCCACCTGCGCTTCGGGCAGCGGGTAAGTGCCTTCCTGTTCCACTGGGTTTTGTGTGGCAAGCACCATAAAAGGCGTGGGCAGCAAATAAGTTTTATCGCCGATAGTTACCTGGCGCTCCTGCATTGCTTCAAGCAATGCGCTTTGTACTTTGGCGGGAGAACGGTTTATTTCGTCAGCTAAAACAAGGTGGGCAAAAACAGGCCCCTGCTTTGGCGTAAAAGTGCCTTCTTTAGGGTTAAAAATAAGAGTGCCGGTAATATCGGCGGGAAGCAAATCCGGCGTAAATTGTATTCTTGAAAACGCGGCACGCATGCTTTGGGCAAGCGTTTTTACGGTTAAGGTTTTAGCAAGACCGGGCACGCCTTCTATAAGAACATGTCCGTCCGCTATAAGGGCTATAAGCATTTTATCAATAAGCTCTTCCTGCCCTACGATTACTTTGCCTATTTCTCTTTTAAGGTCGTGAATAAAAATGTTTTCCTGCTGGACAGTTTTGCTTATAGTATTAATATCCATAATACCCCCGTAAATCAGGCCGTTTTTTTAAACAACCCTATGTATACATATAATATTATATTTTTTTAAAGAATATAGACAATATGCGCGGTAAATATAAAAAGCCTGTTTTAAATTTTTAACCGTTAAAATAACGGGTATTTTAAAACAGGCTTAGAAAAATATTTTTTACTATCCGATAATAAGTTTTTTAGCAAACCCGGTAACCGTATCCACAATTTCGCTGCTCATAGGAACGCCGAACTCAAGTTGTTTGGCCTGAACCCCTATAAAAACAAATTCGGGGGCAAAGTTCATCTGCTCCTGTAGATACGCCGTAAAAACGTTTATCGGCATTGTATGCGTTGAGGCGGACGCGTTTGCTATAGTGTCCATATCAATTTGTTTTAATGTACCGGGCGTTTCCGAAAAGTTTGCCGCGTCAATAATAACAATAAGTTTTGGCTCTAACTCTATTATTTTATTGGCAAAATTTTCAAGCACCGTACCGCAGTCGATATAATTAAAATCGTGCTTGTCCTTGTTATCCTCAAGGGTTTTTATAAAATAAGGCCCCGCGGCGTCATCGCCTAGGACCTCGTTTCCTATACCTAAAAAAAGTACGTCGGACTGCTCATAATCTCTTATTCTACTTAACGGGTCTGTCATTATTTGTTTATATCCTCTTCCGGGTGTTTAAATTCATCCTGCAAATCTTTTTTGTCAAAAGCTGCAAGCTCAAACTCCGTGCTCGCGTATAACGCTTTTTTGGGGCAGGATTCCACGCATTGAGCGCAGTAAATACAACGGCCCAAATCTATAACGCATTTAAATTTGCGTTTGGCAGGAATTACTTTGCCGCCTTCTAAAGCTTGCGGTTTATCCTGCGGGTTTATTTGTGTTATTTTAATAGCGTTGGCCGGGCAGTTGCGCACGCAAATATTACAGCCTATGCAATTTTCGGGCGTAAATTTTATGCGGGCCCTGTAGGTCTCGGCGGTTTCAATTTTTTTATAAGGGTATTCTATTGTCGAATGCTTTGTAAAAAGGTTATTAATAACCTCTTTAAGCGCTTTTAAAGGGTGGGCCATACAATACTCCTTACAATAATGCTTATTATAATTTGTAAAAGACTTAACGGGGCAAGATATTTCCAGCAAAAGTTTATCATTTGTTCTATTCTTACGCGCGCCATAAGCGATTTTATTAAAGATAAAACAAAAACTATCGCAAGCGTTTTAACAATAAATAAAACAAACCCCGCTATTCCGCCAAGCCCCAAACTTCCACCCAAAAACACGCTGTTCATTAAAGCGGCAACGACAACCATTTCCATATCAATAGCAAGTTGTATAAAACCGTAAAGTCTGCCCGAATATTCGGTAAAAACGCCGCCAACGATTTCCGTTTCGGCGTGCGGAATATCAAAAGGAACGCGCTCTAATTTACCCTGCAAAGCTATAAGAGAAACAAAAAGCCCTATAATATTTACAAACATAAGCAGCGGATTAGCCGAAAAGAATAATGCTATATCCGCTATATTCCAGCTTCCCGCTAAAATTGCCGGTGAAAGCATAGCCGTCATTAAAGGAATTTCATAGGCGAAAAGTTGTGTTAAAACACGCATGGAACCTATGGCGGAATAAGGGCTCTGCGAAGTCCACCCCACTAAGAAAAATGTAATTGTGGGAATTGTTAAAAGATATAAAGCCGCTATCAAGTTACCCTGAAAGTTTATAACGCTTTCCACACTGTGAAAGGGCACCATAAGCGCCGTTGTAACAATGGCCGATATCGCAACAAACGGCAACACTTTAAACATTTTTACCATTGTAACGTTAGAAGGCACAACAACTTCTTTTGACAGCAGCTTAATAAAATCAGCCACGGGCTGGTACCAGTGCGGCCCCTGTCTGTTTTGCATTTGAGCGTAAAGTTTGCGGTCAAACCATTCGCAAAATAACCCGTACGAGGCTAAAAACAAAAGCCCCGGGTATACCGCGATGTAAAAGAGTTGCGTTAAAATACCTTTCACAAGTTCCATTATCTATTTCCTTGTTATTTATCAAAAACTTTTACTTTTGAAAAATCTATTCCTTTCTTTTTATAATACTCTATGCCGTGCGCCCGCATGTCCTTCCAATCTATAGTTTTAACTGAGTTTAAAGAGGGACTGATAATTGTTGCCCTGTCAGTGCAGGAAAAACACGGGTCAATGGCGGCTATAATTAAAGCCGCGTCCGCAAGTGCGTCTCCGCGCAGCATATAGTCAACGCTTTCAAAATTAGCCAGCGTAGGCGCGCGCACTTTAACTCTTGCCGGGTTTAAACCGCCGTCTGATTTAACATAGTGCACATCCTCGCCCCTGGGCGCTTCATAGCGGTTAACCGCATGTCCGGCGGGTATTTTAACGGGTACATTAACTTTTATGGCGCCTTCGGGCAGCCAGTTAAGCACCTGTTTTAAAAGTCTGCAAGATTCTAACATTTCAAAAGCGCGCACATATAACCGGCCAAAAACGTCGCACGCGTCGGAGGTTATAACTTTAAAATCAAGTTCGCCGTAAATTAAATAAGGGTCGTCTTTTCTTACGTCTCTGGCTATACCTGAAGCTCTTGCCAAAGGCCCGGCCGCGCAGCGTCTTAAAGCCTCTTCTTTAGGAAGATGCCCCACGCCTTTTGTTCTGGCGATAACGGTGGGCTCTTCGGTAGCTAATGAGATATAATATTTAACTCTTTTTTCAAGATGTTCTATTTTCATTAACACAGTTTTAACCATTTCAGGCGTAATATCCCTTCTTACCCCGCCAATAGTGTTAATGGAATAGTGCACGCGGTTGCCTGAAATAGTTTCCAAAGCGTCCATAACGCTTTCCCTGTCGCGCCAGGAGTACATAAAAAGAGTGTCAAACCCTATTTCATGCGCCGCCACGCCAAGCCAAAGCAAATGGCTGTGCAGCCTTTCAAGTTCGCCTATGATAACGCGTATAGCCTGCGCTCTTTTAGGCACTTCGGCGCCGGCTATTTCCTCAACATTCATAACATAACACGTGGCGTGCGAGTGAGAGCAAATGCCGCAAACACGCTCAATAAGATACATGGCTTGCAAATAGTTTCTGCTTTCGGCGGCTTTCTCAACGCCTCTGTGGTTATAACCAAGGCGAAGCGTAGCGTCTACAATTTGTTCACCTTCCAAAAGAAGCATAAAATTGCCCGGTTCTTTTAAGGCGGGATGCTGCGGCCCTAAAGGCACTGTTATTTTTGGCATAAATTATCCCCCTCAAGTTTTTTTATCTCGGCTTCTTGTTTTTCATGCTCTTTAATATATTTGGCGGCGTCCCAATTTTTTCTTAAAGGATACTGGTCTTTGGGGAAATCCTCGTCCAAAGGATATCTGTTGCCTTCGGGCAGGCCTTCCACTTCAACACCCAAAAGGTCAGCCAGTTCTCTTTCATAATAAACCGCGCCTCTTATTAAAGGAGTGATACTTTTTAATTTAAGATTATCCATGGGTAAAACCGCTTCTATAGTTAAAAGCACGCCTTCTTTTGAGCCCCAATGGTAAAGGGCGTGAATACTGTCCCCACAGTCAACGCCGGTTATCGTGCAAAGATAATCAAACCCTAGTTTATTCATAAGGATTTCTGTAATCGGGTAAATATCTTTACCCAAAGCCATACAGTAAACCCTGTGCAGTTTTTTTATAGTTACATCAGTAATCATGCCGTCAAAATCTTTTTCAAGAAGTTCTTTAAGTTCTTCATCTGTGTTTTTTTTAAGCATTTTCATTCCCCCCTTCAACCGTTGAAAGCAGTTTTACTATACCGTCTATCAAAGCCTCCGGCCTGGGTGGACAGCCTGGTATATAAGCGGATACGGGCAAAATTTTATCAACGCCGCCAAGCACGCCGTAACACCCCTGCAAAACGCCGCCGCTGCACGCGCACGCACCCACGGCTACAACAAATTTAGGTTCCGCCATTTGGTTATAAATTCTTAGAAGCCTTTTTTCCTGCTGGCGGGAAACCGCGCCCGAAACAACCATAACATCAGCGTGCCTGGGAGTTCCGTGCTGAAGTATGCCAAAACGCTCAACGTCAAATTTAGGCGTAAGCGCGGCAACGGTTTCAATATCACAGCCGTTACATGAGCCTGAATTATAATGTAATATCCAGGGTGATTTCCTTCTGGCCCACGCCACAACCTGCTCTCTTATTGACTTCATAAAACGTATCCTCTGTTTATTTCGCGTACAAAACCGCCACTACCGTTAACACGCTTACAATATATATAATGGCAAACCCCGCCGTAACCCAGCTTACGCTGGCGGCGGCGAGAGTGGCTATTATAAGCCCTGACACGTGTAAAACCGTAAAAAATATAGCGAAAGGAAAAAAGCTGTTATAATCAGGGTTAACTTTTTTGCCCGTATATTCTTCCCCGCAGGCGTAAGGCGCGAGTTTGCCTTCAGGTTTATTATTCGCCTTAGGGGCAAAATTAGCGGTAAGTTTTGAAAATAGCCAAACCAATAAAAATACCGTTAAAAAAACTATAGGAGGGTAAAGTAAAATTTCCGCCATATTATCCCCTTAAATTCTTTAAGTCTAAAATATCCAAATTGCCTTTTTGGTTGTACGAGCGTATAATAAGCCCTAAACCAACGGCTACTACAACAACTTCAAATCCTATCATTATCATAATTAAGGCCTGCGCCAAATCAATATTGCCGATAGCGTACCCCGCGGAAAGCAGAGCGAACATACAACCTTTTGAAGATATTTCTATACCTATCAAAGTACGCAGCATATTGCGTGACCCGGCCATACAATAAACCCCTATAAAAAACAAAAGCACGGCCGTAAACCAGTTAAGGTACAAATTTTCCGGAGTAAAAAACTGCGCGCCGAAAGCTAAAATATTACTCATGCCCTTTACCTCCAAAAAATGTTTTTACCATAAGCACTCCGGCCACAAAGATACAAATTTGCGCTATTAAATCTTTATATCTTAAACTCCAAATAATATCGCCGACAAGCATAGGTTCCATATCGGCAACGGTATTTGGTTTTATAGCGTCCGAATAAGGAAATGAAATAAACCATAACACCACGCCGAAAAGAAAAAGACCTAAAGGCAAAAAGCGCATAAATTTACGCTCGTTTCTCGCATATTTTGAATCGGCCCCCAGCAAACTGGCGGTACTCGCGAAAAGTACGGTAATTAACCCCGAACAAACGGATAATTCAAACACGCCCGCCCACGGCGCGCCCATGCTAAACATAACTCCCGTTAAAGTAGCGCTTAAAAGAGCCAGCCACATGGCGGCGTAAATAAAATTTCTGCTAATAGCGGCAAAAAGCGCCGTTCCAACCAAACCTGTTAAGATAAGGAGATGCAATGTCATATTATCTGCCCCCCTTTATAAAAGGTTCTATAAATGAAGTGTACATTAAAGGAAAATATAAACCCACGGCAATCATTATAAAAACAAAAATACCCGCCGGGATAAGCATTCCCGCCCTTACTTCTTTTACTTCTTTCATTTTACCCTCTGCCCTTCCAAAGAAAATATTTCTCTGCGCTCTTAAAAAATAAGCAAGCGTAATCACGCTCGCAAAAAGAGCTATAAAGGCAAACAGATAAAAGCCCGACTGCCACAACGCCAGTATTATTATAAACTTGCTCCAAAACCCCGACAGCGGCGGTATACCCGCCGTGGAAAGCATGGAAATTAACGACATCATTGAAGTATAAGGCATTTGTTTTTCAAGCCCGGAAAGCTCTTTAATATTGCTTGTGCCGGCGGCGCTTTCCAAAGCGCCCGCGTTAAAAAATAAAGCCGTTTTAAAAGTGGCGTGGTTAAACAGGTGGAAAATGGCTCCCGCTAACCCTAAAGGCGTTGAAAGCCCCGCCGCTAAAAATATATATCCCATTTGACTTATGCTTGAATAGGCCAACATTCTTTTAAAACTTGTCTGGTAAAGAGCCATTACGGAGCCCGCCACAATAGACACAGCCCCAAAAACCATAATAGCTTTGCCAACGGGATTATGCGCCGTTAAATGGTTGGTAATGCCAAGCATCATGGCAATTTTAATTAAAGTGTAAGCGCCCGCCGCTTTTGTAATGATACCCGCAAGCAGCGCGGATACTGGCGTTGAGGCTGATTCGTAGGCGTCCGGCGTCCAGGTATGGAAAGGAACCAACCCCGTTTTTACCATAAAACCGCAAGCCATAATACCCAAGAAAACATTTATTACCACGGGGTTTGCCTGGTTTGAAGCCATTACTGATTTTAAATGCTCAAAACTTGTTCCGCCCGCGTATAAAAATAAAATTGCAATGGCAAACATAATAGCCGTTGAAGCGAGCGAGGAAAGATAAAAATATTTTAAAGCGCCTTCGGTGCCTTTTTCCCTGTTATAAAAAGCAATAAGCGTAAAAGCGCATACGGCAATTACTTCTAAAAAAACATATACTGTAAAAAAGTCCCTCGCCGCAGTAATGCCGCACATACCCGCCGTGGCTGTTAAAATAAGCGCGTAGTAAGTTCCTTTCCTTTCAGTTTTTTCAGCGTACGCGGCAAACCAGCATACGCATAAACCCACAAGATAAATAAGGCCCAACATCATTATTGTAAAAATATCCTCGCCGCTAAAGACTTCCATAGTGGCGGCGCCCGCTTTGTTTTTTAAAAAAGCCAAAAGCACATAGACTAAACCTATAGAAAAAGTAAACAGCGTAAGCCCGGTAGCCAGGCGCGGCTTTCTGTTAAAAAAAGAAACTATAATGGCCGCCGCTAAGGGGAGCAAAATAAAATTAGAAAAAGAAAGCATTACATCCACCCCCCGCTTATTGAGATTATGGCAAAAACAAGCCCGCCTATAACAGCCCATATTATATAGCTAAAACTATAGCCCGTGTGTAAGGCCGAGCCCGCTTTTGAAAATCCTTTTGATACCGTGCTTGGAATATCGTCTATAATAAAATCCATAATCCTGTCTGTTTTAAAAAGCGCTTTGGAAATAAATTTGGCCGCTTTTTTAATATTCTCATAAAAGTCTGATAAATGAGAAGAGTTAAATTTATTAATTTGTTTTATAACGGGCGCATTGTTAACAATACCCGCCGCAAAGCGAAGTCCGTGCTTTTTAAACCCCGCGAAAAACAACCCGCCCGCCATAATAATTACAACAAAACTAAGCCCGCTTATCCAGGTAAAAGAAAAGTGCGCGTGCGCTAAATTTAATAAATTGTTTTCATCTAAAACCCAGCCTATGGAGTAAAGAAAAACCACAAAAGCAAACACCGCGGGAATAATTGTTTTTGTAAAATGCGGGCGTGTAAAGCCAACGGTTCCTTTTACAAAAAACACATTTATTATTACTCTTACAAAAGAAAATAACACAAGCAGGTTTATAACGGCCATAAAAATAATAAAACCTATATGATGCTGGTTGAGCCCGTTATAATTTGATGAAAAGAAAATATCTAAAAACGTTACTTTGCAAAGTGCGGCGGAAGCTATAATAAAACTTACCGCAACAACTTTCATATTCTTAAACAGTCCGCCCAGTTTATTTGTGTCCGTTGTGCCGGCGGCTTCTTCTACTGCGCCCGCGCACAAAAATAAACAAGCTAAAGCGGCAGCTTTATAAATGCCGTGGTTAAGCAGTGCCATGATATCGCCGCCCATTGTTGCGCCGTGCTCAAAAGCAAGCAAACCTATTTGCAAAATAATATTATATGCAATAAATTTTTTAAGGTCGGTTTCTTTAAGTATTAAAAACGCCGCGGGAAGTATTGATATTATACCCGCCACAATTAAAAAGTCCGCCCCGTTGGGAAGTACGGACACGTTAAACATTGTAACCGCTTTCCCCATTAAAAACACAGCCAAAACCTTTTCAAACGAAGCGGGCAATAACGCCATCATAGGAACATTTGTATTTGCCGCGGCTTCCGGTATCCAGGAATGGAAAGGAACAGCCCCCGCTTTTGATAAAGCGCCAAGCATTATTAAAAGAAACGCGCCCATGCCCAAACCGGTTTGCATGCTTATAGGCGCAAGCACTATAGCGTTTGAATCAAAAGTTTTTGCGGCGTAACCCGTTAAAATAATGCCCGCCAACAGCAAAATATCGCCCACGACGTTAATCATAAAAGCTTTAAAAGCGGTACTTTGCCCGTTTTTATTAATAACTATAAAAACATATAAACTTATTAGAAGTCCTTCCCAAAAAAACAGCATTAAAACAAGATTATCCGCCAATACTGCCCCACAGGCAAAAGCCAATGTAAACAGAAAACTGAAAAAGAACCATCTTTCATGTTCAATATTGCTTTTTAAGGAATACACATAAATTAAAACGGCAAAAACAGTAAGCGCGGCGAGGGCCGCTTTATCAAAAGCGCCCGCTGAAAGGGAAAACGTAAGAATACTTTCGCACCAGTTTAAATAAAACATGGAAAACGGCGTTAAAAATAAAACAATAACGCCCAATAACGCGCCAACCGCTCCCGCGCCCGCCCACACTTTATTATAAGCAGAGTATTTCCTGCCTGTAATTAAAATGCCGCAAGCGCATATTAAAGGAATAAAAACGGGTAATAATATAGACATTATAATACCCCCATTTGAACGGCGGCTTTAATTAAATAATTTACGGGTAAAGCCACAAATACGGACATTACCACGGTTAACACCGCTAATATTGAAACGGAAATCAAAGTTTGTTTGCTGCCTTCGGGGCCCATTTCCCACTCCACTCCGGGAGAACCCAGGAAAACAATATGAAAAACACGCAGTAAATAGGCTGCAGTAAAACAGGCGGCTAAAATAAAAATAGCGAAAACTAGAACACCACCCGCGGCGGACGCGCTTTTAAAAACCATAAATTTGCTAAAAAAGCCGCCCATAGGGGGAATGCCCATTACGGACAACGCGCATATTGCAAAAACAAGCCCCGTTAAAGGCATAACCTTAAACAATCCGCCCATTTTTGTAATATCTTTTGTATGTGTTTTATGTTCAATGATACCCGCGCATAAAAATAAACCGCCTTTAGCCGCGCCGTGCATCATAATAAACAACATGCCCGCAACTAACCCCAAAGCGGTGCGCGTTGATAAAGCAAGAAAGATAAATCCCAGCTGGCTGATTGTAGAATAAGCGATAATTCTTTTAATGTTTGTTTCCGTTACAGCGGCGCCGCCCGCTATAAGTGAGCTTACACCCGCTATTAAAGCTACAGCGTGGCCTAAGGAAGGATCCAAATTAACGGTATAGAAAACCCTGGCAAAAACATAAACGCCTATTTTAACAAGCACCGCAGCATGAAGTAACGCCGTAACCGGCGATGGCGCCACGCCCGCGTCGGGTAACCATGTTGAAAAAGGCAAAATAGCAGATTTGGAAAACATGCCCGCCACTAAAAGCGCGCACACTATTAAAGGAACTCTTGAACCTTTTAAAAGAGTTAAGTCGACAGTGCCGTTTGTAAAATATAAAGCGGCAATACCCAAAAGTAAAAATAACGCGCCGAATACGGTAATTAAAAATGTTTTAACCGCTTTCTTTTTATCGGTGTCTCCTCGGAAAAAGCCTACCAAACGCCAGCTGCAAATCGCGGTAAGTTCCCAAAAAACAAAAGTCCATACAAGGTTAAAACTGAAAACAAGCCCCATCATTGAACCTAAAAACAATATTACCATTGTGTAATATTCGTTCTCATAGTCCTTATCATGTATATAGCCGGTGGAATAAAAAATTATTATTAAACTTAAAAAGGAAGAGCATGCCGCCATAAAAGCGGCCAACATATCAAGTTTAAAATGAGGGCCGAAGCCAAACGGCATCTGCAAAGACCAGGAAACTTCCGCCCCTGTTCCGGCGTAAGTAAGCTGAAAAACAGACAAAACAAAAACCGCCGAGCCGATTAACATAGCCGTAACGGCGGGTTTAACGCCTAATTTATTAAACGGAGTTATAAAAATAGATCCCAGAATAGGAAGTAAAATTATTGTTAAAAGCATATTCCTTATGTTACTAAATAATCAGATTATATAAAAGAAAGTCCAAATATCTTAATTTATTATACAGTAAGAGGAACTTTCAGAGTTATTACTACAGGCAAGAGTACCGCAGAAAGTTTGGTATACGGACACGCCTGTTTAATTTATAGTATCTGGTTAAGTTCAACCTTTTTAATTTTACGGTTTACAACTTTATATGTGTGACTCTCAGGCTTATTTTTAAGCCCTAAAATATTTACCCTGAAATCGACAATATCTTTGCCGCCTTCCGCCCTTACTTCGGCTATTTCAAAAATATTATCGGGTAAATTGCTTTTTGATTCCAATATAACAACCGACTGCTTGTTAAAATCAACCGAAGGGTATTTGCCTTTAGCGGTTTTTTTAAAAGCGGCGTATTCGGCAGCAGTACTTATGATTTTATAATCAACGGGCGCGGTAAGCATTGTTATGCTTCTTTCCTGCGCGAGTTCCGCGTCTTCTTTAATAGGAAGTATAGTTTCAGGCATAGTATCCGGATCAGGCATGGAGGAGTCCATTTCCACGGTAACTACTTTTAAAGATGGCAAAGTTATAGGGTTTTTACCGCGGTTTTTTTCCCCTTCCTCAACCACGTCAAAAATACTTTTTTCTTTTTGTGCCACTCCGGCAATTCCGGTTCCTTCAAAAGCGCTTAAAGTACTATCGGCCCGGATTAAAACATCTTCACTGTTTTCTTCTGAGGGGACGGCATATTCTCCTTCCGCAAAAAGTTCTTCAAACGCTTCGGAAGACGTTATTCCCTCAGCGTTTTCTTCTTCTAAATAAACTTCTGCCGAGTTGTCCGTTTCGCTGTTATCTTTTTCGCTCAAACGAGTATACCAAAACGCCGCAGCAAGCAGTATTAGCGAAATAACAAAGATATTTATATATTTTGGCCTTGGTTTTTTCATTTTTTCTCGTATTTTGCCACAATAACGGAACGCAGACCGCCGCGCGGCGTAAAATCGCCCGTTACTACAGCTTTTTTGGGTTTACAGGCTTTAACAACGTCATCTAAAATTTTATTGGCGATATTTTCCATAAAAATACCCATATCGCGGTATTCAAGAAGGTAGTATTTTAAAGATTTAAGTTCTAAACAAAGCCGGTCGGGAATATAGTCTATGGTTATCACGCCGAAATCAGGCAGTCCCGTTTTAGGACATACTGAGGTAAACTCAGGCAATTCTATTCTTATATCATAATCTCTTTTATATTGATTTTCCCAGCACTGTATTTCAGGCAGTTTAGCGTTCGCCCCTTTTCTGGCATGGTCTTTGGTGTATCCGAAATCTATATCGCTCATAATTTTATTTTAACTAACCTCGCTGAATTAATTATTACTGCTATTATGCCGATTACGCCGAATATAGCAACCAAAAACGGCGTAACAAGGCCTTTGTTTAAAAGAAAAGCTATAAGCAAAACATTGAAAATAAGAGATATGCAGATATTTTCAAGTATATTACCGTTTACGATTTTAAATAATTTTTTTAATTCCATAAGGGCAAACATATCTTTGCGGTCTACCAAAATGTCCACCCAGTTAGAGTGCGCGGAGCTGCTTGATTTATAAGATAAACTGGCATCAGCCTCCAACAGCGCCAAAACGTCGTTAAACCCGTCGCCCACCATAACCACTTTTCTGCCCTCGGCCTGGCTTTTGCGAACCATCGCCGCCTTGGCTTCCGGTAATATTGATGAGTGGAAAGGGACTCCGCCCAAAAGCCCCGAAATATATGATACCGTTTTACTGCCGTCGCCCGAGATAAGAACAATTTCCTTGCCTTCGCTTTTAAGCCATTCAACCGTTTCTACCGCGCCCGCTCTGATTTCATCGGTCAGTGTTATAAAACCCAAAAATTCTTTATTTAAAGCCACGCAGATAATAATTTCATTATCAGACCCGCGGTTAAGTTCTTTGGCTTTTATGCCTTCTTCAATAATCCAGTTTTGGTTGCCGACTAAAATTGTGTTTTTACCGCTTTTCGCTTTTACGCCGCTGCCGGGCAATACTTCTAAAGAAGTTATAGCGTCCGGCGTTATATTGTTTTTAGCGCAGTATCTTTTTAAAGCCTGGCTGTAAGCGTCTGTCATACTTTGCTCAGCAGTAAGAGCATATTTTAAAATTAATGTTTTATTATCCGCTTTAATGGGAAACACATCACTGACTTCCAATATACCGTTAGTAATAGTTCCTGTTTTATCAAAGAAAACAAGGTCAGCCTCTTTAAAGGTTTTTAAAGAATTTCTGTTTTGTATTAATATATTGTTGCCGGCTGCGCCTTTCCTTCCGAAATAAGAGCTTAAACTAAAACACAAAGCAAAAGCCGGCGGACACGCAAGCGCAAACAAAAACAAAATAAGACTTAAATAATATTCTAAATTTGAAAAAGAATTTTTGTAGGCCGCTAACAGGCAAAACACCAAAATCCCAATCAATATTGGAAGGCCTACTGTTTTAGCGTATCTGTCCAAAGGGTTTTTATTAAGACTTTTTTTAAGTTCGCTGTTTTTTAGATTTTTTACTATAGAAAAAATTTCCGATTGGGAAAGAATGCAGCCCGCCTCAATATAAATATCCTTAAGTTTATTTATAGTGCCACCGTAAACATTTTCCCCTTCACACTTAGCGGCGGGCATAGCGTTGCCCGTGATAATGGTTTCTTCAATTTCGGTTTTACCCTTTACTATAAAGCCGTCGGTAGGAATAACTTCCCCTGATTTTACAAGCAAAATATCGCCCCTTTTTATTTCGGAAGCGAAAATCTTTTTCTCCTCATCATCAACAACCCTGCGCGCGGACTTGGGCAAAACATCTTCAACTTTACCTATAAAAGCCTGGGTGCCCTCACCTTCTTTGGCAAAGCTTGCGTATACCATATTAATAACGGCAACGTTAAGCACCGTAATAATAAATAAATTATTTACGGCCCCTATTGTTTTTACCGTTAAAAATAAATGCATGCAGCTAAATAACAGACCTGAAAGTATTGATATTGAGGCAAGGGTATTAAAAGTAAATTTAAATTTCTTAATATCCTCTAAAGCTTTATTAAACAAATGCCCGCCGAAAAGAAAACACGCCAAAGCAGACAAGATAAAGATACCCAATTTTACGTTTTTAAAGTGAACGGAAAAAATGACAAGAAACATAAATAAAAAAGACAGTCCCGCCCGTATTTGGTAAGAGCTGGCGGGTAAAAACATTTTTCTTCGTCCTTGTCTGGGCGTGTTATCTTTTTTTAGCATTGTAAATTATAATTAATAGAATCTGCTTTCAACGGTTCTGCGTACGCCCTGATCAGAAAGAAGCCTTCTTATTTTCACGTCATATTTTCTGGCGTTGGCGGGATCAAGTTTTTTGGCTATTATATAATTAGCCGCGGCGGAAACATTGTCTTCCAAAGCTAAAATATCGCCCATAAGTTCGTAGGTGGGAACAAACCTCGGGTCAAGTTGTTTTGATATCAAAAGTTCGCTTAAAGCGCCGCCCAGGTCGTGGTTTTTAAAAAACATTTCAGCTAAATAATAACGCGCAACGGCGTTGTTAGGCGCGAGCTCAACAGCCATTTTAAAATCATCAAGAGCGTCGGCGTACATATTATTTAATTTTAAAGCGCGCCCTCTTTCAAGATACGCTTTACCGTAAGAAGGTTTTAAATTTATAACCCTGGTCTGGTCTAAAGCGGCGTTAAGATAGTCACCTATGTCATAATAAAACAACCCTCTGTTATAATAAGCCAGCCAGCCGTCCTTATTTATGTTTATAGCCTTATGGAAATCATTATACGCTTTAATGCCTTCGCCCGCGTTATAAAACGCTATGCCCCTGTTTACAAGCGCGTTATAATAATTGGGCCTTGCTCTCAAGGCTTCGTTAAGATAAATAATAGCGTTATAATACTGGCCTCTGTCAATATAAAAAGCTCCTAAATTATTTAAAATTTTAGCGTCGTTAGGATTAAGTTTTACCGCTTTTAAATAGTCTTTTTCAGCGTAATCAAGATGCTGCTGCCTGAGTTTTAAATCTTTAAAAGAAATAGCGGCCGCAATTTTTTCATGCACCATGGCGCGGTTGGAATACGCGGCATAGTTATTAGGATCGGATTTTATTATTTTACCGTAAAGGTTTAAAGCATCATTATACCGGCCGATGTCGGTATAATACAAAGCTTTCTTAAAGTTAGCGTTATTGCTGCCGCAGCCTATTGTAAAAACACTTAAACATAAAACAGCTAAAATAAACAATTTTTTCATTTTGCCTCCGTTTCCTTTTTCCCTGGGAACAACATCGCTGCCGCCAGCAATACAGCTCCTATACAAATAAATGAATCCGCAATATTAAAAACAGGCCACACTCTTAAATCAATAAAATCAACAACATACCCTAAAAAGATTCTATCATAAAGATTGCCTATCGCACCGCCCAAAATAAAACTAAGACCCAGCCAGCCTAACGGCGGGCGCAGTTTTTCAATTTCACGCCAGGAGACTAATAAAAATATTATTACCGCGCACATCATAACCGCTAAAGCGAGATTGGCGTTTTGGAATAAACCGAAAGCCATTCCGGTATTTTCAACATATGTAAGATGGAAATATTTAAATATTTTTATACTGCCCAAAGGACGCAATAACTCAAGCGTAAAAACTTTGCTTACGCGGTCCAACCCTGTAATTATTAATACTATTATTACAGTTTTTTTATTTAAAATAAACCAGTTTTTAAGTTTAAGTAAAATATTAGACATTTACGTTTACATCCTCATTCACCGTAATGCCCTCTTTTTCAAGCACGCCCGCGCAGCGAACGCAAACTTCAGCATGTGCGGAATTTTCGCCTATATCTTCTTTCCATTGCCAGCATCTGGGGCATTTCGCGCCCGGCGCGTGTTCAATTGTAATTAATATTTCCTCACCGCCTTCATTTTTAATTTCCGCTTTGGAAACAATGGCGATTTCCGGCCAAAGATCTTTGTTTTCCTCTAAGAAAGCAAGCTCTTCTTTTGAGGTCGTGCTAAATATGACATTAGCTTCAAGCGACGAGCCTATAAGCCCCGCGCTTCTGGCTTCCTCAAGTTTCTTTAAAACGTTTTCTCTTACCGTTCTTATTTTTGACCATTTTTCCTCAAGCTTCGCGTCATGTTTAAAACTGCTTGATTTAGGAAAGTCGGAAAGGAAAATACTTTCCTCTAATTTAGCCCCGGCGGGAGTCTTTTTTAATTCCTGCCAGGCTTCTTCCGTGGTGAAAGACAAAACTGGCGCTAAAAGTTTTAATAAAACTATTAAAATTTCATATAAAGCGTTTTGGGCGCTGCGCCTTGTTTGGGCGTCCGTGCCTAAAGTATAAAGCCTGTCTTTGGAAGCATCAAGCATAAATGACGACAGGTCCAAAATACAAAAATCTATAAGGCCGCGCACTACTTTTCTAAATTCATAGATATCGTAATTTTCAAGAGATTCTTTTATCAAAGTATCAAGCTTGCTTAACATATATCTGTCAATTTCCGTCATTTCTTCAGGTTTCATTTTATGAATTTCCGGGTCATAGTCAAACAAACTGCCCATAGCGTAGCGGAATGTGTTTCTTAACCTTCTGTAACTGTCAACAGGGCCGCTTAAAATTTCATCAGATATTCTTATATCGTCCTGGTAATCGCTTAAGCTTACCCAAAGGCGTAAAATGTCCGCCCCGTATTTATCAAAAACTTCATGCGGTTCTACGGAGTTGCCTAAAGATTTATGCATGGCGTGCCCGTGCTGGTCAAGCACAAAGCCGTGTGTTAAAATTTGCCTAAAAGGCGATTTGCCTTCCAATGCAACCGAAGGAATAAGCGAACTTTGGAACCAGCCCCTGTGCTGGTCGGCCCCTTCAAGGTACATGTCGGCCGGGTATTTTAAACCGCGGTCTTTCAAAACCGCTCTCCAAGAGCAGCCCGAATCCAACCAAACGTCCAAAATATCCTTTTCTTTTACGAAATGCGTTCCACCGCATTTTGTGCACTTGTAACCTTCGGGCAATATTTTTTCATTGGGAAAGGTAAACCAAAAATCGCCGCCGTTATCAAGCGCCATTTGTTTAATATGCGCAAATAATTTAGCGTCAACCTGCGGAGTTTTGCAGTCGTCGCAATAAAATATAGTTGCGGGAGTGCCCCAGAATCTCTGCCTGGTTAAACACCAGTCGGGCCTCATTTTAACCATGTTGCCTATGCGTGAAACGCCGGCTTTGGGGTAAAAATCAACAGACTCAACCGCTTTTGTAAGTTCACTTCTCAAATTTTGTCCGTCAATGGAAAGAAACCACTGCTCCGTAGCTCTAAATATAATGGGCTGTTTACAGCGCCAGCAATGCGGGTAGCTGTGATCAATAGTTTCTTCTTTTATTAAGTTGCCGAGTTCATTTAAACGCTTTATGATTTCCGCATTGGCTTTAAAAATATGCTGCCCGGCAAACTCGCCCGCTTCTTTAGTAAAAATACCTTTTTCATCAACAGGGCCAAAAACTTCCAAGTTCCAAATTTGTCCGGCTTTGGCGTCATCCTCACCGTGGGCGGGAGCTACGTGTACCAAGCCTACGCCGGTATCCATAGCAACGAAGTCCGTCCATATAACAGGGTTAAGCCTGTCTAATAAAGGGTGTTTATATTTAAGACCCACTAAATCGTTGCCGCTAAATTTTTCTTCTTTTGTTATGTCATAACCGCTTTTGTTTTTAAAATTTTCGGCAAGTTTGTCGGCTACTATATAATATTCTCCGGTTTTATTGTCTTTAAGTAAAACATAGTCTTCATCTTTATTAACGGCGGTAGCTTTATTGGCGGGTATTGTCCACGGCGTGGTGGTCCAAATAACCAAGGAAACATTTGCCTTACCTTTAAAAGGTTCAGCCAGTTTAAAACGCAGGTAAATTGATTGGGAAACTTTGTCTTTATATTCCGTTTCCGCGTCGGCCAAAGCGGTTTCGCAAGTGGGGCACCAAAAAATTGTTTTTGTGCCTCTGTAAGCTAAACCCTTTTCTATAAAATCTAAAAATACACCGATTACATTACCTTCATATCTTTTGGCCATGGTGCTGTAGTAATTTGCCCAGTCTCCCTGAACGCCAAGCCTTTCAAAGCCTTGCATTTGGATATCAACAAATTTATCGGCAAATTCCCTTGCTTTTTTACGAAAGCCGGGCACGTCTTCTTCCTTAATGCTCTTTTTGTCGATTTTCATTTCCTTCATTAAAGCCTGTTCTATAGGAAGGCCGTGGCAGTCCCAACCGGGAATATAAGGCGTTTGAAAGCCTTGCATATGGCGGCTTTTTAAAACCATATCCTTTAAAGTTTTATCCATGGCATGGCCGATATGTATGCGGCCATTGGCGTAAGGGGGCCCATCGTGAAGCATAAAAACTTCTTTACCGTCGCGCAGTTTTTGCATTTTTTCATAAAGTTTAATAGTTTTCCAAAACTCAACAAATTTTGGTTCTTTCTGAGCAAGACCCGCCCTCATTGGAAAATCGGTTTTTGGTAATAAGACTGTTTTGGAATATTTGTTGTTGTTTGGTTTTGTATTGTTTGACATACTTTTAGCTTTCCTTTATGAAAATATATTACATATTATACAAAAAAAGGGCCTTTATATAGATTAAGCGTTTTTCTAGCGTTTTTAGCTTTTCGGCCTTAATATGCGGTAAATAAAATAACCCGTTTGCCAAAGATAAAAAAGCGTTTTAACCCGGCTCAAAAATTTTTACATTTTTATACTGCAAAATAGTAAAATATATACTTGTTAAAAAATGAAATAAAAATAACATAAAAAAAGAGAGGTTAACCGACTAAAAAAAATGGAGAAATTCAAACTTAACACTTATATGCTGGTGTTTGGTATTTTAATATTCACAGCAATCCTTTCATGGATAGTTCCCCCCGGCCAATTTGACCGTGTTGAGAAAGGCTCTAAAACATTAACAGTAGCCGGCTCATACACAAGAGTTGAACGCAGCGGCCAAGGCTTAACAGATGTGCTGCTCGCGCCGATAAAAGGCTTTCAGGCCTGTTCCGACATTATTATTTTTATTCTTGTAATAGGCGCGGTATTTACGATTATCGAACGTACCGGAACTGTTAACGTAATTATTCAAAATATAAGTTATTTTTTCTCGCAAAATCAACATTTAAAACACTTTTTTATTCCCGTATGCATGTTCGCGTTCTCATTGTGCGGAGCGCTGTTTGGAATGGAAGAGGAAACTATTATCTTTGTACCCATATTTATACCGCTGGCACTGTCTTTAGGTTATGACACCATTGTAGGCATGACAGTTCCTTTTTTAGGCGCGTTCGCCGGGTTCTGCTCAGCCTTTGTAAACCCGTTTACAGTTGGTATCGCGCAAACAATAGCGGAACTTGATATTTATTCCGGCATGGGATACAGGATTATAGTTTGGTTAATCGCCACAAGCGTGGTAACTTTTTATGTAAGCAGATACGGCGCAAAAGTTTTAAAAACGCCTTCGGCCAGTTTTACTTACCATATGGATTTGGAAAAACGCGCCCAGCTTAAAATAGTTAACGATATTGAAGTAGGCAAACCCAAAATAAGAGGCCGCCACAAAGCCGTAATAATGCTTTTTATAGCCGGTATAACGGCGGTTATCTTCGGCGTTACTTTTTATAAGTGGTATATTGATGAAATCGCCGCTTTGTTTTTATTTTTGGGTATTTTATGCGCCATGTTCGGTAAAATGGGCGTGACCGAAACCACAGACGCTATTATAGACGGCATGAAAAACATGATTTCTGTATGTCTTCTTATAACTTTAGCACGTTCAATAATTATAGTCGCCACGGACGGAAACATTTTAGACACATTCCTCCACTGGATGGCTTTGGCTATCGGACATCTGCCTAAATATTTAGCCGCGCAGGCAATGTTTATATTCCAAACGATACTTAACTTTTTTATCGCCTCAGGTTCGGGCCAGGCCGTTCTTACTATGCCTATCATGGCGCCACTTGCCGACTTAGTTGGCATATCAAGGCAAACAGCCGTTTTGGCCTACCAATTCGGCGAAGGCTGGGGCAACCCTATTATCCCCACGGCGCCGGTTACGGTAGCGGTGCTTGCAATAGCGGGCATAAGCTGGACAAAATGGTTAAAATGGTTTTGGAAACTTGAAGTTATTCTCATTATCATGTCCATGATTCTATTAATACCGCCGTTCTTTATAGGCTGGTAAAATTTCATCTGCGGCAGCCCAAACTGCCGCAGATTTTTTAAATATTATGAAATCTTCATTAGTTGTATACGAATATCTTTCAGCCGCGGATTGGTTTGTTTTTATTTTAATACTGGCTCTTACTTTCGGCGCGGCTATTTACGGGCACGCCATTAAAGGCAAAAATAAAGGCGGCGTGCTTGAGTATATGCTTATGGGCCGCAAGCTCACGCTACCTATGTTTGTGGCCACGCTTACCGCCACATGGTACGGCGGCATATTCGGCGTAAATGAAATAACTTTTAATTACGGTATTTTTAACTTTATAACGCAGGGCGTGTTTTGGTATATAGCGTATATTATTTTCGCGCTGTTTATTGTACGCAAAATATCAAAATATGACTCCGTTACCTTACCCGAACTTACGGGCAAAATGTTCGGCCCCAAGTCAGCCAAAACAGCCGCCGTGTTTACGTTTTTTTACATTATGCCTATAGCTTACGTTTTAAGCATAGGAATGTTTTTAAATATGGTGCTTGGCATAAGCACTTTGCATGGAATGATATTCGGAGCTTTGTTTACATGTTTATATTCGGCCTGGGGCGGGTTTAGGGCCGTAGTATTTTCTGAAATTGTACAGTTTGTAGTAATGTGTTCGGCTGTTTTAATAGTTGTTTTATTTTCCGTTCACGCTTTTGGAGGAATAAGTTTTTTGCGTGCCGAACTACCCGCAAGCCATTTTTCTTTAACGGGCGGTAACAGCGTTTTGTCTACCATAATTTGGGGTTTTATAGCTTTAGCTACTTTAGTAGACCCCAGTTTTTACCAACGCTGCTTTGCCGCCAAATCCACGGAAGTAGCGCGTAAAGGCATTTTAATTTCCACTGTTATTTGGATTTGTTTTGATATCTGCACCACTTTAGGCGCTTTATACGCGCGCGCCGTTATTCCGCAGGGGGAGCCTGCCTACGCATACTTTTTTTACGCCGTGCAATTACTCCCGGTCGGTTTAAAAGGCTTTTTTGTGGCCGGCATACTCGCCATAATACTTTCCACATTAGATTCTTTTATGTTTATCGCCTCAAACACTTTAAGCTATGACTTTTTAAGAAATAAATTTAAAAACGTTGTGCTTACAAACCGCATAGCAATGTTTGCGGTAAGCGCGCTTTGCATAGCCTTAGCCCTTTTGTTTAAAGGAAGTTTTAAAACAATTTGGCTTACACTTGGGTCATATATGGCGGCATGTCTGCTTATACCAATGTTATTTGGTTATGTAAGGCCGGGCAAAATATCGGACAAACTTTTTTGTTTTTCCTCAATAACTTCGGCTTTGTTAATGACGCTTTGGGCCGTCACGGCAAAATACCACTTTGAATTAGACGGTTTTTATATAGGTTTATTAACTAGTATAATTATATTGTCGGTATCTTTAATTTACGGAAAACAAAATGCGAAAAGCGTTAATAATTTGTAACGGCGAGCCCGAACAAAAAAAGTTTTTAGCCAAAGCATGCAAAGGTAAGTATATACTTTGCGTTGACGGCGGCGCAAACACGGCCGCTAAATATAATATAAAGCCCGACGCAATTGTGGGCGATATGGACTCCGTTTCCTCGGCGGCAAAAAAGAAATTCGCCTCCTCCGAGTGGATACAAGTTAACCGCCAGGATAATACTGATTTTGAGAAAGCTTTAAATTTTATTAAACAAGCCAAAATAAAAGACGTTACTATAATTTCCGCCACAGGTAAAAGGCTGGACTTTACATTAAGCAACCTTTATTCCGCTTTTAAATATTTAAAAGATACAAAAATTGTTTTTGAAAGCGAATTTTTTAAAATAGTGCCTGTAACGGGAGTACGCAAATTTAAAACAAGGCCCGGCGTAAGAGTAAGCTTAATACCCGTAGGCATTTGTAAAAAAGTAAACCTTAAAGGTTTAAAATACCCTTTAAAAAATGCTAATTTAAAAGTAACGGATACTTTAACCCTAAGCAATGAAGCCTTGGCTAAAGAAATTGAAATCAGTTTAGAAAAAGGGAGAATTCTTGTTTACATTGAAAAGTAAACAAAATTAAAATATGAAACTTATTAAGCTATTACTTTTACTTCTTATATTTGCAGGCGGGGTATATATAGGCAATATTTACCTGCCGCAGAAAGACGCGTCGGCCGCGTCGGCCATTTCAATGCCTGATTTAAAAACCTTCGGCACCGACATAAACCAATTTACTTTAGAAAAAACGCATGAAACAATTAAAGCGGTTGAGGCGGCTTTAAACGCCAGCCCCAACGTTGATAAAGAAACCGCAAAAAGCCTGGTCAACTCTTTAGAAACCACCCTTTTATTGCAAGCCTACCAAATAAGAAAATACAGATACCAGGCGGAAATAGCAAAAAATAACAACGGTTCACCCACAACTTCGGAATATTCAAAAGCGGCGGCGGACTATAACAGCTCCAAAAAAACTTTGGAAAAATATTTTGAGGACCAAAAGGACGCAAGAGACGCCTCCCAAGCGTCTATCGCCGCCGAAGAAAGCCAAAAAGAGGCGGAGCAAGCAGCAGCCCCCGCCAACGGAACTACCCAAGGAAAATAAATTCTGTAAAAAGCATTAAAATAAGAGTAAGAGAGATAAGCATAAAACCGTAAAGTTTTGTTTTAGCAAAACCGTGCACTTCAATAACAAGCCTTAAAGGAGGCAAAGCTAAAAGAATACCTAAAGATATTTTGCCCCAAACGCCGCCTAAAAACACATAAAGCGCCGCGCTGAGCACCACCAGGCTAAGCCCCGCTAAAAGGACATAATGAATATTCTTTTTTAAAGCCCTGTCTTTCATAAACTAACCGCCATTTTAAGCGCTATGCTCAGCATAAGAAGGCCGAATAAAACCTCAACATAAAAAGCCTTTATTTTAAGAAGCATATTAATACCAAGCCACGCGCCCGCTAAAATACCAAGTATAACCATAACGGTAACATCTTCAACTACATAGCCTTTTCTGAAATAAACCAAAGCGCCCGCGCAGGCGGTAAGCCCTAATTTATAAGAGCTTGTGCCGCTTGCGACTTTAATTGGAAGTTTGCATACGTTTGTCATTAACGGCACATTAATTACGCCACCGCCAACGCCTAAAGTTGAAGATAAAAACCCCGCGAACACTGAAAGCGGAACGGCCCATTTTAAATTTTTAGCCTGGTAAAAAACAGTTTTGCCTGTGGCTTTATCTCTATAAGAATCCGCAAAAGAGCACTCTTTACTTTCATAGTAGGGCTCATTTACCTTTTTTCCTGTTAAAACTTTAAAAGGATTTTTCAACATGTTAAAAGCCATAGCGGCAGCCACTATGGAAAACATAACTTTTATAACTCCTATCGGCAAAGCCCCTATAATGTTTGACCCTATTATAGCGCCTAAAATTGAAGGTATTTCTAAAGATTTTGAAATTCTTATATTAATAACGCCGCTTTGTATTTTTGCCATGGTAGACATCATGGAAGAGGCAACTACAGTGAGTAAAGAACAGGCAACAGCCTGGTGCAGAGGAACTCCAAAACCGAAATGCAGTATAGGCACTATAAAAATGCCACCCCCTATACCGAACATACTGCCCATAAAACCTATTATAAACCCGACGGGTAAAAGCAACCAAATATGACTCATATTTATATGATATCAAATTAAGTATACGGAAAATTTGCTAAAATAGAAAAATAACGCAGTGCTAAAATTTTATTTAAACACTCTTCGCTGTTGCGCAGCGCAATTTCACAAAAGGAGTTCCTACTTATGGGCGGACATTCACACTGGGCAGGTATTAAACATAAAAAAGCTCTTTTAGACTCTAAAAGAGGCAAAGTTTTTACAAGAATTATAAGAGAAATTACCATAGCGGCCAAAATGGGCGGCGCTGAACTTGAAAATAATCCCCGTCTGAGAAAAGCCGTTGAAGACGCTAAAGCGGCAAACATGCCAGCGGACAATATCAAACGCGCTATCATGAAAGGCACCGGCCAGCTTGAAGGCGCCACTTACGAAGAAATTACCTATGAAGGTTACGGCCCGAGCTCAATAGCCGTTATTGTTGACTGTACTACGGACAATAAAAACCGCACATTCTCAGAAATACGCAAAATTTTTACAAGCAGAGGCGGCAGCATCGGCACCACGGGCTGCGTTTCTTATATGTTTAAGAAAAAAGGCCTTATCATAATTAATAAAGAAACAATATCTGAAGAAAGCCTGATGGATATTGCTATTGAAGCCGGAGCGGACGATATTAAATCCGAAAGTGAAGTGCATGAAGTTTTTACCGCGCCGGAAAGTTTAGATATTGTTAAAAAAGCATTAGAAGAAAAAGGCGTGAAAACAGAATCGGCCACTCTTACAATGATACCCGATACGGAAACGGAAATAACAGATGAAAACGCGGCGCAGTCAATTATGAAAATGATGGACGAACTTGACGATCACGACGATACAAAAGCCGTTTACTCAAACTATAATATACCTGATGAAATAATGGAAAAAATTTCCAAATAAAAAAATAATAACGGCGGTCATATGACCGCCGTTACTTTAAACTCTTATGGATAATAACGCTTTAACAACGGTTTTAGGAATTGATCCCGGTTTGGACAGAACAGGCTGGGCAATCCTTACGCGCGATAAAAATTCCAATATCCGTTTAACAGCCTGCGGACTTATACACAGCTCCAAAGATTCCGCTTTGCCCGAACGTCTTGAATATATTTTTAATGAAATAGGCAAACTTGCCGAAGCCTATAAACCTAATCACGTCGCCATGGAAGAAATGTTTTTTTTAAAAAGAGCCATTACCGTAAGCCAAACCATACAGACAAGGGGCGTTATCTTACTTGCCGCGCATCTTAAAGGGCTTAATATTAATTCCTACAGCCCAAAGAAAGTTAAAAGCGTAATCTGCGGCAGCGGAACAGCGGGAAAAGCACAGATACAGCGTATGGTGCAGCTTACTTTAAAACTTACCAAAAAGCCTGAGCCTGACGACGTGGCCGACGCTATTGCAATAGGCATATGCCATTTAAAAACAGCTCCTTTAAAAGAAAAAATTAATTTACAGGCCGAGTTTTTGGCAAAGATAAACGCCGCCAAGCAACAGCAAATTAAAAAGAAATAAAAAACCCGCGTTACCAGCGCGGGTTTTATTTTTTAAACTGTTGCCTATTGCCAGTTTGAAACCAGCCTGAAAACTTCTTTCCCGTCATCTTCTCTTACAAGTTCGTGAATATATTCGCTGTTGCCGTTATCATAAACAAAGGATTTTATTTTATTTCCGTCAATACACTCTGACTTAAAATTTATTCTTAAACTTTTAATCGTTTTATTTTTAACAACCTCCGCGGGAAGCGTTTCGATAGCCCAGGCTATATAATGTGTGTTATTAACATGCCCGTTGCAGTCAATATCCTCCAAACGAACCAAAAAGTCTTTTGAAAAAACAGGTTTAGCGTCCTGAGGCGTTTTTAATTTAAAGTTGCCTTCTTCAACCATAAAATCCGGTTTTTCAGTATTTAAATCAAGCATATGCTGAGGAATACGGGTTATTTTACGGGTGTTTAAATTTAATATAAGCCACCAGGAAGAACATTTTAAAATTATTTTTCCATCTTCATCAGTAATAATATATTCTCTTCTGCTTATTATTTTTTCAGAAAAGCTGGGCCATGTTTTTACTTTAAGTTTTTTACCCAAAACCGCTTTATTAATAAGCTCAATCTGCATGCGGCTTAATACCCATGCTACGCCGTGCTCGCCTATTTGTTCCCGCCCAAAGGAAAGATTATTCGCGTCCTGCCCGGCTCCTTCCTGAAGATAATTACAAAGCATATGAACAGGTATACTGTCGTCAAGAGCCGCTTCGTAATATCTCGGTTTAAATTCTAATTCCGTCATACTTATTCCCCCGATTTTTTTTCTGCTTTTTTTATATACTTATTTAGCTTTTTATCTTCAGCCTTTATAATCCACGGCAAAGCTTCTTTATACCTTCCCAAACGGTACAGAGCAAGCCCCTTATGCCCAGCTATAACTTTATCGTCCGGCATTTTGGACAAAGCTTTTTCAAAATATTCAAGCGCTTTATCATAATCTTTAGTTTTATAATAATACCATCCCAGTGAATCAATGGTTGCATAATCGTCAGGCTTAAGCTGTAGTGATCTGTCAATATGTTTTTTAGCTTCCTTTAGTTTTTTGTTTTGCTCAAGCAACGCGTAGGCTAAAGAGTTTAGAGCCTCGGAATTAGCGGGATTTTGCCCTACAACTATTCTCATTTGTTTTTCAAGCTCCGCGTTATCGCCCAAAGCGTCTAAAGAAACGCCGTACATCATACGCGCTTTTTCATATTGCGGAGTTTGGGACAAAATCTCTTTAAAAATTTTAACAGCTTCCTTATGCTTACCTAAATCTTGCAAAGACACCGCATAAAAATAACCTACCTCAACGCTTTTATCGGATACTTTGTAAGCATTATCTAAAATGGATGACGCTTCTTCCGCATTTCCCATTCTCGCCGCGTAAAAAGAAGCCTGCAAAAGTTTTGAAGCATTGGTTTTGTAATCTCCGGCCGCTTGCAAATATTTTAAAGCGGCAGCATAATTTTTTTCATCCTCCGATATAGCAGCCATGAACTGGTTGGCCAAAATGCTGGAAGGATCATAAGATAAAATTTTTTCAAAATATTTTCTTGCTTCAGGAATATTTTTTAAAAGAACATGCAGCGTTCCTATTCTAAGGTAAACATACGTGTCCGCTAAACCCATGTCTTCAAGTTTTTTATATTCTTTAAGCGATTCTTGTAATTTAGACTGCTTTTGGTAAATTTCAGCCCGGCTTATATAGGCTTCCGCATATCGGGGGTTTGCTTTCGTTGCTTTAAAATACATGGTAAGAGCGTCTTCCGTACGGCCCCTTTTCAAATTAACATTGCCCGCTTCCTGAAAAATAACCGCCGCAAGTTCGGGCACTTTTTCGGCGTATTCTTCCAAAAAGGCCACGGCTCTTTCACTGTCCATACCGTTTAAAAGCGTAAGATACTGGGCCAAAATAGCCGTATTTTCAGGATCCAAAGCGAGCGCGCTTTCATAATAAGAAAGAGCGTCTTTCAAATGTCCTTTTGACCAGCTGTAAGCAGCGGAAGCAATTAAAGAGTTTTTATCTTTATATTGGGAAACCTCTTTTGCTATTTCCTCATAGTTATCTTCTTTCCCGGCAGCTATTGCAGTTTGCAAAATAAGCGTTTTTAGAAACTCGGACTCGGGAAATTCCTTTAAATTTTTCTCAAAATGATCAAGCGCCTTGTCATATTTTTTATCGCTAACATGCAAAAGGCCTTTTATATAGTCCATATAAAACGTTTTGCCGTAGTCAGGCTCGGCCGCTTGTAGAAAAAACGGCGCGGATAAAATTAAAAAACATAAAAATTTTTTCATAAATCTGCTTTCATTAACAACGCGTCTTGAACGCCGTTGTAAAACTTTCCCCTTTTTCCTATAACTTTAAAACCAAACTTTTTATATAAATTAACGGCGGGCAGGTTGGTTTCATTAACTTCAAGAGTAACCGTTTTTACCCCTAAATTTTTTAAACGGTTAAACATGGCGTCCAAAAGTTTGGAAGCCGCCCCCTTTTTGGTCTGCACGGGCAAAACGGCAAGGTTTAAAAGTTCGGCCGTGTCAGCCACCGCGCGCACGCTTATAAAACCAATAACCTTACCGTCCTTAAGCGCGGTTAAAATGTGGGCAAATTTATTTTCAAACTCGGACTTAAAACCTTTTACACCCCAAAGCGCGCCGTACGGCTGTGAAAATTCCACCCCCGCTATTTCTTTTACCAAAGACAGTTTAGCTTCTGATATTTCTATCATTTTCCCAACTCAAACCGCGCGGGTTTTAGGTATAAAGGTTCTAAAGTGTTCTTTTCAAAACCGGTTATTAAAGCCATGTTTATTAAAGAATTTTTATTAACCGAGCAAAGTTTAGCGGACCCTAATGTATATTTAGCACCCGCGAACATTTCATTTAAAGAAGTTTTTTCCTTGTCAAACCCCGTAACAAAAAGCGGCGCGTTATATGAAGCCATAAAAGCAAACATTTCTTCTTTGTCGAACCAGCGCGGTTCGCTTCCGTCAAAAATTTGTAAAAAATATTCTTCCCTGAAAGCATGCAACACAACCGCGGCTTTGCCGCCGAGGTTGTTTTTAATCCAGGTTTTAAATTCTTTGGAATTTTGTGTTTGCAGGTAGAGCACTTCAAACATTGTGGCGCTGCAGGCTTCCGCGCCAGTTAAACCGCGCAGCATGCCGGCAAGAGTAAGGCCTATTCTTATACCCGTAAATCTGCCCGGGCCGCGCACATAAAAAACTTTGGTAACGTCTTTTAAAGAAATGTTTTCCTTAGCTAACGCTTTTTTAATAGCGGGGAATAAATATTCTTCCTGTTTAACGCCGTTCTTTTTAATGCTTATGGCTTTGTTTTTCCCCTTTTTTAAACATACTAAAAGAGGGGATGACGTTGTGTCCACGGCTAAAATAATATTTTCTTTCATATTAACCAAATACCGTTTTTAAAAAATTTTCTGCTTTAGCGCCGGAGGCAGTAAAAATTATTTCACGCGCGTCGCCTTCTTTTAAAATGAAATCCGCTTTTATAACCGAGGATTTTATAAGTTTTTCCATAGGCCCCGGCCACTCAACAACTATTATGGCGTTTTCGTCTTCTAACATTGCTTCAAAACCGAGGTTAAACATTTCGTTTTCCTCAAGCCTGAACAAATCGGCGTGATACATTTTTTTGCCTTTGCCCTTATATTCTTTCATCAAACTAAAACTGGCGCTTACCGGACTGCCTTTTAAACCGAGCGCCTTTGCCAGCGCTTTAACAAAAACTGTTTTACCCGCGCCGATAGGACCGTATAAAAAAAGTATTTCCCCGCCTTTAAGGTTTAAAGCTATTTTTTGCGCCAAACCGCGCGTATCTTGGGGATTATTAGAAGTTATTTTATACACTTTATCTCACCGTTTTTACGCAAACTTCCCGGCCTTCGTACTCGATAATATCTTTGTTCAAAGGGTCTAACACTTCTTTACCGTCAACCAAAAACACATACTTATATTCCCCCGCCGCAAGAGCGACGGAAGTGTCAAAATATCCTTTTTTATAGGGGGTTAAAATAATAGGCGTTTTGCCGAATTCATTAAAATCGGCAAGCAGTCTTACTTCTTTAGCGTTGGGAGCCGTAATAAAAAATTTTCTGAATTTGATTTCGGTATCAAATGCAAGCGGCTTAGGCGTTTTTTTAGATTTACTTATTTCAACAGGCTTATTTCTTTGCGTTTTCAGACCGCTGTAATAGTTTTGGACTGCGGACAGAAGCAAAAACAAACAAAAAGAAAGCATAAGTAAAGATAAAACCATGGGTATTATATTATCCTTACTTTTTTGATTTTCTTTTTTTTCTTGTTTATTGTTATTAGTTTTCGTCATCTAAAAAACTGCGGACGTAAAATTCCGCTCCAAGCTCCTTTACAAAATTACCCATATCTTGGGTATCAACACCAAGGCCTTCAACAGTGCTTACGACAACCTTGTCAAATTTACCGATACAATTTTTAATAAAACCCACAACGCTTTCAAAGCCGTCTTCATAGCCTTTTGCGGGACGCACAAGTTTTGCCCATTGTTCGGGTTTATTTGAATTTAAGCTTATATAAATCTGTTTTATTCTGCCTTGTAAATCGGGCACGATATCACGGCCCCAAATTTTGTTGCCCAGGCCTATGGTATTTAAACGTATTATACTTTTGCCAATTTTACCCTCTTTCATCTCGGCGTTTAAAATATCGCAAATTTCCGTAAGAACGGGCAGTTTGACGGTAGGTTCGCCATAGCCACAAAAAACAATTTGCTCAACCGAAGCTTTGGCAAGCTCCCCGTGTATTTTGGCCACAACTTCTTGGGCGGAAGGCTCTTTACCCTCTAAATTAAGGTTATACCCTTCAAAACGCATTTCCCACTTTGATTTTATACAAAAAACACAAAGATTGGGACACCTGTTTGTCAGGTTAATATAAAGTGAGTTTTTAAAACGGTATACTATAGAAATTTCCTTTATCTGCATAATTTTATTATATCTTTTTGTGTAAACTTTTGTTTCGGAAAAAACATTAACAATTTTGTAATATATATTATATGTTTAAAGACCAGAGGGGCGTTTTCCTTAATATCATAAAATGGTTTATACTTTCAACTGCAATAGGCGCAATAGTAGGTGTAGCGGCCGCGGCCTTTTTATTTATTTTAGACCATTCTATAAGCACCACAACCTCATTTCCGTTTTATTACGTAGGGCTGCCCTTTGTTTTTATATTAACCTCATTTTTATCAAAACGAGTCTTTCCTAAAGATACGGATTTTTCTACAGACGCGGCAATAAACAAAATTAACGCTTATAAACCTATATCGCTTATCTCCGCGGCAAAAGCTTTTTTCCTGCCTGTTTTAACAATATCTGCGGGCGGATCGGCGGGTAAAGAAGCCCCTTGTGCGGACGTAGGGGCAGGCCTTGCCTCTTTTTCCGCCCGTTTGCTAAAACTTTCTAATGAAGACCGCAGAAAATTAATGATTTGCGGCGTGAGCGCCGGCTTTGCGGGAGTATTCGGCGTGCCTATATCGGGCGCGATATTCGGGCTTGAAGTTTTATGGGTAGGTTATATTTTTTATGAGGTAATGTTCCCGGCGCTGGTAGCCGGGATAACAGCTTACCAGGTTACAAGCGCGCTAGGCGTTACATATATTTACCACCCGATACCGGTTGTGCCTGTCTTTACGGAAGGTTTCTTTTTAAAAATACTTTTTGCGGGGTTGTTCTTCGGGCTTATCTCATTATTATTTATAGAAATAATGAAACTTTTTAGAGTTGTTTTCAGATATATATCTATAAAATTTTCTTTTTTTTGGAAGGCTTTTACCGGCGGAGCTATACTTGTAGCAGTGGGACTGCTTTTATCGCCTGAATTTTTGGGGTTAGGCATGGAAGAAACTAACGCTATCTTACACGGCAGCGCGGAGCCTTCCTTCGCGTTAGGTTCCCTGTTTAAAATGATTACAACCGCCATTACATTTTCAGCAGGCGGGGTTGGCGGTATAGTAACACCTATATTTTTTATAGGCTCGCAGGCAGGAGCTGTGTTGGGGGAATTTTTGCAAATTGACCCGGCTACCGTAGCGGCTTTAGGCGTTGTAGCCGTACTGGCGGGAGCTACAAACGCGCCTTTAGCCTCAAGTATTATGGCTATTGAATTATTCGGCCCGCAAATAGCGCCTTACGCCGCAGTTTGCTGTGTTATAAGCTTTTTGGTAACAGGACAAAGAAGCGTATTCGCCAAGCAAAGAGTTTCTTTTGATAAAACAATTTCTGACCCGGAACTGGCAGTATCCCACACACACAGAAAAAGAATGCCCGTTAAAAAAGCCAGTTTTTTAAAACTTGCAAAACACTTAATACCACAAGAAGAAAACCAACACAAATATGTTAAGCGTAAAAAAGAATCTGGCAACTCTTCCGCGGCGGCGGAGAAAACCGGCGAAAAAGAAATTTCTAAAAGCATATTTAAGCATTTAATGCCAAAGTTTAAAGAACAAGAACAAAATGTTGACAAAGACGAAAAAAAATAAAACTCCCGCTTATATAAACGGGAGTTTTATTTATGCCAGTACGGGCCCCCTGCGTAAGCCGGGGAATGTATAGTATCCTGATTTCACAACCCCTCCGCCTTGCTGCTGCGGAGGGGTTGCTGTTTGTTGTTGAGTGAAATCGCGCAATCTTTGAAACAAAAGAACCCCCGGGCGTAAGCCCTGGGGGTTTATTTATATCTAAAACACATATGCGCCGTTTACCACTTCTCCGCCGTAAGATTTGCATAACCGCATTCCAATGGCACTGTTTGGAAAAACATTGCATGTGCGGTAATTTTTATCAACAATCCAGTAAAAATAGTAGTCCGTGTTGGAACCTGCGGAGTTCAACTTTATAATTCTGATAGCAGGCGGAAGCGTTGCTTGCAAAGTGTCAAGCTGTATTTTGAAATTTTTGCTTTTAGCCAAATCTCCACTTGCAGTATATCCCGACGGAATTTCAATATCTAAGTTGGAGAAGTCGTTGGTCCATTCCCCGGTTTGTAAATTATAACGCTGTAAAGAATCAACAATATTCTTGCCTAATATAAGTGCTTCGGAAGCTCGGCTTTTTTCTACCGCGGAGGTGTACTGCGGCAACGCAATAGCGGCCAATATGCCTATAATTAAAACCACCACAAGCAACTCTATTAATGTAAACCCTGTTTTCATAATATTCTCATCCTTTTTTATACTTGGTATCTTTTTATTTAGCGCAATTGCATAAACAAGTTGTAAGATATTAAACAATTTTTTATTTACTACTTTACGTTTACTTAAAAACCTCTTCTGTGAGTTTATTGTACTTTTTTACGGCGTTTCTTACAAAAGTTCTTTTATCATTATAATTACCCGGAAAGAAAGCCCCTTTAAAACCCGCTATTATTATATTTCTAAATTCCTGCTTTGTAAGTTTAAAATTATCTGACAAAAGTTTTAACTCTTTAGAAACGGTTGTGTTAGACACAAGCCTGTTATCCGTGCAGATACTTACTGAAAGCCCGCGCTTAATCATTTCTTTTACAGGGTGGTCAGATATAGTTTTAATGGCCGGGTTAGTTTGCAAATTGCTTGTCAAACAAACCTCAACTCCTATACGCTCACTGGCTATGTAGGTGGATAAATCCTCAACATATTTTTTGCGGTCTTTTATGCTTTTGTCTTTAATCATATCAGTGGCAAATAAAAATGTGCCGTGTCCTATACGGTTGGCGTGACAATCCGTAATAGCCTGGAAAATCGATTCCGGCCCGTAAGCTTCGCCTGCGTGAACTGTTTTTCTTATAAAATGTTTGTGAACAAACTGGTAAGCTTTTTTATGGTCTTCCGCGGGATAACCTTCTTCCTGCCCGGCAAGATCAAAACCTACAATGGGTAAATGCTCTTCATTAACAAGCCTTACTACTGTTCTGGCCAGTTCCATGGAAGCGGCGGCAAAGGCCTCGTCCTTAGGCGCGTGTGATAAGGCACTGAGCAAACGCCTGTAATAAGGAGACATGTTTTCATTAAAACTTCTCATTGCGCAGGCTATAATGCCAAAATAAAATTTAATATCTTCGCCCGTTTTAACAACTTTGCTGTTATTATGCTCATCAGCCGCTTTTTTTAAACCTTTAGCCACGGAACGGAGCGCTTCCTCGCTTGTCATTTTAGCAGCCGTATGCAACTGCGGCGCGAAACGCACTTCTATATATCTCACGCCTTCTGCAATATTGTCTTTAGCAAGTTCGTAAGCTATCCGTTCAATATTTGAACGGCTTTGCATAACAAGAGTTGTATAGTTAAAACCTTTAAGATATTCTACAAGACTGTTATATTTAGGTTTAAAAACTTTTTTTCTAAGGCCGTCTTCGGTATAATCGGGAAGTTCTATTTTATCTTTTTTAGCTAATTCAATTAATGTGCTTAAACGCATGGAACCGTCTAAATGTACGTGTAAATCCGTTTTGGGGATTTTGGTTATAAAATCCATATCAGGCATATTATTTTGCCTCCAGCTTTTGTCCTTGGGGAGTATCTTTAACAATAAACCCCAGCGTGTTTATTTTATCACGCAATTCGTCGGACTTTTTAAAGTCCTTTTCTTTCCTGGCATTAGCGCGTTCGTCTAATAAAGACTGCACTTCGGCAGGAATTTCAACCCCGGCTTCTTTTTCAACTTTAAATAAATCTAAGGCGAAAACAAATTCGGTATATTTTAAAAATTCTTTTTTTGTTCCATCAGCGGCGTTGCTCTTTAACGTTTCCCATATAACGGCTAAACCTTTTGAAGTGTTTAAATCATCTTTTAAAGCGGCAGCAAATTTTGCTTTAAACTCCTCAACCTGCGCCTCGTCGACAACGCCGTCTTTTAAAGCCTTCGCTCGATCACGCAGTCCTTTTAAACTGGCTTTGGCAAAGTCTAAACTTTCAAAGGTAAACTCCAACTGGGTTCTGTAATGCGCGCCAAGGCATAAATATCTGTAATCTAAAGGTTTATAACCCTTTTCTTTAAGCGCGTCCAAAGTTAAAAAAGTTCCATCCGATTTAGACATTTTGCCCGCGTGCAAAACCAAAAACTCGCCGTGCACCCAGTACCGCACATACTGCTTGCCGGTAGCGGCTTCGCTCTGCGCGATTTCGTTTGTGTGATGTATTGCAACATGGTCTATACCGCCGCAATGTATATCTATGGTTGGGCCTAAATACTTCATTGCCATGGCGGAACATTCAATGTGCCAACCGGGAAAACCTGTTCCCCACGGGCTGTCCCACTCCATTTGTCTTTTTTTGTCTTTGGGTGAAAATTTCCATAAAGCAAAGTCGCTCGGGTTTCTTTTTTCCGTATTAAATTCCACCCTGGCGCCGCTTTTTAAACCGCTTATGTGCGAAGCGCCCACCAAGTCATGATAATGGGAAAATTTGGAAGTGTCATAATAAATACCGTCTGAAGTTTTATAAGTAAAACCTTTTTGTTCAAGAATCGAAACAAGCTCAATCATTTCTTTAATATGCTCGGTAGCTCTTGATATTACGCTGGGGCGGACGCAGTTAAGAGAATCAAAATCCTCAAAAAACTTTTTTTCGTAAAACTTGGCGATATCCCAGGCTGATTTACCTTCCCTTGCCGCACCGAGCTCCATTTTATCATCCCCGCTGTCACCGTCCGAGGTAAGGTGCCCGACATCGGTAACATTCATAACATGCTTAACCGGCATCTCCAAACGGAGCGCGCGCACAAGAATATCTTCAAAAATATAAGTCCTTAAATTGCCGATATGGGCATAATTATAAACAGTGGGGCCGCACGCGTACATGGTGGCGTAATCAACATTTATGGGAACTATTTTTTCTTTTTCTTTGGTTAAACTGTTATAAAGCTGCATATATTATTCCGCTGATTCTAAAGCTAAAGCATACTCCGTTCTTAAAGACTTAAAAAACAAATCGCAGGTTTTTTGGCCGACGTCGTTAGCGCTTTCCTGGCTTAAAATACACTGCACTTCTATATCGGATAACGGATTAATAGCCCCCGCCGGAGACATTGAAAACGTAAACCCCTGCGGGTTAAAAGCTCTTTTAGATTCTAAATACGCTTTGTCTAAACTGGCCTGGAATAAGCCCATCTCTTTAGAGCTTGCCCTTCTGCCAAGCGTAATTTTTTTGCTTGCCACAATAACAACGGCGTCGCCGTATATATTGCGGGAGCTTAAACTACTTTGGCCTACAAAATCACCGTCTTCAGATTCTTCAACAGCGTTAAACTCGCCCTCATAATTAATACTTTCGTATTCGGAATAATCAATGGACGGCTTTCTTTTTATGTCAGTCCTGTTAGGAGTACAAGCAAAAATAAACATGCCAAGCGTTAAAATCACAAACAATTTTTTATAATTCATACTTAAGTCTACCTCTCTGTTTTTACTGTTACAACACACTGGCACATAGCAGCGTTACCCGCGCCGATGTCGCCAAGTTTTTCATGGCTTTTGGATTTAAAGCTGATACTGTCAACCCCCATATTAAAAACTTTGCCAAGGCTTTCACGTATAGCCTGATAATGCGGTTTCATTTTCGGTTCTTCCGTTATTATAACCGCGTCTATGTGAACGATTCTGGCGTTTTTTTCTTTTAATATTTCTATAACTTTTTTAGCTATATCAACACTGGAAATGCCTTCTATTTTAGCATCGGTAGGCGGGTAATAAACACCAATTTCGCCGGCGCAAACCGCGCCCAAAGCCGCGTCGCACACAGCATGCAAAACAACGTCGCCGTCGCTGTGGCCCAAAAAGCCTTTTGTATGCGGTATTTCCAAACCGCCTATAAAAAGTTTACGCCCCTCAACAAGCCTGTGCAGATCAAAGCCAATGCCTGTTCTGTAAATTGTTTCTTTATCTTCTTTAACTAAAGCTTCTGCCATAATTAAATCTTCCGGAGTTGTTATTTTAATATTTTTATAGTCGGACTCGACAATATTTACTTTAACGCCCGTTTTTTCAACAAGCTGGGATTCATCCGTAGCGTTTAACTCTTTGCCGTATTTTTCTAAAGCGTTTTTTAAAACATCCGCCCTGTAGCTTTGCGGGGTTTGGGCGGCGTATAAAACTCCGCGGTCCAAGGTTTTACACACAACGCCGTTTGAACATTCTTTAATAGTGTCTTTAACGGGCACAGCTAAAACGCTGGCGCCTTTATCATAGGCTGTTTTAAGCGCTAAATCAACTTTTTCCGGGTTTACAAGCGGCCTGGCGCCGTCATGCACGGAAATGACATCCGCGTTTTTATCAACCGCTTCAACACCGCTTATTACGGAACCTAATCTTGTCGCACCGGGCGCAACGGTTTTAATTTCGGGAAATATTTTTTTAATTTCCGCCGCCGTTTCCGGCGCGGAAACAACAATAATTTCCGTAATATTTTTTACTTTTTTAAAAGCCTCAACCGTTCTTGCAAGCGCGGGTTTGCCGGCAATATCAAGCATCTGTTTAGGACGCCCCATTCTGGTGCCGCTGCCCCCCGCAACTATAATAGCCGAAACCTTAAAATCGTTCATACTTATTTTACTTTTGCAAATATCATTCTTCCGGCCGAGGTTTGAAGTATAGAATAAACGGAAACTTCCACGCGTTTACCGACATGCTTTCTTCCTTCCTCAACAACAACCATGGTACCGTCGTCAAGATAGCCGACGCCCTGGTCTTTTTCTTTACCGTCTTTCATAATAAATAAAGACATAGTTTCGCCCGGCAAAACAACCGGTTTAAGAGCCGTGGCCAAGTCGCTTATGTTTAAAACAACAACGTCATAAATAGCGCCCATTTTATTTACGTTAAAATCTAAAGTAACAACTTCCGCCTTTAAACCTTGTGCCAGTTTAATGATTCTTTCCGCTTCAGTATCGGCGTCAACAGCTTTATTTGTTATTCTTACAGGAACCTCTGTCTGTTCCTGAAGTCTGGCTACCACGTCAAGCCCGCGCCTTCCTTTGGCGCGTTCCAAAGCGTCTTTTGAGTTTGCCAAATTATCTAAATAATCAAGTACGAATTTAGGAAAAACCAAAACGCCTGATAAAAAACCCGTGTCAACCAAATCAACAACACGTCCGTCGATAAAGGCTGTTATGTCAATAACTTTTAAATGTTTGCCTATTTTGTTTAAACCTTCTAAATCGCGTGATTTTATTACGCTTACGATAGCGCCTATAGAAACCAATGCCACCTGAACCCACATTTCATACTTATCCCAATAATAGGTAAAATCAGGAATATTCATTCTAAAAACGCAGTGGTCAAAAAAAGCGTAAACAAAATAACCCATTATACCACCGAATAAAAATATCATTATCTTTATAAGACGTAATTTTTTAAAGACAACTTCTACAAAAATTAAAATAACCGCGCATGCGAGGCCGGCAAGCAAACCGACTTTATCATTTTGTATAAAATTATAAGTTAAAAAAGGGAAAGCAACTAAAGCAGACAGCCTGAAAAGCCAAAGAGACATATATCCTCCGTAAGATATTTATATAAATATATATACATATTAGCAAAAATATAAACGTTATGAGAAATATTTGTTTATAAAACAACAAAAAACAGCCGTTAAACCTGTTGGGGTTCAGATTATACGCACTTTTTCCGCCAAAACCCATTTTAGCTTTTGATAAAGAAAAACGCCCCGCAAACAAATATTCACGCTATATATTTTTTTACAAAAAAAAGCCCGCCTTTTAAAGGCGGGCTTAAGTGCAAAGCTAAAAATTAAAGCAATACTTTGCGTGACAAGCGGACTTTGCCGTTGTTGTCAATTTCCACAACTTTAACTTCAACAATATCGCCCATTTTAAGGACATCTTCAACCTTATTAATGCGTTTTTTGTCGATTTCAGAGATGTGGAGCAAGCCGTCTTTACCGGGAATAAGCTCAACAAAAGCGCCAAAAGGCTGTATTGAAACTACTTTGCCTTTGTAGATTTTGTTAAGTTCAACTTCCGCGGTTAAAAGTTCGATTTCGGCCTTAGCCATGGCAAGTTTATCACCGTTGACCGCGGCTATCTGCACAACGCCGTCGTCATTAATATCAATTTTTGTATCCGTTGTCTCGGTAATTCTTTTGATATTTTTACCGCCGGGGCCTATTAAGGCGCCTATTTTATCTTGAGGAATCCTCATTGTATAAATGACGGGAGCGAATTTGGAAACGTCTTTCCTGGGTTCAGGTAACACGCTGTCCATATGGTCCATAATATGCATTCTGCCTTTTGTGGCCTGCGCTACGGCTTCTTTTAATATTTCTATAGAAATACCGCCCGCTAATTTAACGTCCATCTGGAAAGCGGTTATACCGTTGCGTGAACCGGTAAGCTTAAAGTCCATATCTCCGAGGTGGTCTTCAAGGCCCATAATATCGGAAAGAACCGCGTATTTATCGCCTTCTTTAATAAGACCCATGGCAATGCCCGAGCACGCGGCTTTCATGGGAACGCCTGCGTCAAATAAGGATAAAGAACCGCCGCAAACGCTTGCCATTGAGCTTGAACCGTTTGATTCCATAATGTCGGATACAACCCTTATTGTGTAAGGAAATTTATCCGCGTCCGGAATTAAAGGTAAAAGTGCTCTTCTCGCAAGTTCGCCGTGGCCGATTTCACGTCTGCCGGGGGCTCTGTCAGGTTTACATTCGCCAGTGGAAAAACCGGGGAAGTTATAGTGAAGCATAAATGTTTCATCATAGCTTTCTTCTAAGCTTTCAACAAGCTGGGCGTCGCCCGATGTGCCTAATGTGGTAACCACTAAGCCCTGTGTCTGGCCTCTTGTAAATAAAGCCGAACCGTGCGCTCTGGGAAGTAAACCGGTGATGCTGTTAAGCTGTCTGATTTCGTCGGTCTTTCTGCCATCGACGCGAACACCTTTTTCAAGCACGAGTTTGCGGGATTCTTCATAAGAAAGATTTTCCATCGTAATACCCGCGAAGGTGGAAGCGTTATCGCCGTGGGCTTCTTTAATTTCTTCCGCGAAAGCGGCTTTAAGCTCGGCTATTTTAACGTCTCTTGTCTGCTTGTCGTAAAAAGCGTTTAAAATATTTGCGACTTCAGCTCTGTATTTATTGTTACCCAAATCAACTACATCCTGGGGAACAGTTTCCGCCTGGAAGCTGAATTTCTCTTTACCGGCTTTTTCTTTAAGTTCAAGCTGCGCTTTGCATAAAATATCAATAGCGGGTTTGGCTGTTTCTAAAGCTTTAATAACGTCTTCTTCGGAAACTTCTTTAGCGCCGCCTTCAACCATAAGCATGCCTTCTAAAGAACCTGATATGATAAGGTCCATATCACATGATTTTTGTTCTTCTAAGGTAGGGTTGACGATAAAATTGCCGTTAAGTCTGCCGATTCTTACCGCGGCAACAGGCGTTGTGAACGGAATAGAAGAGATAATCAAAGCCGTTGACGATGCCATTACGGCAAGAACTTCTGTATCATAAACACCATCGGCCGATAATACCATAGCGGTAACATTTGTTTCGCAGGTATAGCCTGAAGGGAACAAAGGTCTTAAAGAACGGTCAATGATGCGGCTTGCCAAGGTTTCTTTTTTGCTGGCTCTTGATTCTCTTTTGAAAAAACCGCCGGGGATTTTACCCGCGGCGTATGTTCTTTCTTTATAATTAACGGTTAAAGGAACAAAGTCGGAAATTCCGGGTTTTTGCACTTTATCTGAAACTGCTGTGGCAAGCACCATTGTATCACCCATGCGGGCTATTACGCTGCCGTCTGCCTGTTTTGCTACCCAGCCCGTTTCCAGTGATAGAGTTTTATCTCCCACTATGACGTCTTGGGTTGTTTTATTTATATTAGACATTATTTATTATTTCCTTAAGTTAAGTTCTTTTGTAACTTGGGTATATTTGGCGAAATCTTTTTTCTTCAAATAAGAAAGAAGTCTTTTTCTTTGGCCTACTAATTTGGTAAGACCTCTTTCCCCGGCAAAGTCTTTCGGGTTTGCTTTGAGGTGTCCGGAAAGATATTTGATTCTTTCTGTAATGAGCGCTACTTGTACGGCCGGGCTGCCGGTGTCTGCGGCTGAAGCCTGGAATTTGCCCATAATTTCTTTTCTGTCATTTACTGATAATACCATTGTTTTTCACTCTTAGGTTGACGACTGGTAGACCGAGTTTTCCCCGCTTACTTCATACTCCCAAACGGAAAACCAAGCCTAAGTCCAACCTTCTCCTTTTTTAATCTTTTATTTACTGCTTCCATATTATACAAATTATTTATTGGCCTTAGCGGCGGACTTCATTGCCTTTCGCTTTAAACTTCCGGCATCTTTTGTTTTTTTCTCCTTCAGGTTTTCCCAGGGCGTTTTTGTGTTTTTACCGGCCAAAATATCATCTACTTCTTTTGAAATAAGTTCTTTTTTATTTTTTTCCTGCTCATTAAGAGCTTCTGCCCACGATTTAAGCTTTTCCTGCTGCCTTTCTATTTGCAGGCGCTGGGCTTTTATTTTTTTATCGTGCTGCGCGGACATAAACTTATTAAGCTCGGCCTTAACAGCGGGTTTTTCTTTAGCAGAGGCGGTTTTATATTTTTCTTTTAAAGTTTCTATTTCTTTTTCCGCCTTATCTTTTTCTTTTCTGGATTGGGAAAAAGCGCCCATGTCAAAAGCGTCCGTAGGCGTTTTAATATCTTTGCCTGCTTCTTTGCAGGTTGTACAGTTTTCGGTTTTAGATTCTTCACAAACGCCGTCGCATGCGCAAAAAACAGGCAAAGCTAAAAACGTAAAAATAAAAACAGTTAAAAGTTTTTTCATATTAATACTCCTCTCTTTCACCGGCGTCTTCAAAACCTTTGCGCCTTAATTTGCAAGATTCGCAAACTCCGCAAGGTTTTTCACCGCCGTTATAACAGGTCCAAGTCTGTTCCAAAGGAGCGCCAAGTTTGCGCCCCAATTTTACTATTTCGGCTTTATTAAGCTTTATAATAGGGGTTAAAATTTCAAATTTTTTACCAAGCCTGGTCCCCACTCTTACAGCTTCCGAAAGCGGTTTATAAAACTGCGGCGTACAGTCGGGATAGCCGGAATAATCAACCGCGTTAGGGCCTAAAACAACAGCTTCCGCACCGATACTGTCCGCCCATGAAGCGCCTAAAGAAACAAAAATCAAATTACGAGCCGGAACATATGTGGAAGGAATGCTTTTGCCTATTTGCTCCATAGGTGTAGCGGGTATTTCCGCGCCGCCTACCAAAGAAGTGGCCTCAGCAAGCCAAGGCAAATTAATTTCAATATGCTTGTGAGTAACGCCCGCCTGTTTGGCAAGACGTTGGGCTACCTCAATTTCCTTTAAATGTTTTTGCCCGTAAGCAACACTTAAAGCATAACATTCATAACCTTCTTTTAACGCCCAATATAAGCAAACTGTTGAATCCAACCCGCCTGAAAAAAGAACAACGGCTTTCTTTTTAGAAGTTTTATTTTCTTCAACTTTAGCCGGTATTTCCCGTCTTTGAGTTATAGAAGGCATAACGGAAGAATCTATATTATTATTTACTGCTTTCATTCCCGATTCTTCTTCCCTTTTTAAAACTTTTTCTTTATTAAAAGGAGTACAGACAACCCCGTAACCGCCCATAATCTTTATAATCGGTATAACGGGAATGGAATTAACCGTAAGACAAAGCGCGGCGTCTTTAACAGCGGTTTTAGGGCCGTTTTTAATAAAATCCTCATACCTCGCGGTATTTTTTATTGTTTGGATATCCTGCTCGGTATTTCCAAGGCCGGAAAACATTTGCATATAACTTTCCGCGCAGACGGCGTCCTCAATATCGCTGGAATGCCCGAACAGATTGGAAGGAACTATCAGAAGATCTTCTTTTAAAGATTTTAAATAACTTGAAAGCGTGTAAATATTGCAATAACCGCCCATAAAAATTTCTTTAGCGTTTTCCAAAGACATAACCGCGGGAGTTCCAGCCGTAGTAACTATAGCACCCGGTTTTTTAGGGTTGCTTTTGCCTGCTAAAAAAGGCGAGTTGTCTTCTTTATTTACCCCTTCAATAATAAGTTCCGAAAAAAGTTCAACTTCGCTTCGCGTGTTTTTATAATGGGCCGCCAAATCTTTATCCCCGTAAACTCTTATATCCTCTTTCCCCCTGTTTACAAGAGCGCAAACGGTTGTGGAACTTCTTAAAACGTCTATAACAAGCGCGTTGCCTTCCCAATTTTCGCAGTCAAAAACTGAATTCGCGACTACAATATTCATTCTTGCAACACTCCCATAATTTTATATTCATCAATAGCTTGTTTATCCTGCTCGCTTAAATTATCAACATATTTAATGGCGTACCCCACAAGCACAACAGTTCCCTTTCCTTCTTCGGGCGACTGGCCTATATAAATCCCGTCGGCCCCTTTGTGCGCCGCATATTTTGTTAATGTGTGAAGAGCGTCTTTTAAATCATCTCTTTTTTGCACAACGCCTTTTATTCTGGCTACCCCAAGGTTTCCGTAAGGACGTTTAATTTCACTTTGGTCGGCGTAAATATCTATTTTGCCTTTATTAGGTTCAAACATAGGGCCTATTTGTATCCAGTCTGGCTCGCTTACAAAAATACCCATGCATCCCATTATAAAAAGAATAAGTATTAAAGTTATAATTTTCTTTAAAACCAAAACGGAAATTAAAAATTTTTTCATTTTATTTCTCCTTACTTTCCTTAACCGCAAGCTGGCCGCAGGCGGCAAGAATGTCATTACCTAAACTTTTGCGTATTGTTACGCTTATGTGAAGGCCCTGCAATCCTTTGGCAAAAAGTTTAACCTGTTTTTCGGAAGTGGTTTTCCCCTTGCCCATATTACAGGCTATTAAATTAACGTGCAAAAGATAATTATCTTTTACGCCGCTTATCCATTTACCGAGCAGCCTGATATGTTCGGGCCTGTCATTAACGCCCTCAACTACCGTGTATTCTATAAAAACCTGCCTGCCGGTCATGGCAATATATTCCGTTAAAGCTTTTTGAAGCGTTTCTAAATTAAACTTGCGGTTTAAAGGAACGATTTTATTTCTTTCATCATCATCCGCGCTGTGAAGCGAAAGCGCCAAATTAACCTGCGGCAAATCAACCGCCAGGTTGTGAAATTTATCCGCCACGCCGGAGGTGGAAATTGAAATATGCCTCATGCCTATGCCAAGCCTGTCGGGGTTGGATATTTCTTTTACGGCTTTAACAGTGTTTAGATAGTTAAAAAGCGGCTCTCCCATGCCCATAAAAACAACATTGTTAATACGCTGGGCAAGTTTTTCCTGCTTAATATAACTTAACCAAAATAAAACCTGGTCAGAGATTTCCTCGTCCGTTAAATCACGCTTAAATCTCATTTTACCGGTGGAGCAAAAACTGCATCCCACCGGACAGCCTACCTGCGTGGAAACGCACACTGTCCAAACATCACCCATGCGCATAAGCACGGTTTCTATTTTAAGGCCATCTTCTAATTTTAACAAGGCTTTTGCCGTGCGGTCTTTATCGGAAAATTGCATTTTTGCCGCGGTAAAAGAAAGAATATTAAAATTATCTTTTAATTTATTTTTTAAATCTGCGGGGAGAGCTACGGCCTTGTTCCAATCGGTAATACCGTTTTTGTAAACAGCGTCTTTAACCTGCGCTATACGATAAGCGGGAAATCCATTCTCTTTTATAAAGTCTTTTATCTTTTCAAAATTCATAGTTATATTTTAGCATTTTGTATAATGGTAATATGAAAGTTATTATCAATGTTGACGGAGGCTCGCGCGGCAACCCCGGGCCGGGAGCCAGCGCTTACGTTATAAAAGACGCCAAGGGTAAAATTATTGCGCAGGAAGGCGTTTTTTTAGGTATTTGCACAAATAACGAGGCTGAGTTTAAAGCGCTTCTTTTCGCTTTTGGCGCGGCGGCTAAACTAAAAGCCACACATATACAAATTTACGCCGATTCACAATTGCTTGTTAAACAATTTTTAGGCGAATATAAAATTAAAAGCCCAAATCTGGTGCCTATAATGGAAGAAATACGTAAAAAGGCAAAGCCGTTTTCCTCCGTGCAGATAGCGCATGTACCCCGTGAGAAAAATAAAGAAGCCGACAAGCTTGCCAATATAGCTATGGATAAAGCCACAAAACCTGTTATCCAAAAAATGAAAGCTGACGCTGAAAATTTTTACAAAACCCAAAATAAAGAAAAAATTATTAACCACTTAAGCGCAAAAACCGAGGAGGAAGAAAAGCCGCTCTCCCCCGCGTCCGCAAAAAATAAAACTTCAAAAACAAAGAAAGCAGAACCTGAACAATTAGAATTGTTTTAATCTTGGCAAAAGAAACCCCGGGTTTAAGCCCGAGGTTTCTTTTGTTTCAAAGCTTCACTTTGCGATTTCACTCAACAGCAACACCTCCGCAGCAACAAGGCGGAGGTGTTGTGAAATCAATATATTATCCATACCCCGGTTTAAGCAGGGGAAACTTCGTACTCTCATAAAAAAATCCCGCGTTTTAAAACGCGGGATTTTTTTAAAACAAAAACATTAAACTTTTAAGCTATTTCTTCCGCCGTAAGCTGGCGACATTCTATACCGCTTTTGGCAAGAAACACGTTTCCTTCTTGGGACCTGTCATAGAGGTCTAAAAAATAAACTCTTTCAATGCCGGCGCTTACAATAACTTTTGCGCAGTTTATGCACGGTGAAAGCGTTACGTAAACAGTAGCGCCCGCTGTGGAGATTCCGTTTTTAGCCGCAAACAAAATAGCGTTTTGTTCGGCGTGCAATTCATTATCCATAGACCACTGCCCATGCACTTTAAAGAAGTCCGGGCTTTTTAGAAATTCTTCCAAAGTCGCATATTGGGAGGAAAATTCTTTCTTATAAATTTCGGCAAAGTTATCGTCACAATGGCACTGCCCCGAAGGCACGCCGTTGTAACCTATACTTATAACTCTGTTATCTTTAACAAGCACCGCGCCTACCTGAAGGCGGCAGCAGGTGCTTTGGGCGGCAATAAGTTTTGCCATTTCAATAAATAATTTATGTTTATTTTTCATTATTCGTACCAATTAATATTTCTGGTTGTATACATAACCGCCCCAAGGCCCAGGAATAATCCCAAAGAACCTAAAAGGAGCGACAAATCCTGCAGCTGCAAAAGAACATACAGATACATGTAAAGCACAGCTATTATACCAGCGGGAATCCAAAAATATTTGGTGCCCTGTTTTTTAATAACTCCGTAGCGCGCGTAAGCGCCTACCATTAAAACCACCGCGGCCGATGCAATCATATAAGACCAGCCGAAAGGAATAAATTCCGATATTGAAACCAAAAGCAGATAGAATACCGCCATAGCCAATCCGACTAAAACATATTGGAAAGGATGTATGGGCATTTTACCTGCTATTTCAAAAACAAAGCAGGCTAAAAATGTTAAAGATAAAAACAAAATACCGTACTTAACCGAGCGCAGCCCGTTGCGGTAATTATCCACGGGCATGGAAAGTTTTACGCCGAATATTGAAGGCGTAATATCCAAACTTTCAAACATTTGCGCAATACCGCTCGCTAGGTAAGAAATATTCCATTCGGCCGAAAACCCGTCCGAGCTTATTGTTTTTGAGTCAGGCAAAAAACTGTTAAAAAATAAAGGGTCTTTCCAGGATGATTTAACTATAAATTTATTTTCTTTTGCCGCCGGAACAAAATTAATTGTGTTTGAACCTCTTAAAGCGAATTTAACCTCAAAATCCGAGGAGGTGTTTGAATAATTTACGGCAGAACCTATCGCTTTTAATTGATTGCCCGGCCGATTTCCGTAACTGCCGTATTCTTTATAATGCCCCCGCATTGAATCTTCGGTCTTAGTTAAAACCGCAATGTCTTTGTAGTCCTCATCATTACCTAAAGCGGAACTGAAAAGAACGGCGTTACTGCCCGTATAAGGGGCAAAATCAAGTTTTCTGTTATTAAAACTGCCTTCAGGCAGTTTGGCAACGCCTTTTAAATCAGCAACTTCAATAGTCATCTGTGTTTTGGATAAATCAACAGTCCTGCCTTCGGTATCATCCATTTTGCCAAAAGCGCCTTTAAGCGTTACTTCAGCCGTGTAAACCGGTAATTTGAAAATGCCTATATATCTTATTTGCGGAATAATGTTTACGTCCGCCTCTAATTTAGACGGTGAAATTTTGTAAATGCCATACCTTTTAACGTCTTTTACTTTGCCATCTTTATCTTTTTCCTGATATATATAGGAATAAGGAACATTTAAAAAAGGCGCCGCTATAAGCTGATCTTTCCCCCAGGACCCCGAGATTGTTTTAAAAGCGTCGTTTTTATAATTGCTTCTTTCCTTTACCACGCCTTTAACAAAAGAAAGCGGAATTAACATTAAAAGCAAAAGCACGCCTATAACGCCCGCTTTTAATATTATTTTAAAATTAAATTTTTTTTCACTCATACCTGCTCCTTATTTTTTGAATATAAAATAGGCCGCCAAAACCAAAAAGCAAAACCTAATATATGGTTTCAGGCGAATTGTTCTTTAGAATACACAGCGCAAGCCCCTATAAAAACGGTAAGGGTAATTATTTTCTGCATTGTTTTTAACTGCGTTACCGTAAAGTATTTTGCCCTTATTCTGTTAACGGGCGCCTGAAAGCAATATTCTACAAAAGCTATAAGCCAGTTTAAAAGTATAACGAGTTATAAGGCTTTATATTTAAATTTTAGGTGCCCGGCACCGGGCCACTGTTATAAAAGAATTGGAAATAGCAAATAAAACTATTGTTCCTAACATGTTTTGCAATAAAATAAAAAAAATTTGCGTTGTATTAAAGTAAGATATATTTATCCCACCAAAACATTATACTTAAATTGGTAAAATATTATATATGAGCAATTTTAAAAAAATTATATTTATGGTTTTTATTTTCGTTCCCGCCTCTTACATACTGGCGGCAACGCCTACTGATGAGGTTAAGATACCAGTCTATACTTTGGACTACTGCATCCAAAGAGCGTTAGACAACAACCCTTCGTTAGGCGCCGCGTCAAGCAATTTAATAGGCGCGAAAGCAAGGGTTTGGCAGTCGGGCGCCGTATTCTGGCCGCAAATAAGCGCAAACGGTTCCTGGAGCAGGAGCAGAACAGAAGTTATGGATGATATTTTTAGTTATTCAAACAAATCTTCAGCCGGATTAAGCGCTAGCATGAACATATTTTCTTTCGGTAAAAATTATTTAACTTTCCGCGCGCAGCAATTAAATTACACAAGCGCCGGTTTTGACTACCAAACAACTTTAAACCAAATGGTTTTCGATGTAACAGAAGCTTACTATAACCTTGTTTATGCTATTATAAGCGTTGATGTTTTTAAAACTTCCGTGCAGCGTTTTGAACAACAGCTGGCTCAGGCGCAAAGTTTTTTTAACGTAGGCATAAGGCCTAAAATAGACGTTACAAACGCTGAGGTTAATTTAAACAACGCTAAACTTAATCTGATAAGAGCGCAAAACTCGGTAAGAACGGCTTATGCTGTATTAAACAATTTAATGGGCCTGCAAAAAGTTGAGTTTTACGATGTTGATAAAGATTTAACTTTTGAAAAATATTTTATCAGCCCGGAAGACGCTCTTTCAAACGCTTATAAAAACAGGCCGGACTTAGCTTCCGCTGTCGCTAAAACGGATAGCGCAAAAGCTACTTTAAACGCTGCCAGGGCGGAATATTTTCCCGACATTAACGCCACCGCTTCATACGGGGCAAGCGGCGCAAACAGCCTTTCTACGGAAAACGGCTCGGTCGGGATAAATGCAAGCTGGGCTTTATTTACAGGTTTAAAAACCACTAAAAAAGCTCAGGAGGCCAAAGCGTCTTACTCCACAAGCGTTTATAACCAGGAATCCGTAAGACAGCAAATTATAAAAGAACTTACACAAGCTTACGCTAATTTAACGCAATCGGAAGAAGCTATTCCCGTAGCCGGATTAAACGTTGAAAAAGCCAGAGAAAACCTTGCTCTTGCAAACGGCCGTTATAAAGTCGGCGTCGGCAACAGCATTGAAGTAAAAGACGCGGAATACTCTTTTAGCGAAGCAGAACTCAGCTACGCGCAGGCTTTAACCGAATACAGAATAGCTAAAGCAAATATTTTAAAATCCATGGGAATGAGATAATATGACAAAACAAACAAAAGAAGGAAAAATAAAATCTTTATTTAATTGGTTTAAAAAATTAAGCCTTTTAAAAAAATCCTTAATCTTACTGCCTTTAATAATAGTAATTATCTTTTTAATTACCAGGGGTGGGGATAAAATTTTTTACGAAACCGAACCGGTTAGAATAGGCTCTATACGAGAAGTGGTCGAAGCCAGCGGCACAATTAACCCCGTTTCACAAACCGAAGTCGGTACGCAGGTTTCCGGCACAATATATAAACTGTATGTTGATTTTAACTCTCCCGTAAAAAGGGGGCAGCTTCTTGCCGAAATCGACCCGGCCACTTTAAGGCAGCAGGTTCTGCAGCAAGAAGCCTCCCTCATGAAAGCGCAGAGCGAGCTTACAAACTCACAGCGCACATATGAAAGATACCAGCAGCTTTACGCGCAGAATTTTGTCTCTAAAAGCGAACTTGACCAGGCCGAAACAACCTATCTTACAAACCAGGCAAACACTATTCAGGCTAAGGCCAGTTTGGCAAAAGCTAAAACGGATTTGGACTATACAAGGATTACATCGCCTGTTGACGGTATCGTAATTTCCCGAGCGGTTGATTTGGGGCAAACAGTAGCAGCCAGTTTTAATACGCCCACGCTTTTTTTGGTAGCGCAGGATTTAACAAAAATGCAAATAGAAGTTCCCGTAAGCGAAGCCGATATCATTAAAGTACAGGAGGGACAAAACGTTACGTTTACGATTGACGGATATCCTTCGGTAACTTTTAAAGGAGTTGTAAACCAGGTGCGCTTATCTCCGGAGACAGTACAGGGCATGGTTGCTTACACCGTTATTATTATGGTTGACAACCCCGAACTGAAGCTAAAACCCGGCATGACCGCGAACGTTACTATTATTACACAGGAAAAAGACGATGCTAAACTTGTGCCTAACGCGGCCTTAAGGTTTACGCCTAAATCCTCCACCGAAAAATACAGATCGCAGGGAATATGGGTTTTAACAAAACAAGGTCCTGAAAGAATTGACATAAAAACAGGTATTATGGACGATAAGAATACTGAAATTATTTCAGACCAAATCAATGTGGGCGACGAAGTTATTATAGCCGAAACGACTAACGCTAAACAAAAGAAAAGTCTTTTCGCCGGACCGCAAAGACAAAGAAGAAGATAAAAAAATAAGGGGTTTTATCTAAATGAGTCTTATTAAATTTAAAAATTTAACCAAAGTTTACACGCTTGGCGAAATACAGGTGCACGCTTTAAACGATGTGTCTTTAACCATAGAATCAGGCGAGTTCGTAGCCATTATGGGCCCCAGCGGCAGCGGCAAAAGCACGTGTATGAATATTTTGGGATGCTTGGACAAACCTACAAGCGGCAGTTATAACCTTGACGGCATTGATATAGTATCTAAATCACTGCCTGATTTAGCCGCAATAAGAAACCAAAAAATCGGGTTCGTTTTCCAGGGGTTTAATCTTCTTTCCAGAACAACAGCTCTTGAAAATGTTGAATTGCCTATGATTTATAATAAAATCCCCCCCGCGCAAATGCGAGAACGGGCCATGCAGGCGCTTGTAAAAGTAGGTCTCGCAAACCGTGCTGACCATGTACCCAGCCAACTTTCGGGAGGACAGCAGCAGCGTGTAGCCATAGCAAGAGCTTTGGTTAACGACGCTCCCATAATATTTGCTGATGAGCCTACAGGCAACCTGGATACCAAAACCAGCCATGAGGTTATGACCCTTTTCAGCCAACTAAACAGCGAGTTTAAAAAAACAGTTATCGTAATAACCCATGAAAACGATATCGCCGCCTACGCAAAAAGAGTAGTACGTTTTTTAGACGGCAAAATTGTTGAAGACCATGTTCAAACTCCCAGAACTCCGGAGGGCATATAATATGGTTAATTTTATTACCACTTACACTGTTGCGCGTATAGCGATAAAAGCCATTTGGGCTAATAAAATGCGTTCCGCCTTAACCAGCTTAGGTATAATTATAGGCGTGGGCGCGGTTATCGCTATGACGGCAATAGGCGCGGGCGCCAGTAAAGATATTTCTGACAGAGTGGCTAAAATGGGATCTAACACCATTAACCTTCAGGCGGGCGCTGCTTCCGGCGGCGGGTTTAGCTTTTCAAGCCAGGCTAAATATTTAACTACGGATGATGTCGCCGCCATAAAAAGGGAAATACGTACAATCGATGAAGTTTACGCAACAATAACACAAAGCAAAAACGTAACCAGCGCCAACACCGGCACCATGGCAAGGGTTATGGGAACCACCAACGAAATTTTTAACGTTCAACCGTGGTACATAGCGGAAGGAAGGAAATTTACGGAAGCCGAAATTAACGGCGCCGCTACCGTTTGTATTTTAGGAAGCGAAACTTCTAAAGAACTTTTTGCCGATATGAACCCCGTCGAACAGCCCATTCGCCTTGACGGACAAATGTATAAAGTTGTCGGTTTAATGAAAGAAGTGGGCGAAGGCTCCTGGGGTTTTGACCCCGATAACGGCATTATCGTGCCGCTTTCAACAATGCAGACGAAATTGGGCGCGGCGGCAAACAGGCCCAAATATGTGCAAACTATTACCATTAAAGCCAAATCTTATGATTTAATTTCAGATACCGAGGATGAAGTCAAAAAGCTTATGCGCCAGCGCCATAAGCTTTTACCCCGACAGGAAGACGACTTTTACATAAGAAACCTTGCCCAAATGTTAAACACAATGAAAGGTATGGCCACAACAATGAGCCTGTTGTTAGGCGCGATAGCGTCAATATCTCTTTTAGTAGGCGGCATAGGCATTATGAATATTATGCTTGTGTCCGTAACCGAACGCACAAGGGAAATAGGTATCCGTATGGCTATAGGTGCGAGCCTTTGGGATATAAGGCTTCAGTTTTTAATGGAAGCTATGATACTTTCAATTTTAGGCGGTATTATAGGCATAACGCTGGGGCTTTCAATAGCTTTCGGACTGGAACATTTTGCCAATATGGTTATTGAGATAACATTATCCTCAGTGCTGCTTTCTTTCTTTGTGTCGGCGGCTATAGGTATTTCATTCGGGTTCTACCCCGCTTACAAAGCAAGCAAACTCAACCCTATTGACGCTTTAAGATACGAATAAATTTAAAATATAAAAGGCAGGTACGCGGCGCGAAAAGGATTACATCCTTAACAACGCCTAATACCTGCCTTTATATTTAAACGCGCAAAAGCGGATTTAAGCTTTAAACTTCCTTTAAGTAAAGTCGCCCCAAAACTTAGTATAATATATTAAACCAATTAACTGAGGTCTTAAAAAATGTATACATTAATATTAGTAATTCACTTTTTAGCGTGTATTTTGTTAATTTTATCAGTACTTATGCAAAGCGGTAAAGGTTCGGCCGCGGGCATTTTTGGAGGAGGCGGAGGCTCGGACGCTTTGTTCGCAGGGCCTACGGCTTTTAACTTTTTAAACAGATTTACGGCAGTAGTGGCGATAACACTTTTCTGCACCTCAATAACGCTTACAGTGCTAACCGCTAAACGCGGAGCAAGCTCGGTTGTTGACAATGTAAAAGTACCCGTTACTCAAACCCAGCCCGTTAACAACAATAAATAATTTTACTCCCCTGTTATAAAACGGCAGGGGCTTTTTTATTTGCAGCATTTTCCGTATTAATTTAAATTCTTTAAAAGAGGATTTTATGGACACAAAACTTCTTACGCAGGTTACATCTTGGCTTAAAGAAACAGATATTGTCGAATTTGTTTATCATAAAGACGGTAATAACATTGAAATAAAAACAAAAGAAGCTTCGGTAACGGGCACAAATTTTGAATGTAGTTTATTTTCGGTTGCTTCACCCGCTGTCGGGTTTTATTACCGCGCGGCCAAAGGTAAAACAAACCCTTTAAAAGAAGGGCAAAAAATAGCCGAAGGCGATTTTTTGGGTATTGTTGAAACCTCCGCAAAAAAAATCGAAGTTAAAGCTCCCGTCGAAGGCAAGTTAAGAATCATTTCAATAGAAGATTCAAAACCCGTAGAATTCGGACAGCCTTTATTTTTTATCGAACCGTAGGAGCCAGCCATAAATGACCACAGAAAAATTTAATAAAGTTCTTATCGCTAACCGCGGTGAAATCGCTGTACGCATCTGCCGCACGTTAAAAGAAATGGGCATTAAATCCGTTGCTGTTTACTCGGAAGCGGACAGGGACTCAATGCATGTAAGAGCGGCGGACGAAGCCGTCTGCATAGGCCCCGCCTCCTCAAAAGAAAGCTATTTAAATATTGACGCCATTGTAAGCGCGGCTAAAATAACAAATACGGACGCTATTCACCCGGGTTACGGATTTCTGTCGGAAAATCCTAAATTTTCAAAAGCGGTTACAAAAGCGGGCATAGTCTTTATAGGCCCCACGCCGGAAGCTATTGAAGCTTTAGGCGTAAAAAGCGCTGCGCGCGAAATTGCGATTAAAGCGGGCGTACCCGTTATTCCCGGTTCAGACGGTATTGTCGGCAAAAATTATAAGGAAATAGCAAAAAAAATAGGCTTTCCAATAATGATTAAAGCCACAATGGGCGGCGGCGGCAAAGGTATGCGCGCCGTTATGAAAGAAGAAGATTTAGATAAAATGATGCAAATGGCGCAAAACGAAGCCCGCGCCGCTTTTGGCGACGACAGAGTTTATTTTGAAAAACTTGTTTTAGCGCCAAGACATATTGAGGTGCAGGTGGCGGCCGACGCGCACGGAAATGTTTTGTCTTTTACTGAACGCGACTGCAGCATGCAAAGAAGACATCAAAAATTGGTTGAGGAATCTCCCTCGCCTTTCGTTACCCCCGAGGTAAGAAAAAAGCTTACGCAGGCCGCGTCCAAAATGATTAAAGCCTGTCAATATACGGGCGTAGGCACTGTTGAATTTTTGATGGACCAAAATAAAGATTTTTATTTTATGGAAGTTAACACAAGACTTCAGGTAGAACACCCCGTAACCGAAATGGTTTGCGGTTACGATCTTGTTAAAATGCAAATTGATATCGCACAGGGTAAAAAACTTCAAATAACACCCGAACAGGCTTTGCAAATTACCTGCCACGCCATAGAACACCGCATAAACGCCGAAGATTGTGAAAACAATTTTGCCCCTAACCCGGGTTTAATTACGGAATGGATTCCCGCCGGAGGCTTAGGTGTAAGAGTGGACACGCATATGTACACAAATTACACCATACCCAGCTATTATGACAGCTTAATCGCCAAGCTCATTGTTTGGGCTCCTTCACGCGAAAGAGCTATCTCAAGAGCCAAGCGCGCTTTATCGGAATTTCACATCGGCGGTATTAAAACAACCATCCCGGTGCATAATAAAATTTTAAATAATAAGGATTTCGCATCAGGTAATATGGACACGGGCCTTTTGGAAAGGATATTTAAAGAAGATGAAAGCAAAAAATAAAATATTTACAAAACCCGCATTAGAAAAATTTATCGCAAAAAACAGAAAAGCGGGTAAAAAAATTGTTTTTACCAACGGCTGTTTTGATATTTTGCACGCCGGGCACGTAAGTGTTTTGGAATTTTCAAAAAGCAAAGGCGACGTGCTTGTTTTAGGCCTTAACACGGACGCTTCTGTAAAACGCCTTAAAGGGCCGTCGCGCCCTATAAACAAACAAGCCGACAGAGCGCTTGTGACAGCGGGTTTAGAGTCTGTTGACGCTGTGGCTTTTTTTAATGAAGACACTCCTTTAAATTTAATTAAACTTGTAAAACCCGACGTGCTTGTAAAAGGCGGCGATTATAAAGCGCAAGATATTGTGGGCAGGGAATACGCTAAAAAAGTCGTTAGGTTTCCGCTTCTTAAAGGGCGTTCAACCACAAATACAATTTGTAAGATTAATAAGTAATATTCATTGTAAGGTGAAAGAAAAATATGGCTGATATTTTGGAAAAATGCAGAAATTGGAAAGACGCAAAAATGGCTATGAGAATGGGAATTTACGGTTATTTCCAGCCTATAGAATCCGCACAGGCCCCCGAGGTCATGTTGAACGGTAAAAGATTTATTATGGCGGGATCAAATAATTATCTCGGTTTGGCAAACGACCCGGAAATGAAAAAAGCCGCCAAAGAAGCTGTGGAAAAATTTGGCACGGGCTGCGCGGGATCGCGACTGCTTAACGGCAACACAATTTATCATGACCGGCTTGAAGAGCAAATCGCAAGATTTAAAAGAAAAGAAGCCGCTCTTATTTTTGCCGCCGGCTACCAAATGAATTTGGGCGTTGTAAGCGCTTTACTTAAAAAAGGCGATTACGCTATAGTAGACAAACTTGACCACGCCAGCATTTTAGACGGCGTAAAACTTTCCGAAGGCGAAATGGTAAGGTTTAAGCATAATGATATGGCCGACTTGGAAAGAGTTTTGGCCAAAATCCCCGAAGAAGCGGGCAAGTTGATTGTTGTTGACGGCGTTTTTAGCATGGAAGGCGATATATGTCCCTTACCCGAAATTGTAAAATTAGCTAATAAATACGGCGCAAAAATTATTGTTGACGACGCACACGCCACCGGCATTTTAGGCAAAACCGGCAGAGGCACCTGCGAACATTTTGGTTTGGAAAACGGGGAAGTTGACCTCGTTGTCGGCACCTGTTCAAAAACTTTCGGCACCGTAGGCGGCTTTGTAGCGGGCGACGCTGACATCATACACTATTTACGCCATAACGCGCGCAGCCAAATATTCTCTGCCGCCTTGCCGCCCGTATGCGTGGCGTCAATTTCCAAAGCTTTAGATTTAATTGAAAATGATACCTCCCGCAGGGACAGCCTTTTCGCTAAAACGGAAAAACTTAAAAAAGGTTTATCCGAGCTGGGTTTTAATCTTGGCGAAAGCGAAACCCCTATTTTACCCGTTATTATAGGCAGTAATGAAAACTGCTTTAAAATGTGGAAAGCATTAAATGAAATGGGTATATTTGTTAATCCTGTGGTAAGTCCGGCCGTTCCTCCAGGAAGGGCGCTTATAAGAGTTACTCTTATGGCTACTCATACAGACGAACAAGTAGATAAAATTATAGCTTCGTTCGCTGCGGCGGGCAAAGCGTTAGGCCTTATAAAATAAAAATATTTAAATAAAAAACCTCCCGTTAAACGGGAGGTTTTTTTATTTTGATACTAGCGAAATCCTAAGTAAAACTAAAAATTGTTTTTATTATATAATTAAATATATGAGCATACAAATAGTTAAAGTCGGCAAAAAAAATCTTAAACATTTTATTAATTTCCAATACGATTTATATAAAAATGATAAATTTTGGATAGGCGAACTTAAAATGGACGCTAAGCACGCCCTAACCTCTGACCCTTTTTGGAAACACGCCCACAAACAGCTTTTTTTAGCTTATAAGGATGGCAAAATCGCCGGCCGTATTGCCGCTATAATTAACCACACCCACATTGAATACTGGGGCGAAAGAACGGGCATGTTCGGATTTTTTGAATGTATTGACGACAAACAGGTAAGCAAAGCTTTATTTAACGCCGCCAAAGAATGGCTTAGGGAAAAAGGCATGTCCGTTATAAAAGGTCCGTTTAACCCTTCTACCAACCATACCTGCGGCATGCTTGTAAACGGTTTTGATGAAGACCCTTTTATAATGATGCCCTATAATTTTTCTTATTACCCGGAACTTATGGAAGCTGAAGGTTTTGTAAAAGCAAAAGACCTTTTGGCCTTTGAAAGAGTAGCGGCGGATAAGTTTACCCCGCGTTTTGAAAAAATAGTTGCAAGAGCTTTAAGAAGTAAAGACATAAAACTGCGCAGAATAAATTTAAAAAACCTTAACGCCGAAATTATGACTGTGCGCCACATTTATAACGCGGCCTGGGCCCAAAACTGGGGTTTTTTGCCTATAAGCGAAGCTGAAATACTTAACACCGCCAAACAGTTAAAAATGATTGCGGACGCTAAAATAACCTGCGTAGCAGAAATTAACGGCGTTCCCGTAGGCTTTTACATAGCAATACCTAACATGAACCATATGTTAAAGATTTTAAAAGGCACTATTTTAAACCCTTTTAAACTTATTAAAGGTTTAATTGCCTGGAAAAAAATAAAAGACGTCCGTTTAATTATGCTTGGGGTGCTGCCCGAATACAGGCACAGAGGCGTTGAACTTATACTTATAAAAGACATTGTTGAACACGGTGTTGACGTAGGTTACGGTAAAGCTGAGTTAAGCTGGATGCTTGAAGATAACAAAGACATAATAAATGTTGTTACGGAAACAGGCTGCAGAAAATCAGACAGAGTTTACAGAATATACCAAAGCCCTATTTAATAAACGGGCACAAATCAATCACCCAAACCCCTATAGCCCCAACAACTAAAACCGCCAACATATAGAACCAAACCGTCGGTTTAGTGGCTAGCACATACTTCCTTAAATGAATATCAAGTTTAGCAAATGATTTACTGTCCATGGAAGACGCGTTGCGCACCATTTCAGGATAGAGCGTTTGCGCGTAATACTGCAAATCTTCAGGAGTGTTTTTACTTTCAACACCTTCCGGGAACGCGAAAAGCATTTTCTTCCCCAGTGACTCCACTATCAGGCGGTCGCTTGCGGCAAGCTGCTTTTTCATATCAGCGTCAAAAAACTCGGGCGCTAATACCTTATCAGGGAAAGTTATATAATATTTACCGTCTATTTCCGAGTCATGCGTAAGAATCGTGTTTTTAGGCCTGTAAATATTAAATTTTAATTTAGGCCTTATAAGGAAAACGGGTAAAGGCTGCTTATTTTGCACTACAATTATATTAAAAGCCCATTTATTGTTAGTTTCCCCGCCTTCAAACCTGCCGCCGTAATAGGTTACGCCGTCAAGCTCCAGCACATAATTCTTTTTAAGTTCTGTTTTAACGTTTCGATAACGGTCAAAAAGGAAAAACGCCGGGGTGGATTTTTGCAAAAAGCCTTCCGGATGGTCGCTTGTTTCGGGAATACGCACATTTTGCGTGTGCAAGCGGCTCAGCCGGCCCTTAGCAAAAAAATCTATGGCCGCCAAAGATAGAAGAATAAGTACCAAAATAAAAATTATAGTAGTCATAGCTTTACCTATATATAATTTATAGCATATATAAAAGCACCCCGCAAACCCGTAAATAAAAAAAGAGACGTTTTTTAAACGCCTCTTTTAAGGTTAAAACTAAGTTTACACTTAGCAAATTTACTTCTGTACTTTTAAAATATCTTTTTCTCCGTTTAAAGGAATGCATTCCTGTAAAGTAAAATGTTTTTCATCTGGTACATTTTTAATTATTTCTTTAATGTCAATTTCTGTTAAAATGGATTTATCGTAAGTTGTTCTAAACTCATAATCAATGCCGCTTGCAACAATTAAAGCCATACTTTTTGAAATATCTTCAATATTTACCGCTACGCCCGCAGCCTCATTATACTTAGAAAAAGGAGCTTTAATGTCCATAGCTATTGAATCAATAAGCCCTTTTTTAAGTATCTTTTCAATCATGTCGGGCATGGTGCCGTTTGTATCAAGTTTAACTTTATAGCCCAAAGCTTTAATTTTAGCTAAAAATTCAGGCAAATCAGCGTGCACGGCAGGTTCCCCACCTGTTACCACAACGCCGTCAAGGGCACCCTTTCTTTTTTCAAGAAAAGCAAAAACCTCGTCCTCGTTATAAGGTTCAAGCAGCATATTGGGATAAACCAGCTCCGGATTATGGCAGTAAGGGCAGCGCATGTTGCAGCCCTGCATAAAAATAACCGCCGAAACAAGCCCGGGATAATCAACCAAAGATGTTTTAATAAGTCCGCCGATTTTCATTTTATCCTCTTACCGCGTGTTGGAGCGGCGTTAATCATGGGAATAAATCCCAACTGTACAAAAGCGCTTACTTTGTTAGCGTTAAGGTAGAAAAATACACGTCCGCAGTGAAATGTCTAACTACCCCGCCCCCAAGAAGGGCGGGTAATATGAAAAATTATTTTGAAACGCTCATGAATTTGCGCATGCCAAATTCTTCTCTTTTGCCATCGTTCCAATTAGATGTCGGGCGCAAATAGCCGCAAACTCTTGAATAAACCTCACATTTTGAGCCTTTTACTTCCGCTTTAAGTGCGTTAAGTTCTTTAAGTTCCTGCACTAAATTTGTTCTTTCTTGTGTTGTCATATAATTAAGACCCCCGTCTTTGAAATCAGGCTCTAAAATACCGTGGTTTAAAACCTGTTATAATTCTATACTTTTTTCCTAAAATAAACAACCTTAATTTTGGGTTATTGTTTTCCGGTTAAAAGTAACGCTTAAAAACCGGATTTTAAGCGCGGTTTTACATCTAAGCTTGGGCCTTATGAGGCGCTGCCGGGTGAAAACAACTGCTCCTCAATAGCTTTAATTCTGCGTTCAATATCCTCAATGGCCTGTTCTTTGCACTTAGGACATTCTTTGTGTTCCCCTTCCAAATAACCGCATTTGGGGCACACGCTAAACGTGGGCGTAATTGAAAAATAAGGCAGTTGGTAATTTTCACACACTTTTTTAATAAACTTTTTAAGGGCTTCAATATTTTTAACCTTTTCACCCATATAAATATGGACTACCGTGCCGCCCGTATATTTGGCCTGCATTGAATCTTGCAAGTCCAGTATTTCAAAAATATCGTCGCTGTAGTTAACCGGCAGCTGGCTTGAATTGGTGTAAAAAGGCGCTTTACCCTCTTTATAATGGGCTTCATTAGCCGTAATAATGTCGGGGAACTGCTCTTTATCAATTTTAGCCAAACGGTATGAGGTGCCTTCCGCGGGCGTGGCCTCAAGGTTATAGTTATTATCTGTTTCTTTTTGGTAGGAAATAAGGCGCTCTCTCATAAAATCAAGCACTTTTTCGCCAAACGCGCGGCCTTTTTCCGTACCCAAATCAACGCCTAAAAGGTTTAACGCGGCTTCATTTAAGCCGACTAAGCCTATTGTTGAAAAATGGTTTTTCCAATACTGGTTAAAACGTTCTTTTACGGTTCTTAAATAAAATCTCATATAAGGATATAAATTGCCCTCGGTAAAACGTTCAATTATTTTACGTTTAATTTCCAAGCTGTCTTTGGCTATATCCATAAGGCCGGCTAAATTTTTAAAGAATTCCTCTTCCGTTTTAGATACATAACCCAAACGGGGCATGTTAATTGTAACCACGCCTATTGAACCCGTAAGCGGAGCGGAGCCGAATAAGCCGCCGCCTCTTTTAATAAGTTCCCTGTTATCAATTCTTAAACGGCAGCACATGGAGCGTGCATCTTCCGGGCTCATGTCGGAATTAATAAAATTAGCGAAATACGGAATACCGTACTTAGCGGTAATTTCCCACAAAGGAATAAGCTCGGAATTATTCCAGTCAAAATCCTTGGTTATGTTGTATGTAGGAATAGGAAAGGTAAAAACACGACCTTTAGCGTCGCCCTGAAGCATAATTTCAAGAAAAGCTTTGTTAAGCAAGTCCATTTCTTTTTGGAATTCACCATACGTTTTATCCTGCAACTGTCCGCCTATAATTACAGGCTGGTTTTTAAAATAAGAAGGAACGTTAAGGTCCATTGTTAAATTAGTAAACGGAGTTTGGAACCCCACGCGGGTAGGAACGTTAACGTTAAACAAAAATTCCTGCAAAGCCTGTTTAATTTCCGTATAAGAAAGCTTATCGTAATAGATAAAAGGCGCTAAAAGCGTGTCAAAGTTGGAAAATGCCTGTGCGCCGGCGCTTTCACCCTGCAAAGTGTAAAAAAAGTTTACAATTTGGCCTAAAGCCGTGCGAAAATGTTTTGCCGGGCGTGATTCCGCCTTTCCGCTTACACCTTTAAAACCGCTGGTAAGAAGGTCCTGCAAGTCCCAGCCCACGCAATAAGCTCCCAAAAGGCCAAGGTCATGCAAGTGAACCGCGCCTGTCTGGTGCGCGCGTCTTATATTTTCGGGGTAAATTTTATTAAGCCAGTAAACCTTGCTGATTTCTGAGGAAATATAGTTGTTTAACCCTTGTAAAGAGTAACTCATATTGCTGTTCTCATTTACCTGCCAGTCCATCTTTTTAAGGTATTGCTCAACCAAATCAACGTTAAATTTTGAATGTATTTCCCTTATTTTGGAATGCTGTTCCCTGTAAATAATGTAAGATTTTGCGGTTTTGTGGTAGTTGGAAGTTAAAAGAACGTCTTCAACGATATCTTGTATATTTTCAACCGTGGGTACGCTGTCCGAATAAAGTTGCTGAATTATGTTAATAACTCTTATTGTAAGTTTGGAAGCGACATCTTCGCCAAATTCGCCTGTAACCTGGCCGGCTTTTGAAATAGCTTTTGTTATTTTAGCGGCGTCAAATTTTTGTTTGGTTCCGTCTCTCTTTACAATATTTTTTATGATTTCTGACTTTGGCATAGGGCTGCTTCCTCTTCTGTATTATAAACTAAATCCGTTTTTGGCGCTTATAAAAACGCCTCTAAAAACAAAACCCGCTAAAATTTAAAAGCTGTGTCAGTAAGTCTGCACACTTTTAAAGTTTTTAACCCTGTTAAAACTTTTATTGTATTGAATTTATTGTAGTTGCTGTTTAAATTTTGACAAATATGGCTATAAATTGCAAATCCCCTATACAATTTAACTCTATAAACACGGTTATTTTTAAAAATACCGTCTAAAGCCCCCAAAAACAGCCCTTTTTATATTTTAGCATTTTATTTACCTTTAAAAACCAGTTGACTGGCCCGTGTTAAACTTGTTTAATATAGAAAATAAACATTTTATTTACCGGGGGTTTTTATGTTGGTTTACCAAATTTGCGCAGGAATTCTTACCGCAGCGCTTGTTATTTTGATAATTTTTGCCATTCGCTTTCTTATCCAGGCCAAAGAAACCGCTACAGCGGTTGAACTGCTTGTTTTAAACGCCAATGAACAAGTTGAAAGAACCAGCAAAACATTTGAATTGCTTGAAAATATAGCATGCACTTTAAACAGCACCTGGGGCAGAATTTTCGGCGCGGCGATTGCGCTTTCCAAATTAAAAAGAAAATAAATATATCATAAAAAAGCCCCGCTTTAAAGCGGGGCTTTTTTAATATTTAAACATTCCTTTCTCGTATATAGTAACCGTTTTACCGTTTTTTACTTTTGCTTTAACAATTTTATCTTCCGTATTTATAATATCCCAATGAAGCGATGAGTCATTAAACCCAAGCGCTTTCTTTTTAGCTTTTGTAAGTTTTTTAACGTCACCGCTAAAGCTGTCGGCAAAGCTGGCGCCTAAAGCTATGTGGCTGTTGCCGTTTTTGCCGCCAAAGTTTTCGTCAAACAAAGTATCCGCCATAAAGCGGTCGATTTTAGAAAAACGTTTATCCGTTAAAGAAAATTCGCCTATTTGAGCGGCGCCCGGGTCCATAGCTATCATTTTTTTAAGGTAATCGTCCCCTTTTGAAGCTTTTGCCTTAATTACGCGCCCTTTTTTAAACTCCACTTTTATATTTTCTATTATCTGCCCGCTTCTAAAAGATTTCATATCTGCGAAATATACTCCTTCCGTTCCCCTCCAATCGGGCGAGGTAAAAATTTCAAAAGAAGGCATATTGCAACCGCGCGCTGATAAAAATTTGCGCTGTTCACCCAAGAGAACATTTAAATCCATGCTTTTAGACTGCATATTAATAGTGTCTATTTTTAAAGACTCAAGCCACTTAGTTACCTCTTCCATTTGTTTATAAATTTTTTCCCATGTTTTTAAGGGGTTGGCATCCGTAAGGTAACAGGCTTTTTTTATTTGATTTGTATATTCTTTTAAACTAAGCCCCGCTTTTTTGGCAAGCGCTTGGGTAGGATAGGTGGAAAGCGTCCACCCGAAGGAACCTTCCGCCTCGCGTTTATCTAAAATTTCTTTAGCGGGCTTTCTTGCCAACGCTGTTAAAGACATTTTTTTAGGATCAACGTCTTTTAAGTGATCCAAACTGGCCGGCGCGCGCAGAGCAATAAGTCCGTTTATGCCTTTTTGCATCTCAAGCTGCCATTTTGGCATGAATTTAAGTTGGCTATCGTCAGAAATTTGGTAGAAATCCTTTGTTATGTTTTCGGAACTGAGTACCTGCATAACAGGGTTAAGCCTTTCGGCAAGTAAAATTCTGTTAATTTCCTCGGCCAGCGGGGCGGATGCTATATCATAACGGACAAGAACTGAGTCATACTTTTTAAATTGCGCCGTCCTTGCTTTTTTTAGCGACCATACCATGATCTCTGCGTATTTCTTCAATTCATTTTTATTAAACATGTCTGACTCCTCTTTTTATAAAAATTCTTATTATATAATGATATAATAAATCAAGACTTTTATACACGAATGGTACCTTATGAAAAGAATTTTATTTGTTTTGTTTATAATTACTGCGATAGCGGCAAAAGCGGATTTTTTTCCAAACCCCGCCATTGATTTTACTTTTAAATTTAACACGCAAAAACCTTTAGAAATAGTGCCGGAAAAATCGGACCTTATACTTTGTGACGATTACCTTTGCCAGGAAGGCAAACCTTTAGGTGCTTACGGCATACAAAAACTTTATTGCAGCAAGACAGAATGCCGCGCTCTGCTTTATGACTTTGCTTCTTACGGCAAACTGTCGATTACTTTTTCAGACGGAAAAACAAGACAAAGCGGCGTTTTCAAAGGGCAGGAGCAAATTCTTTCCGATTTTATTGTTGAAGTAAACCACGACAGCCTTAACGTAACTTTTTTAGAAGCCGCAAACAGCAGCCCCGAGCTTTTAAGGGCGGATACCATATTCTCAATGGCGGTAACTCTGATTATTGAAATACTGGCCGCGCTTGCATTTATAAAAGTAATGAAAAAACCCGTAAAAATAGTATGGGCCGTTTTAATAGCCAATTTAATTTCAATACCTCTCGCGTGGTTTTGGCTGCCAATTTTTATACCGGAATCCTATATGGTCTGGGTTATAGCGCTTATATTTGAAATATCTGTTGTATATATTTTAAACAGGAAAAAAATATTATTGCACGACGCTGTTATGGTAGGGCTTGTAACAAAAATAGCCAGTTACAGTTTAGGGATGGCGCTGGCATTTATATTAGCGCCTTTTCTTGTTTGACACAAAAGCCCGTTCAATTAATATAATTTGTTTACAAAAAAAGCCCCCTGTAAAGGGGGCTTTTTTTATTAATAATTTATTATTTCCTTTTGTTAACAGGCAGTTGGAATTGCACGGGGCGGCCTCTTGTAGGAACGAATTTTTTTACTTCCATCTGCCCGCCGGATTCGCATAAATAATTATATCCCCGCAAACAATTGTCCCTTATAGCTTGGTCCCTACAAACAACCTGCTTGTCATATTTACATAAAATAGCTATCTGCGCGGGTTGTGTGTTTACGGTAATTTTTACCTCGTTCCAAACCTGCGTTCTTTCAATATTAACTTTTACGCTTCTAAGGCTCATAAAATCTTTCATCGCGCGGTTGTTAAAGCCTATATAGTCCTCAACCTTTTTTTGTATGTCTTTTAAAAGGAAACTATTGTCCCAGCCCGTAGCGTAATCAATGTTTGAATGAGATTCAAGCTGCCAGCGTTTGGCTGCGTAGGCCGAAGCTATTTCCATTTTTTGCACAAGCACCAAAAGCGCAAAAATTTTAGCCATAAAAACAATAAAAATTAAAAACAGCGGAAATAATAAAACAACTTCCGTGGTTGCCTGCCCCCGTCTGTTAAAGATATTTGCTAATCTCATGGCGTCATCCTCAACTGGTATTTCGGCGTGGATCTGGGCCAAACGCAGTTATTGCTGCCGGCGGGGCACTGTAAATAAACCTTAACGTGCACACGCGGTTTATATCTTTTTAAATCAACGTTGAAATAGTTTGCCGGCGGCGTAAAAGACTGTTCGACATCAATCCCGCTTCTTAATTTTCTAAGCACGCGCCTTGAAGAGCTGTCCAAGTAACCGAATTGGAAAAGAGAATCTCTTCCCTCCCCCGCTATTGTTGACGCTTTAATAACAACAGGGTTAGGCTCCTTACCGCCATGGTAAGTAGTTTGCCCTGCAATGTGAAGATAGGCATGGTTTAGTTTTAAATTTTTTATGGTAAAAGGCAAAATTTTAACGCCAACGTCCTGAAAAGCGCGCGCGCCTTCTTTGCCGCATTCTGATTCTTTGCATGTTCCGGTATTTAAATAATAGGATTTTTTAAAAAACATGCCATCCTTGCTTATTTTATCGTAAATTTTACCCTGGTTTTCAAAAGTATCGCCTAAAATACCGTAAACAATACTGTAAAGATACAAGTTTTCAATAAGTAAATCCATACCTACGAAATATTTGTCCGATATTTCAGGGTCCGTAAGCACAACTTCAGAATCTCCTGCAGGAACGGGGTCTTCTTTTTCCCAGTCCGTTCTTGTACCCTCCGCGTAACGGAGGTTCCATTCCTGGTCGGAATCTTTAGGCTGGTATGCGTCCGCATTATTTTTATCGGCCGCGCCGGGAAAAGCGCCCGCCCTGTAGAACCAGTCATACACGGTAAGGTCTTCCCCTCCGCCGCGATGTATATCCGCTTTAATAGGCGTACTCATATTCTCTCTAAAAATTCTGTAAGGAAAAGCGGCGTTAATATAAGAAGTGGCGTTTAAATAAGTTACCGCCGGTTGTAATTCCACAAAGGCGGCGGAATCTAAAGCGAACTGCTGCCTTATTTTTTCCCTTGATAGTTTGGCAGTTTCAAAAATAAGATAAATAACAAGCAGCACAATAGGCACAAGCAAAACAGCGGGCAGCACAAACTGCGCCCGTTTATTAAAAACCGTTTTGCGCACCGCCGCGCTTATTAAACTAACCAAGTATGCCTCCTACCAGGAAAAAAAACATGCCCGCAAGTTTTTCATGGAATAAGGTAAAAAAAGTTAATATTAAAGTAACAATAGTGCCCATCATGAGCATGAACTCTACCGTGTTCTGCCCTTTGTTTCCGGACACCGCTTTAATAAACTTTTTAATACTTGCCATAAACATCCGTTATAAAATCCTGCTGTCTTCCGAGGATATTAAACCTTTTTCTATAGCCTTAACAACAGCTTCCGTTCTGCTACCCACGCCAAGTTTGTGAAACGCGCTGTTTAAGTGATTTTTAATTGTTTTAACACTGCAACTAAGTTCCGTCGCAAGTTCTTTATTGCTAAGCCCTTTGCCTAAAAGGCTGATAACTTTAATTTCCGTCCTTGTAAGAAGCGCCTGGGACGGAGTGCCGTTGTCTCCCATCTTACGCAGACCGTGAAGAAGTTTACCCATAAGCTGCTGCGGAATCATAAGTCCTTCGCTTGTAAATGTTTTAATGGAATTTAAAAGCTCCGATGCGGGTAACATTTTAGATAAATATCCGTTGGCCCCGGCCTGAATAGCCTCAATAACATGGGCTTCATCCTCAAAACTTGATAACATAAGCACATTTATAGCGGGATTATCTTCCCTTATTTTACGAGTGGCGCTTATACCGTCAAGTTTAGGCAGTTTGATATCCATTAAAATCACGTCGGGTTTAAGTTTTTTGGCTAAAGCGACAGCCTCTTCCCCGTCCGACCCTTCGCCTACAACTTCTAACCATTTTTCGCCGGTAAGAACGTCCTTAATGCCTTCCCTGAAAAGTGTTTGGTCGTCAACAATAACCACTCTTATTTTTTTCTTTTTCTCTGCCATTTTTAAACTCCGTATTTATAGTTTAATTGTTTATAAGCGGCAAGGTAAAACTAAACGCAGTGCCTTTACCGCGACCTTCGCTTTCAGCCCAAATCTTCCCGCCGTGGTTAATAACAATATCTTTTGATATCGATAAACCAAGCCCCAACCTGCCCACTTTTCCCTTCTCTCCGATTTGGGAAAAACTGTCAAACAATTTGGGAGCGTCCGCAGGGTCTATACCGTCTCCAGTATCTCTAATTGATACTTTAGCATTTTTTGAGTCAACTTTACTTACAATTACCTCTATCAATCCGTTATCTTGGCTATGCCTTAAAGCGTTTTCCAAGATATTGGATATTACCTGTTTAATCCTTTTTTCATCTGCCAAAACCATCATGTCTCCGGAAGTGTCAAAAACAACGTTTACTCCGCGCGAAACCATGGCTTTTTCCTTAAATACAGCAACCATGTTTCTTATAACGGAGCTTAACTCCATATTTTTTTTATCTATTCTTAACTTGCCTTTTTCTATTGCCGCCCAGTCAACCAAATCTCTTATAAGATGTTCAATCTGGTCTATACTTTCACGCATGTACCCGGCTTTTTTTTCCTGGTCTTCATCTAACACAAGCTTCTTTTTAAGCATGTCAAAACTCATTTTTAAAGTCATTAAGGAATTAGACAAGTCATGCGAAACTATTGAGAAAAATTTTGATTTTATGTTATCAAGCTTCTTCAAATCCTCATTACTTTTTTTAAGCTGTTCTAAAAGTTCTTTGTTGCTTTGCTCAAGATGAAAAATTTCCAAAGCTCTTTTAATAGTTCTTTTTAAATAAGTAAAATCAACGGGTTTAATTAAAAAATCATACACGCTTTCCTGCATGGCGCCTATCATAGCGTTAAGAGAGGCATGCGCGGTAACCATAAGAATCTGCGTCTCGGTATTAAAGCTTCTTATTTGTTTAATAATATCAAGCCCCGTCATATCAGGCAGGTTATAGTCCATAATTATAATATTAAAAAATTCGCTTGAAACTATGTCCATACACTCTTTGCCGCTGGCGGCCTGGTATACGTAATAGCCCTCCATTTCCAAAAGGTCGGCAAGTGTTTCTCTTAAATTATTATCGTCGTCAACTACCAATATTTTTATTTGAGTTTCTTCCATTACTCTGCCCTCTTTAAATATATTTTAAATTTAGTGCCCTGGTCAGGCTCGCTTTCAACAAACATTTTACCTTTGTTGTTTGATACCGCTTTTTTTACCACGGCTAAACCAAGCCCGGTGCCACGCGCCTTGGTAGTGAAAAACGGCGTAAATATTCTAAGCAAAGTATCTTCCCCCATACCTGTGCCCTCGTCGCACACATATAAACAAACAACTTTTTTGCCTGCTTTCGTTCCTATATTTAATGTGCCGCCGTCAGGCATAACATCAAATGCGTTAGTTATTAGGTTACGCACGGCCTGTTTAATTTCCTCAGAATCTATGTTAACGGCAGGGTGAGTTTCATCATAATTCTGAACAATTCTTATACCTTGCGGCAATGGATGGGTAGTAACGATATCTTTTAAATATGAGTTCAAATCCACGCGTGTAATATTTTGTTTGCGGTCTCTGGCGTAGCCTAAAACCTCTTCAACAATTCTGTTGGCCTGCCTTACTTCGCTGTCTATAATATCAAACTGTCTTTTAAGTTTGGGGTTTTCCTCCCCTACAATAGCGCGTATAAGATGCGTTGAATTGCTTATAACAGCAAGCGGGTTTCTTATCTCATGACTGATAATAGACGCCATTTCCCCTATAGCGGCAAGCCTTTCTTTTTTAACTAAAGCGTCAGTCGCTTTGCCAAGCTGCTTGGTGCGTTCTTCAACTTTTTTCTCTAAAATAGCGTTTGTGTCCGCCAGTTCTTTTTCCGCTTTGGCAACTTCCTCGCGTTGTTTTTTAAGACTTTCCGCCATGCTTACGAAAGCCCGTCCCAAATCACCCACTTCATTAGAGGGCATATTTTCAAGCTTAGGAAGATAATCAAAATTACCTTTGCCTAAAAGAGTAGCTGATTCCTGTAAAATTTTAACAGGTTCTATAATAGGCTTTATGGCTATTTTACTTAAAAGCACTATTAAAATAATTACGGCAACCGCCATTATAAAAATTACACCCAAAGCGTGGGAATCTTTTAAAATAATAGCCGTCCAGCTTTTGGAACTTTGCTGAACATACACTATCCAGCCCGTGGCGCTTATTATACTTGTTGTAACAAGATATCTTCTTCCGTCCGAGAATTTTATCTCACTGTTTCTTTTTCCGGGTGAAGAAGCCATAATCCTTTTAACATCTTCGCTTACAGGGCCGGAAGAAGTTACGATATTTCCGTCAGTGGTAAAAATAGCGTAAAAAACTCCGTCTACAAAATATTCCGCAATGCCTTCTACCATCTCCGTAATATTAAACCTGGCTATCAGCGCGCCCTTTGACTTACCGTTATACACATAAGGCACGGCAATCAACATAGTGTCCTTGTTATCTTCACGGGTAATAACACCCACGTAGTCTTCTTTTTTATTAAGGGTTAAGTATCTTATCGCGTTAAATTCACCATTGCGGGTAAAAGCTAAGTTAACATCGCCCACTTCTTCTTTTATATTTCCGTTAACATCCATAAACGCAGCTGCGACAGCGTCCTCATTCATTGAAATAAGAAGAGATAAGTCCATTTTATTTATGCCGGAATGTTCGGAAAAGGTATCATGTATTGATATAAAAGAACGCAAAAATCCCCTTTTTCTTCCCAGATACCCACGCACATTACTTTCTATGGTCACGTTCATTATGCTTTGTTTTTCCAAAAGCTCCGCTTTAATCATACGTGAATCCATTTCAACCATATAAACGCCAAGCATTATTACAGGCAGCAAAGCGGCAAGCATAAGCACCTTTACAATAGCCCAAAATAATGTTTTTGATTTACCTTTATACATAACCATCCGTAAAACTTATAAAAATCTAAAAAGGGAGCCGCAGCCCCCTTTTCTAAAATACTTAAGGTTTAAAACCGCTTAGATTTAAACCGCTATTGGCAGCTTCCGCCTTGGGGAACCGCAGCAGCGCCTGCGCTAGCAATTTGCGGGTTCATAAATTCCAACCCTTTAATTTCAGCTATACCGCCAAAGTCAAGCAATGTTCGTCCTTCCCATAAAAATGTGGGGGAACCGCTTACACCTACTTCCTGTGCGTATTTAGCATCTTTTTTAAGAAGTTCAACGCCCATTTTCCAATTAGCATCAATTGATGTTACGGGGATTCCCGCTTTTTTAAGAGCTTCGTCCCAACGGCTGGAAGTATAATCTTTATTTCTTATTTCAAGATATTTCCAAAACTTTGAAGGATATTTTGCATGTATAATTAACTGCCTTACGTTTTCTTCCCATTCAGCGGTTCCGTGCAGACTTCTAAAGTTACCGTCGCCCATGTCTGTAACGATATATCTTAATTTTACTTTTATATCTTTGGGGAATTTGCCGGCGTTTTTTGCTTCAATAATTTTATTTTCAGCCATAGCGCCGTAAGGGCATTGTGACATTACAAAAACTTCAAGAAGGTTTTTTTGTAAAGGCCTGTTAATAAAAACGCCTTGTCTTGTTTGTTTTTCAAAAACAATATAGTCGCCGTGCGTTTTAATATAGCCCGCGTCAATATGTTGTTTAAAAACTTTTTCTGTTTCAGGGGTCTTTTTAACTAAGTAAAGAGGCAAAAAATCAAAATCTAAACCGGCGTAGTCAAGACTTTCTTTTGCTATCGCGTAATCAACAACCGTAACGTTTGCCGGAGCGCCCGCAAAAGCCTGTAAACCCTGTGTAAGAGCTAAATCCTGCATACCCGCTTTTTCAACAGAGGTTTGAATTACAATCATATCAAAAGGTTGAACTTCGGCCTCTTGAGTTTGGGGCTGAGCCGCCGCATTTTCTTTTACATTGTTTTTAGCGCAAGCGCCAAAAACAAGAATTACCGCTAACAATAAAGCTATTTTTTTCATATTTACCCTTTTTATTTATCCTCTAAATCAAGTTTTATGCCTTTTAGGCCGATAGCGCATAATAAATTATAAACAAAGGCACCTATTAATGTGCAGACAAGTACTATTAAAGTGTTAACAATGGCCCTGAAAAGAGAGGAAACCAATGCGTTTACAAAAGAATCACCTGTAGGCGCGAACATATCCAAAAAACTTCCTATCAGCATTATTGAAAATACAGCTACGGGCAATGCTGAAAAAAGAAGCGACATAATACTTATTTTCTTTATTTCTATTCTCATGTTTATCTCCTAAATGGCATGTAGCATTTATATATGATACAAATTTTAATAATTAAATTATTACTTTTCCGGCTCTAAAACAATCATCGTTCTAGGGTTTTCTTCCAAAACGGGCAGCTGCACGGCCCTGATGCTGAATTTGTTACTTCCTACAGCTGTTTCGCCCCTGTATACTTTGCCCGGTTCATCCATAGCTTTGCCGATTACTTCTATTATCTGGCTTTGCTGCCCGTCAAAAATATCTAACAAGTGTAAAGGCCCGTCTTTTTTAACTTCAATCTCAAAATTAGCGAACATAATGTTATTATCTTCGTCAACAACCAAAGCTCTTGAACCTTTTGTTATAGAAACAGCCAAAAGAGCTTTCCACCAAAGCTGTTCCATTTCTTCTTTTTTCCTGGACTGCGCTTCTATACCGCTAAATTCTTTTTTAACGCGTTTTAAAAATTCATTAACAGCTACGGCAACATCGCCTATCTCATCATTGCGTTCTTTAAAGTGAATCCTAAGTTCTTTTAAAGACACTGTTTCAATACTTGATACAAGACTATTTAACGGATTAATAATTTTAAGATAAATAAATACCGTTAAAATAAAGCCCATAAGCGCCATAATTATAAACGCGCTGTAACCGTATTTTATAGTAGCGTCGTTAATAAGACGTTTTGCGCTTTCTCTTGAAACCTGGATATTAACAACGCCTATAATTTCATCCTGCGCGGAACGCAAAGGAAAAGCCATATCATAGTAGTTGCCGTTGCCGTACATTATTACCCTGGGCCGGCCCGTATTAAAAGACTGGGCCACCGCATTGGTAAAAAAAACGTCTTCAGCACGGGCATCGTCATAAGATTTTCCCAAATACTGGTTTACCTTATGCCATCTTATGGAGGCGTCTCTGTTTAAATAAATAATGCTTTGTATGCGGTCATCCGCTTTAAGCCATGACGTTAAAAGAAAAAGTTCGCTAGGGTCAACCATAGGTTTATTTGACGCAAGCCCTTGCGCCAAAGTAGGTTTACGGGTTACAACCTGCTCGGCCACTTCCTGCTGAAGTTTGTGGTCAAAAACAAACTTAAACATGTTAAAGAAGAAAAAACCTCCTATAACAATTACATAAATAGCTGTTGCCGCGTAACAGACAAACCATTTTAACCCAAGTCGCATTACCTTACCTCCAGCATCTCTTGCACTCTTCTAAGACCTTGTTCCGCGTCTGCGTTGCCCGGATCTAACTGTTTAGCCGTGTTCCATTCTTTACGGGCGGTTTCATAATCTTCATCGTTAAAGGCTTTTACGCCTCTGCCGTAGGCTTCCTGAGAAAGGCGCCTGTTCTCTTCCGAAACTCTTGTAGTCTCAACAGTAGGCAGCTGGGCGTTGAAATTGGGTTCGTCAAAAACAGGATCCTGTGCAAAAGGATCTTCCTGCTCAACCGTAGGAATTTCCGGCTTTGTAACGCTGCCGCTAATGGGTTTAGTGGTTTTTTTGGCGGTAGAGGCGGTTTTAGCGTTTCTAGCTTTTTTAATGGCCGCGTCCAAGGTGTTAGCGTCATATCCCCATTTTTTGGCTTCGTTCCAGTTAGCTATTGCGCTGTCATACTTGCCAGATTTATAAAATTTGTTGGCCGAATTAACATACCCTTGGGCAATTTCCGTCCTAAGCTGGTCCGAAAATTTTTGGGCTTTAGGCTCAGCGGGCTGTATTTTAAGAGCGCGCTGAAAAGCATTAAAAGAAGACACAAGCTTACCAGCTGAATAGTATTCAGCGCCTTCTTTCATAGCGGCGGTAAGTTTTTTGTCTTTTAATTCTTTTTCAACTTTTACAATTCTGGAAACCAATGAAGGATCCTCTTTTCTTATTAAAAGCGCGCTGTACCATTGGTCCAAAGCTTTTTCAAAATCGCCTTTCGCGTAGGCCGCGTCGCCCCTTCTTTCATGTTCCTGGGCTATTTCTTTACTGATTTTTCTTTGCCAATTTTTGGCGTTACCGTTATTGGGTTGGATGGCTAAAATTTCGTCAAATTTTCTGTTTGCTTCAACAAGTCTGCCGTTCGCGTGAAGTCTTTCGGCTTCGGCCGTTTTGGCAGCTATAATCTCAGACTCGGAAAGAGTGCCAAAAGTACCCATACGGTGCGCCTGTTCGGCTAAAGTGCGAGCATTTTTAAATTCCGGGTCAACCGCTAAAATAGCCATAGCCAAATCATGCGCGCGCTGGTAATCGCCTCTTCTGTAAAAGAAAAAAGCGTTTTCATACACTATGCCTAAGGTAAAGTTTTCAATTCTTTGCTTTTCAAGCTGAATTGTGGACATATACTGTTTTCTGTCTTCGGTTTTATTCATTGTGCCCAAAGAAAACCTGGTGAGGTCAAGAATCATGCCCTTTTCCTTACCTCTTGTTCTTGTCCTGTCTTGCGAGTGGACTGCCCCGGCCAAAAAACATACCGTTAATATAACAAGAAAATATCTTATGCTCTTATTCATAGAAAACCTCTTTGAAATAATTAAAAACCAACACCGCCGCTTGAAATAATATCTTTAAGCATAGGCGCTAAAATTAAAATAAAAACCGTGGGGAAAATAAATAAAAATAAAGGCACTAACATCTTTGTGCTTGCCTGCGCGGCAAGTTTTTCCGCCTTATTCATACGCCTGAAACGTAAGTCTATGGAAAAGTTTCTAAGCAAGTCAACCAAGCTTGTGCCTAACTCGTCTGACTGAATAATAAGCCCGACAAAAGAGCGTATTTCCTGCACGCCCGTTCTGTTCGCAAGCCTTTCAAGCGCTTCCCTTCTTGAATAACCGAGTTTAACTTCGTTTAACATTTTATCAAGTTCTTCTTCTAAAACCGTTTTCTCTTTGGCTATTCTTATAATTCTGTCAAACGCAGTCATATAATCCAAGCCGGATTCAATAATAAGAGCGGCTAAGTCAACAGTGGTCGAAAAATTGCCAAGCATATCACGCTGGCGTTTTTGTATTTTACTGTTAACTAACGCTGTCGGGATATAAAAACCCAAGGGTATAAAAATTACAAATAAAAAATTTTTTAAAACAAGTAAAACCAATATCGGTAATAATATTGCCCAAAGTATTTTTTGGTAAAGTATCGTTACAGGCTGCGGAGTGGCGGGACTGCCAAGTAAAAGATGCTGCTCCTCTAAAGGTTTTTCCAATTTAAAAGCTTCTAAAATATAAAGGCATAATTTGCCCCACATTGTATCTTGCTTGATAGAAGAAAAACTTGATGTGGCTTTCATTCTTTTAGCTTCAATATCTGAAACGCTGAGCGGAGCATCTTCCGGGGCAAAAAGCCTCATAACAAGCATAAACACCGCAAAGGAGCCTGCGCCTAACGATATCATAAGTCCGACTTCTTTCATTTGGTCAAACATAGGCTATACCTTTATTTCCCCTAATTTACTTACCATTTTCATACCCATAAGTATCCAGAAAATACAGAAGAAAAGCACTATCAAACCTATACCGCTTGTATAAAAGTTTATCATAGCGTCAGGCCTGAACAAGAACATAACGCTTATCATAAGCCAAGGCATAATACCCACAACAATAGATTGTATTCTTTGCTGCGCGGTCATAGCCTGCAGTTTCTCCTCAAGTTTGCTTTCTTCCCTTATAGTTTCGACTATACGTTCAAAAATTTTAGTCAGATTACCGCCTACCTGCCTTTGTAAAACAATAGCTTTTATCATGTAAGATAAAAGACGGTTTTCCACACGGTCTTCCATCATTTCGAGGGCCTGCTCGAAAGAGGAACCCAGCTGGTAGTTTTTAATAACAAGCCCAAATTCGTCCGCTATAGGCGGTTTCATATCTTTTGAAACCATTTCAAAAGCCTGCACTATATCCATACCCGCTTTTAGAGAGTTAGAAAGCAAAATAAGAGAGTCCATCAACTGGTTGTTTATCTTGGTACCGCGCCTTCTTTTTAAATTTTTTAAAACAGTGCCGGGCATGCCTTTACTTACTTTGGCACCCAAACCTAAAATAAGCAAAAACACTATAACGCCGGTAAAACCGCCTACGGCGTAACCGAACAAAGCTCCGAAAACGGCAAATATAAGAACTGTAGTGCCGACTATATGTTTAACGTTAATGGCTATAAACTGCCTGTTAAAGTCCTCGGCCCAGTCGTTGGAGCGTTTAATAAAATTCTCAAAAGAGTTGTTAATGCGCTGTTCCATTGAAACCACATAAAACAACACTGACACAAAAACCAAAATGGTGCTTAATCCTATTAAAAACCAACCAAAGAGATTACGCCCCATAAGGCCGGCATAATCTTTCGGATCCGGCGCCAAAGGAATCGGCGTTGAAAAAAACTGTGAGTAAAAATTGTTTGTAAGTATGCCTATGGCGTCGGCCGCTTTTCTAAATTTGTCTTCACGTAAATTTGAAGGCCCGCTAAAAGATTCTATAACGCTGTCAAACTCGCTGTTAATAAGTTCCAGCGTAGGTATTAGAGAACGGCCCCTTCCGCTGAAACTGTCTTTCATTGAATAAACTTTTCCGCCCAATTTAACAGGTGTGTTTAGCCTGTCTAAAGAAATAAGAAAATTAGCTTTAATAGTAATAAAATCAGAAGTAAGTTTATCTTGCGTTACTGTGGACTGTGTATCAAAAAGTTCTTCTGTCCTTGTAAGAAACTCATAAATATTGGCAAGAGATGTCCTCCACACGTCGGACTCGGTAAGAGTAACCTTGTCTTTTTCATTATAAACAACAGCGCGCTGGTCCATTAACGGAAGTTCTTCTATAAGCCATTTGGGAATTTTTATGGGAGCTTTTTCGCTGCCGCCGCATTTTTCCGGCAAAATAAAAGATTTGCTTTCAACCGGAACTTTGGAGTCTAACATTTGGTAAATAATATAAATTCTTTCACGGGCGCATGTAATAAGACGTTTTTCTTCCGCGCTAAAAGGCTCCGCAAAAGAAAACGCTGTAATCGACGCCAAAACAAAAGTAAATATTATTTTTCTTATCATGTTCAGTTAACCTTTGGCGGCGCGGGAGTATTAGGCGCGGCAAAAACACTCTCGTCAATATTAATGCCTTTTGATTTAAAATCATCATAAAAAGACGGTTTGTTACCGGTAGCGGCAAAATGACCTTGCACCTTACCTGTTTCTTCATCAATACTTGTTTGTCTGTATCTGAATAAATCGTTGGTGTGAATAATCCCGTCTTTTTGCCCCAGGATTTCCGTAATATAAGTAACTTTTCTCGACCCGTCCGAAAATCTTGAAAGCTGGACTATCATATTAACCGCCGATGACACCATTTCCCTAATAGCCCAAATAGGCAAATCGGCGCTGCCCATCATACACATGGCTTCCAAACGAGTAAGACCGTCTTTAGGGTTATTGGCGTGGATTGTGGCCAAAGAACCGTCGTGGCCGGTGTTCATAGCCTGCAACATATCCAACGCTTCTTTGCCGCGGCACTCGCCTACTACAATACGGTCAGGTCTCATACGCAGACAGTTTTTAACCAAATCCTGAATAGTAATTTCACCTTTTCCTTCAATGTTGGCCGGCCTGCTTTCCAAGGAAATCCAGTGTACCTGCTGCAAGCGTAATTCAGCGGTATCTTCCACGGTAATAATACGTTCGTCCGAAGGAATATAAGTGGAAAGAGCGTTTAAAAATGTGGTTTTACCGGTACCGGTACCGCCGGAAATAATAATATTTTTCCTGATTTTTACACACTCTTTTAAAAAGTCCATACACTCGCGGCTGATGGTGCCAAATCTGTAATAATCTTCCGGGCCAAAAGGTTTTTGCGAGAATCTTCTTATAGTAAGCGAAGGGCCCGAAACCGCCAATGGAGCTATAATTGCGTTAACACGCGACCCGTCTTTTAAACGCGCGTCAACTAAGGGCACAGATTCGTCTATACGTCTTCCCAACGGGGCAACAATTCTTTTAATAACCTGCACAACCTGGTCATTATTTCTGAATCTGTATTTTGTTAAAGTTAATTTACCCTTTTGTTCAATAAAAATCTTATCAAAAGAGTTAACCATAATTTCTGTAACGCTAGGGTCTCTCATCAAACCTTCTAAAGGCCCTAAACCCAAAATTTCATCTAAAAGTTCCGTGGCGAACCTTACGCGCTGCTCCCTTGAAAATTGCAAATTAGGCTGCTTTTGCAAAATTTCCTCAATAATTTCCCCCACTCTTTTTCTGGTTTGCTCGCTGTTAGACTCATCGCTTATAACAATTCTTTCAAGTTCCAAAGCTTTAATAACTTCTTTATGCACTCTTTGTTTAAGCTCATCCCAAAAAGACATTCTGGCTTCTTCTTCCGCAGTAGCCTCATGGTTAAATTTGGGAACCGCGCCGCCGCCCCCCGCGCCGCCGCCTACAAGAGCCGTCCATATCTCTCTGGAAGCTTCGGTAAAATCTTCATCGGAGACGCTGCTCATCCAATCTCTTATGGAAGGCGTTACCGTTTCAATCCTGTGAATCAAAATTCTAAGACCTTCGCTAACCCAGTCTGAATGGGGGTTTGAAACCGCTTCAATCTCACGCCTGTTTGAGGCCGCCATAACGCTGTCGTCCCACGGTAAAAAAACTGAAACGTCTTTTCCCAAACTTTTAAAAAATCTGTCAACTTCCTCATGCGCTATAGAGCCGGGCATATCATACATATTACAAACAACGTCAAGACGTTCCATAGGAAAACTCATTTCCTTATATTCGTTAAACATCTTAACAGTTGTATTTAAATGGTTTCTTGTAGCCTGGGTTATCCAAAAAACTTTATCCGCGATGTCAAAGGCAAATGACTGCATGGGGAAAGATGAGTCTATATCTAAAAAAATGTCAAAAGTCTGGGAAAGGCGCGCTAAAATAGGCATTAATATCCTAGGGCTCATAGCAGACACCTGGCCTCTTGTATTGCCAAGCGGCATCACGCCCACGCCGTATTGTGACATCGATATTTTACCACGTAAAAGCCCGCCCGCAACAGCTATTGTGGTTGCGCCTAAGCTTTTAACTATATCCGCAGCAGTTACCGGGGTTTTAATATCTAAATAAAAAGTATGCTCTTGTCTTGCCAAAGGATCTAAAGGAACTATCAGTACCGGACGTTTTTGCATGCCCGCCCACAAAACAGCTAAATTAAGAAGCAAAGTAGTCCTTCCGGCACCTTCTTTAGGCCCTGAAAAAGCGATTACTTTACCTTCTGTTCTGCCCGATAGTTCTGACATGACGTTACTCCACTATTTCTACTGTAACAAATAAGAACAATGATCTCTGTTCGTCTAAAGTATCTTTGTTTCTAAACAAAAGCCCTATTAAAGGAAGTCTGCCCAAAAGCGGAATTCTGTCAACGGACACGTTACGGCTGCTACTCTTTAATCCGCCTATAACAAGCGTTTCGCCGCTGTGAAGTTCAACCTGCGTCTCAACCCTTCTTTTGTTAATTGACGGAACTGTTGTTGAGCCGACTGAAACCGTTCGGGAATAGTCCGGCGCGGAAACCTCTAAATTAACCTGAAGGTTAATAAGATTGCTTTGTTCTGGAATAATAGTAGGCATTACGTTTAATATAACGCCGTAATCTAACATGCTTGTGCCCACGCCCTGGTTGTTAACTTCGGGGAAAGGTATTTGTCCGCCTACGGAAATATTGGCGTTTGTACCTGTTCTAGTAACGATTTTGGGGTTAGAAAGTATCTGCGCTTTACCTTCGTTTTCCATAAGTCTTAACCTTGTTGTAAGAGCCGTCTTTCTTTCAAAAGAGCCTATTTCCAAAACACCCGGTATTTCTTTTTCCGCAAAATCAAATATATTGTACCAGGAAAACCCGATATTGCTGTTTATCGAACCGCTTATCTCAACGATATCGGCGCTGACAGACACAAGGTTTGTTTTGCGGGCATGAAGCGCGCCTGGCATTACAAGTAATGCTGCTAGAATTGTTAAACAGACTTTTGATGCAAATTTTTTATTTTTCATCTTATTATATTCCTGTAATTATTTAAACATTTCCGTAAGACTGGCTATTGCTATTGAATGTACGCCCTGGTCCTCACGTCTTCTTACTACAAGAGTTATTATGCCTTCTTCTTTAGCTAAGGCCAAATACTGCGCGTCCCTGGGGTGTAATGCCAAGCTGATAGCGGAACTGTCGTTAAAAGCTGAAGCGCTTGCTTCTCTTTCTCTGGTAGCTCTGAGTTGGTTAGCGTCCATACCCTGCCCCAAATCATTACCCACGCCAAGCACTTTAATTCTTTGTAAAATTGTAGCGGTAATTTTTTCTTTCTGTCCGGTGTTCTTCATATAAGCGTCGAAAGTTAAAAGCACGTCAACCCAATCGTCCGGCTTAATAAGGTTAGCCACGGAACTCGGAACATCGGTTAAAACAAAACCTCTCCATAAAGGAGATACCCTAGCGCTTAAACCCGCTTCAGGACTGAGTGAGGTTAAAGCCGCTTTGCTGACTTGGTTTCCTTTTGGAATAGCTATTCTTGTCACAAGGTTATTTTCCAATTTTGTTATATCAGAATCTCTTGTAACTGTAAAAGCGTCCTTTTGCAAAAATTTATTAGGCATTTCAATAACGCCCAAATCACCTTTTGTAATAACTTTTCTTTCAGGCAAATCCCTGATAGCGATAACAACTCTTTCAAGTTTGCTGTTTTCTTCAAACTTGCTCTGGTTTGAGAAAAGTATTATAAAGTAAACCACGGCCGCCAAAATAGCTATAACAAGCGGTAGAAATACACCTTTTTTCATTTTAACTCCTCTTCTAAGTCCTGGTTAATAAAAATCACTAAAAAATAAAATTTTAGTTAAGAAGCGGCCTTTCAACCGGCATCCTCACTGTCGCTCTAAGCTCTCTCCTGCCCAATCTTTTGGGAGGATCGGCAAAAATAAAACTTGTGCCCGGAAATACCAAACGCACCGGGTAATATACTTCAACAATAACGTCCTCGTTAGGATGCGCAGTAGACTGCGGGTCCATACTTGTTCTGTCTAAAGATACTTTAAAAGTAATCTTATCCTGTCTGCCCGCAAACATTAAAGCGCTTTGCTCTTTAAGTTTGCTTTCTATACGTCCTTTGTCCGTAGGGGCGCCCGGCCTTGTTACGCCGACCATGCCTCCTACCCTTGCCATTTCATACGCTGCGTGGTGGGCTATAATCGTGTGATAGGCGATATTACCAAGTTCAAGAACAAGAAAAAGCATGAACATAAAAATCGGTAAAATCATCAATAACTCAACTACAGTCTGCCCTCCACGCTTGCGTATCATAATGGGGTAAATTACATTTGGCCTACGCCGCCAAGAATCTTCGTTTTGATGTTATCAAAAAGCTCAGGCATGAACGCTTTTACGGCAGCGCCGGCTATAAGAGCGACGCCAACGATTACGCCAAGCATAAGTAAGTATTCAACTGTACCCTGACCTTTTTTGCTTTTAAGCTGGGCTAAAGCAATTTGCATTTTTACGAAATATTTCATAACAATCCTCCGTTTAATTTTAAATCTTTACTTCAATAAATCTAGTCTTTTGACTCATACACCGTAAGTATAACTTTTGCGCCCTGTTCAAACTGCAACGGCACTGTTTTTGAATAAAAAATATAAAAAGACAAAAACACAAAAAACAACGCCACAGTGGTAAAAATATATTCAATAGCGGTTTGCCCGCTTCTACTCTTAAGAGTTTTTAACAGCTTCATATTTTCCCCTTTAAGAGCTGCCGCCTCTTATTTAAAACTGTACGCCTACGGCAACGTTATACGTTGTGCCTAAGGCGCCGAACGGAGTCATGGCAAAATCAATTCTTGTGCCATAGCCGAAAACTTCATCACTGTATAAACCAAAACCGAAAGAAACTTTAGAAGTATTATCTAAACCGATTTTTTCCGTCCAGCTTTCATCACTTTTGCCGGTATCTTCGCGTGAGTAATAACCAGCGCGCAAGTCAAACCTGGCAACTTGCAGCAAATCTTCCGGTATATGTATTTCCAAACCTACGCCATACTGTAATCTGTAGTCAGTATATTTAATTATTTCACCTACAACCGTCCAGTACTTTGTTTGGAAATGCGCGCCGCCACGCAAACCCGTGGGAACTTCGTCAGAATCGCCTAAGTTAACAGCCGCAAAGCCTAAACCTACTTTATTGAAATCAAGTTTAGCGCCTACGTCAAAGGCTACGTTATTGTAATGTTCGCCGACGTTGTTTTCATTAATATACTTAAAAGTACCGCCAATTTGGAAAATATTATCAAAAAAACCGCGCGCTATAGAAGCCATGCCGACAAAGTTTCTAACATCACCATCAACGCCTTCCGTCTGAGGAGTACCTTGGCTGTTTCTCCATTCAAAACCGTCCATGTCCATATAATTACCGGACAAAGCTATAATTGTTTTTCCCATAGGTTGTATATAAGATAATGTCCTTGCCTTATAGCCCTGCAGCCAGTCAAGATACGATAAGTGCACTTCTCTGCTGGTAGCCGTTGAAATACCGGCCGGGTTCCAAAAAAGTGAGTCGGCCCCGTCAGCTAAAGATACATACGCGTTACCCAAAGCCTGCGCCCTGGGGCTTCCGAATGGAAGTTTTAAAAACGCACTTGCGCTTGTACCCGCACCTTTATATCCCCCCGATTGGGCATATAATCCCGAAGCACACAATACCGTTATTGCCAAAGTTACTAATATTTTAAAGTATTTATTCATATTCTCATTTTACCTATGGTATTAAGATTTTGACAACTCTTTGGCAATGTTCTTTGCCGCCGCCTGTCGCTTTAAATTCAACTAAACCGAAGTATACACCCCTGGCAACGGTTCTGCCATGGTCGTTTTTCTTATCCCATTCGCAGCGGAGTTCCGCGTTTCTGAGATTTGTAAAATCGCCCGTAGGTGCTGTGCCGCCCTGGGCGCCGTTATCGGGTTGTATGCGCAAGCTCGAGCCCATTGTGACAGTGTTATTATTATTATCAACACAAGAGTAGTTTTGGGTCCTTATCTGGTCTCCCGCGATATTGTAAATCTTAACGGACATGTCGCCCGGCACGGGGATCTTTGTCACTTCAAAATATGCTTTATTGCTTCTCATGGGATTAGGGAAGAAGATTACGGATTTTTCCCAATCCGAGCAGACAAATTTACCGTCGCCTCTTGCAACCGTAAATTCCGTAGGCTGCATGTTAGCATATTTTTCCCAGTCGGCGATATTTCTTATATCATCGATAGTACCGTAAAAACTGTCCATATGGTTGGTATTACCCTGTGTTACGCTGACAAACCTGAAAGGATATAAACCGTCCGGAACGTCTTGCATAGCAAAGTCTTTACCGTCCCAAACATCTTCAATAGATAAAAGGTTGGGCCTCATACCCACAATGGCTTTAACAAGCAAGTCTTTTTCGCTTGATGAGCTTGACGTGGAACATGTTATTCTTCTGTTCGGCGCCGAACCTTCAATACTTGCGAATGTTCCGCTTGCCGTACAGAAAGAACTGGGCGCTAAAAGCTGCGCCGGGGTACAAACAGGGCTGCCCTGGGCCGGGTTTTCATAACAGCTTGAATTAACAAATGAGCCGTTGGCAACTTCACCCGTGGAATAATCCTTAATATATGTACCGGGTTTAAAAATTTGTATACCCACTTTCATGGGAACCGAAGTCTGGTAAGCAAACAAGCCTACTTGCTGGCGTTCGGCTATATCTTCTACATAAATGTCGAATATTTGGAATAAGTTGGCGTTAAGAAGCCTTGTTTCCGTTGCTTCGTAAGCGGAAGGACATACAAGTATTCTGTTTGGCGCTGTACCTGACACCTGCGCCGCGCTGCCGTCCGAACATAAGCCGGCTGGGGTTGCGAGTTCAGCAGTGGTACATCTTCTGTGCCCTATAATAGAGGGCGATTCGTAACAGTACGTCTCCGAACCCACAAAAGAAGGATTGCTTACTTCCAAAGGATAGCCGTTTGCTCTTAATCTTACGGTGTAAGCGCCGGAGGCGACGTAGTTGCCAAAATTATCTTTACCGTCCCAGAATACTCTGGCCGCTTTATTACCTTCAAAAATATTTTGCAGGCCAAACTGGTTAAAACCGCTGTCCTTAATTGTGCGGCAAACAGGCTGTGAAACGTTACTCGCTATAGGATTGCCGTAACAGTCTTTGCCGTCTCTTGAAAGTATATCAATATCAACCTGAGCGGTGCGTGAAACCGTAAACTCTATAGTATAGGAAGGAACATTGTTAACTACTTCCGTAGAGTGATACAGTTTAGGCGTTGAGCCTGAAATTTTAATTGAGGCGGGCACAAAGTAAACTCCGCCGCGGGTAACGTTAATAAAGCCCGTTACACGGTCTGAAGAATATATGGAACCGTAACCGCCCACACTGCTGCCTGCCACAAAAGGATTCTGAGGGCTCATTGAAACAACAGGGAAAGCGCCGTCATAATAAATCGATCCGGGAGCGGTTGACGAGGCTATTATTATATAAGGATACTGCCCGTCGGCCACAGGACTCGCGTCGGCCTGATTGGTGCCGTCCCAAGTTTCTGTATTTGTCAAGCCTTCACCCGCTTTTACGCCTCTGTAAGATTTAAGCGGCATATTGCCGTTATATTCACCCGTAACAAGGTTTAACCCCACGGGCGGCCATGTTGCCGTAATATCATTAGGAATACTTACGCTCTTATCATATATATATATATCAACATTTTGCGTTTTGGTAAGAGAGTATGATAATGTGGCAAAGGCATTTGTTTCACCCAAAAGCGGGGTGTCGGCAACGTCTACCACTCTAAAGATATCAATGGGAAATAAAGCAGTTTGTGAGTAAACTTTATCCGGGAAAATAGGATCTCTGGTGGTAACTTCCAAAGAATATGTACCGGGTGAAGGATAGCGGCCGTAGTCGTCAAGGCCGTCCCACTTAAACTGATTCATTTGCTGGGCTACCTGTACCTGGTCTTTAATAATTGTTTTTACCACCACATTAGCGGTATTTTTAACAACAACCGTTGTAGGCGCTTCCCTTGAAATTGAATAGTTAAATTCAAACGGGTCTAAACCGTAAGCTATAGGGCTTGAACCCATTGTTGAGTATTTAACAGGCTGTATTGTTATATCAACATTACCTCTGTCTATAGGTATAATACCGTTATGGTACATTCTTGTTTTGACAGCGTAGAAAACGTTGCCCGCGGCGTTTGTATAAGTATCGCCTGTATAAGGTATTTCAGCCCAGATAACGTACACATAGTTGCCATCAGGTAAATACTGGCCTAAATCATAAGCGCCGCCGCCTATAGCGGTTGGGAAAGCACAGCCTCCCGCCATGCCACAGGTGCCGTCCCACTTGGTGTTGACAGTGTTTCTCTTACCCTTTTGCTCAATATTTTCATAAACTAAAACACCGCCGGTTACCGTGGGTTTTGTTCCCGCTGCTGTGGGGGCTACCGCGCCGGTTGTCGGATTGGTGTCAATATATACGTTTGATACTGTGGTGCCGGGAGTGTAAACCTGGAAGTATACTGTGGCTGCTTCGGTTAATAAATAGGAAATAGACGCATAAGCCGTGGACATTTGGTTTAAACCGGTAATAACACGGTCTGTTAATTTTAAAGGATCAAGGGTAAGGTCATAAGTTTTTTCTCCTGAAACGTCATTACCCCATTCGTCCGATTTTTGCGCTTTTATAGCAACCAAATAGTTGCCGGGCGGCAGTAAGCGGCCCGTGTTATCCCTTCCGTCAAAAGGTTCTTCTTCCACAGTGGCGGTAACTTCAGGGTTGTTTGGCAATTGCCCGCCGTCGGGAGAGCCTTCACCCAGCCTGGGTTCATCATTAATAAGCGTTCTTCTTAAAGCGGTTGTGCTGCTTGTATCAACAGGAGTTGTTGCGCTTGAGTCAAAAATCCTCATCGTTACGTTAGCATCTTTAGACAAGCGGTATTTTATTTTATAAGGCTCGGTAGCAACGGCTTCAATGTTGCCAACAACGGTAGCTGTCGTACGTACAGAATGGACGTTTGTAACATCAATTAAAATAGGCTGCTGGTTTTGACCGGGATATACGGCTACATGGTCAATTTCAATAGGAGTTTCGGAAATTGTTACAGGCGGCTGGAAAGTAGTTTGTATTCTTGCCCTTACGCCAAATGTTCCGTTTGTTTTGGCAAATTCGCTGTCAAAGTTATAAGCCCCGTCCCACGCGGCGCAAAACCTAAGAACGTTGTCGGCGTCATTAATTGTTGTAGAAGCGGTGACCTGAGCGCCATGCGGGCAACTTGTTTGTAATGCCGGCGGAGTTCCCGCACCTGTGTCGCAATATATATTTGTACTGTTGGGGTCATTTATTTTATAACCGCCGCATCTGTAAACACCGCCCGTGGGATACAAATTTATGGTTCTGATAGCGGGGGTTGCTTTGTCATCTTCAGGGTTGCTTTGCTCTAAAAATTTAAAAATTTCAAACCTTACGGTTTGTATGGGATAAGACGGAGTAGGCGACACATTGTCAGATATTGTTGAACATTGAACCGTAACGCAAAGCTGCAAACAATGGTTGGGATATCTGTACCCGGCGCTCCATAAAGGCGTGCCGGAAGCAGCGGAAGCTGAGGTCCAGTTAAACGGTTTGTCAAATTCAATAAGAGCGGAGTTTATGGTAGGGTCAATCACTCCTACAGGATTAATGGAATTTGTTGTGATAAAACTAACTTCTTGCCCGGGGATTTGACTATCGCAATAAATAGGGCTTGTTAAACCGGTAGTAGGGTAGGCCGTAAAAACTTTACTTATTTGCGCTGTTTGAGCCGTCGCGGCCGCTGAAAATATTGTTGTAAATATTAAGGAAAAAATAATTTTTATGAGGATTTTTTTTCCGGAGAAAAGAGTTGAATAGTTGTTTTGTTTTTTACTGTTCATTTTGTTTTTACCGTAAACCTATTAATTTAAAATGCAGGCTTTAAGTGTAAGAAAATTTAAATACACCCGCAAAGCGCCTGTTAAAACTTTTACAATTTTACAAATCAATAAAATATTATAATCGCAAAATTACGCAAAAAACCAACCTCAGTTTTTGCATAACTATTTACACAATTAAACTTACACTACTAAATTTTGACAACTTTTTAGTCACTTGTCAACAATAATTATGATAATTTATATATAAATAAGAACCCTTTGCTTTCGCCAAGCCCTTTTTTAAGCCCGCTTTATACTGTTAAAATTAATATCGCTTATTATAAAATTCTACTTTACCCCGCCCGATTCCGCTCTGCAAAAAACTATTTACTTTCGGGAGGTATTTCATTATAAAGAGCGTATGTGCCGCGTTCTTTGTTTTTAGCGTAATATAAAGCCCTGTCCGCTTTATTAAATAAATCAATAGCGTCTGAAGAATCCTGAGGGTACACTGCTATACCCTGGGTAATTGAAATGATATACTCCCGTCCGTTGGTGTACTGCTCCGGTATTTTGATTTTTTTAATACCCTCAGATAAACGTCTTGCGGTATACTTAGCTTCCTGCCCGCTTGTGCGCGGAAGCATAATCATGATTTCATCGCCGCCGTAGCGGCAGGGAAAGTCAGTCTGTCTTAAACTTTTTAATATAGTATCGCTTACGGATTTTAAAACAATATCGCCCGTACTGTGGCCGAAAGTATCGTTAATTGTTTTAAAATGGTCAATATCTAAAATAATAACCGACATTGTAAGCTCAAACCGCTCGGAGCGGTAAATTTCCTCTATCAGTTTTTCATTAAAATACCTTCTTACGGGCAGTTTGGTAAGTTCGTCATAATTATAAAGGTCCTGCACGCGCTCGAACAAAACTGCGTTATCAACCGCCAGCGCGATTTGGGAGGAAAACTGTTTAACATGCAAAAAATCCAAATACGTAATATCGCGGCGGGAAAGAAGATTGTCAAAAATTAAAATACCCACCCTTTTCCCCTGCACATTAAGCGGCAGGTTAAGTACGCGCGAGCTGAAAGACTCTTCCATGTTTGAAACGTTTTTTATTTCGGCGGGGTCAATATTACCGTCCCTTCTGGAAACATTGCCCGCTATATCAGTGCTTAAAGAGGCGCGTATGTTTGCACCTTCATAATCAAACAAATACATTCTTACACGGTCAAATTTAAAAGTTTTTTGCACGCCGCGCAAAATAACTTCAATAGCGTCGTTAAAACGCATGGAAGAAGCAAACACCGCGGCTAAATCATTTAACGTGGTGGCAAGCCTAAGGCGTTCTGAGTTGTCCTGATCTATTTCCGTGTTAATCATATTATGGGAAATTTCGCTGACAAGCCCCTTGATTAACCTGATTTCTTTTTCACTAAATTTTTTAGATTTGTTAAAACGTTCAAGCCTTAACACGCCAAACTTTTCCTGCATGGCGGAGTTGCCGCCGTTTTTACCGTAAGCGGCGGGCGCCTTCCATTGTAAAAAAACATAAATCGCGGGGTAGCTTAAATCACTTTTTAAGGAATACCCTTTCGCTAGAAGATCAGCCATGATTTCCTGCTTGCCTGTTGAGGAAATAGTTTCCTGCATGTCCATGCAGTAGCCGTCTTTGCAAAGCATGGTAAGTGAAAGAAGCTCGCGGTTTTTTTCCCAATTAAAAAAGTAAATACGGTCCAGCCCCAAAATTTTTTGCATAAAAGGCAAAGCCTGGTTTAACAAGGCGCTTGTATTTTGGAAAGTCTGGTTCAGCCTTTTATGAAAATGGTAAAGCTGCAATTTGGGCCTGTGCCTGTCATTAAAACCGAACATAACTAACCCCCGTACAGATTAAGAAGATAATCCGCCTCTTTGGATATGGGAACAAGCTCACGTTCAAGAAATTCTCTGTCGTAACGCCCGTTAATAATTTCCATAGAAACCTTTTCAAGCACCTCATTAATCATTTTTGTAGCGCTGGCGGCAACCATGTTTGTGGAAATTGTTCTTGCCGTAGCAATAATTTTTGCGTATATAACCATACGCTTGGGGGAGGAGAAAATAAATTCATCAAAAGTGTCTTCAACCGCCGGGAAAGCTTCCATAAGCGAGGCGTATTTAAGCTGCGCCTCACGCGTCATAAGCCAGTTTAAAAATTTAAGGGCCTCTTCTTTTTTAGAGCTTGATTTTGTTATAACCAAATTGATGCCTGATAAAAAGGACACGCTTTCTTTACCCGTGGCGGGAACATTTAAAGTGTTAATTTGAAAAGGGGTTTTTGTAGCCTCAAACATGCTTAACCCCTGCCGCCTTGTTATAAACAAACTTGCCCTTCCCGATACCATAGTTCCTACAGATCCGCGCTCCCTAAGTACGGGCAGATACCCGCGGTCGGCCAGTTTAATATAATCTTCAAGCCCGTCTATAAAAGCGGGTTCCGTAAAATTGCAGCGTGAGCCGTCATGCGAAAACAAGTCCGAACCTCTGCCCCAAATGCAAGGTAAAATACTTCTTACGGAAAGGTTTCCCCTCCAGTCGCTGTTTTGAATAGGGTAATAGTTGGGATCATGCGCGAACTCCGTTTTTAACCTGGCGCAAATATCAAGCATACCCTGCCAGGTGCCCAAGTCCGCCTCAGGGTTTTTGCTTACAGTAGCCAAATGGTCCGCGCGGTAGTGAAGCGCCATAACATCAAGCCACCAAGGCAAAGAATAAATATCTTTTGTGCCCTGCTTATAGCAATGAGAGACAAGCGGGGCCAAATATTTATTTACAGTTAAAGAAGGTTCCAGTTCCGAAAGATTTTCTATTAAATCGGACGCGGTTAAAACAGGCGTCCATGTATGCGGGATTTCAATAATATCTGGCAACTGTCCGGGATTTTTTTCAAACCTCAGTAAAAAAAGTTTATTCCACAAATTATGACGCGTAATATACTCAACCTTAATATTAATGCCGGGGTTGGCTTTTTTAAAAGGCAGTAAAAAGTTTTCAAAATCCTTTTTTGTGTTGGAGCCTGAGTCTGGCATCATCCAAAATAACATTATTTCCCCCAGTTTTTAATTCTCATGTTAGGGTTGATTCTAATATTAGCGTTAAACTTACCGGCAAACATAAATTTTTTATATCCGGCAAGGGCAATCATGGCGCCGTTATCGGAAGAGAGCGCCCTCGGTACGAAAGAAACATCCACTCCTTCCTTCTGACCGCGTTTTACCATGCTTTCTTTTAAAAGTTCATTAGCCGCGACGCCGCCGCCGACAGCCACATTTTTAACTTTATATTTTTTTACAGCCTGGAAAGTTTTAGCCACAAGAGTTTCCACCATCGCCGCCTGGAAAGAAGCGCACACATCTTCTTTTTTTATATCTTTATGGTCGCGCAGGTAATAGCTTACAGCTGTTTTAATACCGCTGAAAGAAAATTCAAAAGTTCCCTTCATCATCGGTCTTGGGAATTTAATAGCCTCTGGGTTTCCTTTTAAAGCCTCTTTAGCGACAACAGGCCCGCCCGGATAACCAAGCCCCAAAAGTTTAGCCACTTTGTCAAAAGCTTCGCCCGCAGCGTCGTCCCTTGTGCGTCCCAGCATTTTATAATCGCCGTAATTTTTTACGTACCAAAGTTCGGTATGTCCGCCGGAAACTATTAAAGCTATTAAAGGAAATTTAAGTTGTTTATCGGCTGCTATTTTCCCTTCTTTAGCGTCAAATTCACAGGCAAACAAATGTCCTTCCAAATGGTTTACTCCTATTATAGGAACATTTTTTAAAGCGGACACTGCTTCCGCAGCTACTCTGCCTACCATAAGACCGCCGGGCAAACCGGGGCCGCTTGCGAAAGCTACTAAATCTATTTTATGGTTACCAAGCGCTTCTTTTACCACTTCTGCCACTTTAACCGCATGGGCGCGGCTGGCGAGTTCGGGCACTACGCCGCAATATTTTTTATGTATATCGATTTGGGTGTGCACCACGTTAGAAACTAAATCCCGCCCGCTTTTAAGTATGGCGGCGGAAGTTTCGTCACATGTGGTTTCTATACCTAAAATTGTTATATCTTTATCGGTTTTCATAAATATAAAAGCCCCTTAAAACAACACACCGGTCGCTTTAAGGGGCAATAAAATTAATTTTTACCTTCCTCATTTTTTACTTTTTCTTCGGCTTCTTTTTTAGCCGGGGAATTTAGTAAAACATCTTCATATTTTTCAGGGTCTTTAAGAAGTTCTTTTGCCTTATCTAAAGCGGTGTCGTTAATATTGGCATACTCTGTTTTTTTACCTGGAGTATGAACCGCGTTATTATAAAGAGTGTAAATTTGCTTTAAATCTTCCGCTTCGGGTTTAATTAAAATATCAGGCACTATGCCGCCGGTATCTTTGGAATTTTTATCTTTATGGTTGCGGTGTATCAAACGGCCCAAAGGCGTATAGTAACGCGCTATAGTCAAACGTATGGCGGAACCGTCCCCCAAGGGCTGCACCTGCTGCACGCTTGCTTTACCGTATGTTCTGGCTCCTATAAGAACCGCCCTGTTATGGTCTTGCAGCGCGCCGGCCACAATTTCGCTGCCGGAAGCTGACGCTTCATTAACCAAAAGCACCATCGGAAGATCTTTATATTCCGCCTTTACCGGCGCTTTATACTCGTTATAGTAAATAGGGCGTCTGCCTTGCGTGTATACAACAAGTTTTTCTTCACCTAAAAATTTACCCGCCATATCAACAGCCGCGCCCAAAAGACCGCCGGGGTTAAAACGCAAATCCAATACAAGCCCTGTCATGCCTTGTTTGTGCAAACTCTTTAAAGCCTGCTCTAATTTTTCCATGGTATGTCCGGAAAAATCTATAACATATATATATCCTATACCGTCTTCAAGCATTCTGTAGTAAACAACTTCCGGCACAATTTTAGCTCTTTTCAAAATAAAGTCAGGCAAAGTTTCAAATTCTTCGCTGTTTTCTTTTTTACGCATTATCGTAAGCCTTACTTTGGAACCTATCTTACCGCGCATTTTTTCAACTGCTTCTTCCAAAGTCATATTTGCAACACTTTCCTTATCAATATGCGTAATGCGGTCCTTAGGCATGATTTCTGCCTCAAAAGCGGGCGTGCCGGGCATGGGGGAAGAAATTTCCAAATATCCGTCTCCCTGTGTTAAACGTATGCCTACGCCGCCGAACTCGCCTTTTGTTTCCGTCTTTAAATCTTTATAATCTTTCGGCGGAAGATATTCCGAAAACAAATCTAAATTATTAACAACCCCTTTTACCGCGTTGGTAACCAAATCCTCAAATTTGGTTTCCTCCACGTAATTTCCCTTTACAAATTCAATAACGTCAACTAATGTTTTTAATTTTTGCAACCCGTTATCAATACCGCTGTAAGCATACGGGAATAAAGTCCCTAAAAAGAAAACCACCGCTATTATAACTGCCTGTCTGTTTATTTTATTCTTCATATATATCCTTTAAAACTAAGTATATAAAAATTATTTAAGCCAAAGCTCCGGATCTACGGCGGTTGTGCCCTGTCTTACCTCAAAATAAAGCGCCGTCCTGCCGGTACCCATTGAACCTTGCTGGTTATCCATACCTACTATTCCGATAGGCGTTCTCGCACCTACAGTGTCGCCGTTTTCAACGTCTATCCTGTTCAAATATCCGTAAATAGTAAAAAACCCGTGCCCGTGGTTTATAATAACCACGTTGCCGTAACTTCTAAATGAACCCGCGTAAATAACGGAACCTTCAGCCACGCTGTAAACCGTTTCTCCTTTTTTGGCGCTCAGTTTAATACCGTCTCTAAAAATCCATGTGTTTAAATCTTTATTATATTCTTTACCGAACTTGCTTATAACCGTTCCGCTTACAGGTGCGGGCAAAGAATTTTTGCTTATATCAATTTGAGGCGCTGTTTTAGGCGCCTGGCTTTCGCCTTTCGCCTTAGCCTGCTTTATGGCTTCTTTCTTACGCTTTTCTTCCGCCGCCGTAAGAAGACTCATCATTTCTTTAGCTGATTTATTTATTTCATCAAGCTCGGCTTTGGCCGAATCATACTTCTTTTTTGTAGTGTTTAAATCCACTCTTCTTTTTTGAAAATCCTTTGTTATCATTGAGCGCTGTTCTTCAATTTTTTCATTCTCTTCCTGCAGCTTTTTATTGCGCGCCTCAAAAACTCCAATTTGGTCAACAGCTATTTTATTTTCTTTTTTTAACTCAACCACAAAAGCGGATTTATGATGCAAAGCCCGGTCCATTAAAATTGCGCCTTTAAGATCGTCGCTGTCAAAATATTTGGAGGAATCTAAATTAGAAACAATATAGTACTCTGCTTCTTTTTGCAGCGAATCTTCCCATACCGGTAAAGAGCGTTCAAGCGCTTCTTTTTTATTGGCCGTGGTTATTTTACGTTGTTCAACTAAAGACATATCGTGCTCAAGCTTGTTCATCAACTGCTGCGCGGCAAGCCTTTTCTTTTCCAAATTGGAAAGTTCTCTATTTATTTTATTTTCTTCTTCTTTTATTTTTTTAAGTTCTTCTTCTTTTTCCTTTGCTTTGCTTTGCAAAGCGTCAAGATCTTGTTTTGTAGGCTCAGCCCACAAAAAAGAAGCTAAAATCAACGCCGAGCAGGTTAAAGTTAAAATCTTTTCCATTTAGATAAAACCCATCCCAAAAGAGCCGTAATAAACAAAATTATGCACTGCACTTCTAATATTGTAAAAACAAAAAAGTCGCCCGCTATAGTTTTTAAAGGCTGTAGAAGCCCGTAAAATACGCCTAAGGAAATACCAAAAGATAAAATACCTATAAAAACCGAAGGCCAGCGCACTCCCGGCGTTTTGATACTGTATCCTTCAACAAAAAACACAAAAGAGAACAGAACCACAAGCGTAAGCGCCGCTATTAAATTAAGCGCACGCACAATGTTTGAAGCATAAGCCGCCGCAAGCGCCTGTTCCTCTTTATAATGAGGCGTAACGTCAGGTATTTGCTTTACTATATTTTCCGTAATCCAGGCCGAAGCTTCAGGCAAAGCGTTTTCGCTCAAAGTAAGTTCAAAATATTCAGCCATGGGTTTGCGGCCTAAAAAAACAAAATTTTCCGCGAGTTTAGGGTTTTGTTCCTTTATTATTTGAAATCCGTCATCCGCGGAAATAAACTTTAAGCTTACAACATCAACGTTAGCGCTCAGCGCGTCGCCGATTTCATTTATTCTTGCGGGCGTAACGCCGTGGCTTACGGTAAGAATAATTTTAAAGTCCGCTATAAGCGTTTCGCTTACCGTTCTTACCTGCATATAAAAGAAACAAAAAGCCTGTAACAGAAGCGCCACAAACAAAGTTAAGAAAAATACCCTCTTATATCCTTTTGAGGCTGTCTGCGTCATCTGGCAAGCGTTTAGGGAAGCTTCCAAGTCCCTTACTCTGGCCGATTTTTCCATTATTTAACCTCAAAACCAAAACTCTTACGCATTTTCTTATTTAAATCCGTAGTATGGTAAAGGCCGCTGTAATTGGCTTGCGTAGGCCCCCACGCGGCGACTTCAACGGGCGTAGCCGTATGCGCGCCGGTAGACCAAACTATACCTAAAGAATTGTTGTAATTTTTTAAAGCGCAGCTAAAAGTTTTACAGTCTTTGTAAATTTCCCCGGCTAATTGGTAGCCTACAACATCGCTTAACATTTTGCCCAAAGTTTTGCTTTTTTGTTTTCTTTTGGGTAAAGCGTTAAACTCTTTTTCAACATTATAAAGCAATGTTTTTTGTTTCATTATTTTTTCAAAAACCTCGGGGCTTACATAATCAGTGCCCGAGCCGTAAAGCACTTCGCCGCTTTCTTTTGCTTTTGTAAGTCTTTCACCTTTTAATTTATGGTAATTAAAACCAAAACCGCCGGTTTCATGGTCGGCCGTTAATATTACCAAAGTATCATTTCTTTTTTCAGCCCATTTTAACAGATATCCTAAAGTTTCGTCTAACTCTAAAATTTCATACAAAGAAGAAGCCGCGTCATTAGCGTGAAGAGCCCAGTCAATCCTGCCCGCTTCAACCATAATAAAAAAACCTTTTTCATTTTGGCTTAAAATATCAAGCGCTTTTTCAGTCATTTGAGTAAGAGAAGGTGCGGAAATATCATTCATAATCACAAAAGGGATTTCATTTTCAGCAAATACGCCTAAAAGTTTTTTGCCTTTTTCAAGTTCAATGTTTTCTAATTCAACTCTGCTGTTTATAATTTTATAGCCTAAAGCTTCAATTTGACCCGCTATCGGCGCAAAATATTTCCTTCCGCCTCCAAGCATAACATCCACGCCCGTATTTACCATGTCGGAAGCTATTTCCGCTTTTTTATTTCTGTTGGGCTGGTGCGCGGCAAAAACAGCGGGCGTTGCGTCTTGTAAATATACTGTGGTTATAAGACCTGTGCTTTTACCCGCTTCTTTAGCGTATTCCAAAATTGTTTTTTGCGCATTACCCTGGTAGTCAACACCCACTGATTCAGGAGAAGAAAAATGTCCTGTCGCGATTTGAGTGCCGGAACAGGCGGAATCAGTTACTAAAAAATTTTTCGGATTGGTAAGCGCTAAGCCTACATTAGATTTATTAAAAAACTTTTCAAGGTTTGACTGCCTGTCCGCATAAGGCGAGGACGGAGCGTAACGCGCGTACTGCGCCATTAAACCTACTTCCTGGGGGCCAAAGCCGTCGCCAATAACTAAAATAATGTTTTTTACATTTTTAGGATTTTGCGCAAAGATAAAAACAGCGCAAAACATAAGTATTGCAACAGTGTATATTTTTTTCATATCTCCACCTTTATTTTGAAATAATTTTTTTGTACAAATCCTGATATTCCTGAGCGCTTTTTGTCCAGGAAAAATCTTTTTCCATACCGTTTTTTATAAGCATTCCCCAGCAGCGTTTATCCTGGTAATATTTTAAAGCGTAATCAAGGCTTCTTTCAATGCCCGTTTCGCTAAATTCCAAGATAAAAAATCCCGTAGCGTATTTGGTAATGCCGTCATAACCTTTTACGGTATCAAGCAACCCGCCCACACGCGAAACTATGGGCACGGTGCCGTAACGCATTGAAATCATTTGGCTTAAACCGCACGGTTCAAAACGGGACGGCATTAAAAATATATCGGAACCAGCGTAAACCCTGTGGGCAAGCTCTTCGTCCACTTTAGCGACGTAGGCCACTTTACCCACATTATTTTTAGCTAAAGCCATAAAAGCCTTTTCCATACCCGAATCGCCTGTGCCTACTACAACAAACTGCACTTTATCTTTATATTTATTAACCACGCCCGGTATAAGATCAAGCCCTTTCTGGTAGTCCATTCTAGACACTATACCCACTAAAGGCTTGGAAGGGCTTACCTCAAGTCCGAGCATGTTTTGTAAAAATTGTTTACAGGCCGCTTTGCCTTTAACAGGCGAGAAACTTTCGTATGAATAAGGGATAAGGGGGTCATGCTCAGGGTCCCACACTCCGGTATCAAGTCCGTTTAAAATGCCGCAAAAAGTATCTTGTCTTGATCGCAAAAGGCCTTCCATGCCAAAACCCATTTTTTCGTCTAAAGTAATTTCTTTAGCGTAATTAGGGCTTACGGTATTAACATAATCCGCGTATACAATGCCGCTTTTTAAATAGCTTATGCCGCCGTAATATTCAAAACGCTCAGGCACATAATCAACAGTATGAAAACCTGTTTTAATGAATGTTGAGTACGGGTACTGCCCCTGGTAAGCCATATTATGAATGGTAAACAAACTGCGTGTGCGGGTAAAAAAAGCATCCGTCTTATAAACAGTTTTAAGATACGCGGGTAAAAGCCCGGCCTGCCAGTCATGCGCGTGAATAATATCCGGCCTGTAGCCTATAAACTTACACGATTCCAATACAGCGCGGTTAAAAAATATAAATCTTTCGTCATTATCAAAATAATCGCCCGCCGCGGTGCGGTACAATTCCGGACGGTCAAAATATTTTGTGTTATTAATAAAAAACACCAAAACATTTCCCCAGCTTATATAGGAAAGGGAGGCCGTTTCCAAGCGGTCGCCTATGGGTATTAAAAAGGTGCCAGGAACAACCTTAAGAGACGCTACCCTGTTAATATTTCTATAATGGGGCAGAAATAAAATAACTCTGTTTCCTTTATGTTTTGACAGCTCTTTAGCGAGCGAGCCGGTAACATCGGCCAATCCGCCCGTTTTACAAAAAGGAAAAGCTTCACTCGCGGCTAAAACTATATTCATAAAAAATCCTCCGCTATGGGAATTATTTTTCGTCGGTATCCGTTATGTCTTCGTCCGTATCTTTTATTTCCTCGTCATCGGAAAAATCTTCCGCCTCTTTAACTTCGCTTTCCTGCGCGTATTGCTGCGCTGCAAATTCAGACGGTTCTTCATTTTTTACGGGCGTGCAACTCTCTTCTTCAAATGTTTCCCTTACAAAAACTTCTATTTCCTCTCCGTCTTCTTCAAGGGGAAGAATAGCGCCCCCGTTTTCAAAAGGGAGGTCGGCCTCTTCTGTTACAGGCGCCGTTTTAGCGGCGAAAATATCCATATCAGGCAAATCGGAAACTTTGTTAAGCCCGAATAACCTTAAAAATTCATCTGTGGTTCCGTAAACCATAGGTTTGCCTATAGTATCGCGTTTACCCAAAATTTTTACAAGACCTCTTTCCAAAAGTTTTTCCAAAGGGCCCGCGATATCAACGCCTCTTATAGCTTCAACTTCCGCTCTTGTAACAGGCTGTTTATAGGCTATAATCGCCAGCGTTTCCAAAGCGGCGTTAGAAAGCTTGGCCGTCATCTTTTCATTATACAGTTTTCTTACCCATCTGCCGTATTCGGGTTTTGTGGACATTTGAAAACCGCCCGCTATATCTAAAATTTGTATGGCGCGGCCCGTTTCCGAATATTCTTTTTGAAGGCCGGTAATAATTTCCATAACGTCGGCCGCGTTAACGCCTTCAACAACCTCGGTAATACGTTTAACCGTTAAAGGACGGTCGGTAATAAAAAGCAGGTTTTCTATAATTTTCTTAGCGTCCTCGCTTTTAAGCATGTCCTCGTTTTCTATTTCTTCCAAAACTTCAGCGTTATTGTTCGTTTGGTTGTCCATCTTCATTCTCCTGCTTGTTAAATAGTTCTTTGTAATCCATATCTTTATTTTCGGGATTTAAGTAAATTCTGATTTCGCCGTTGCGTTCGTCCTGCCTGGCCATGATTTTTCTTATTTTCATAAGTTCTAAAAGTGCAAGGAAACAAGTTATAACGCCGCGTTTTTTAGTTTCACCGGTAAAAATATCGTCCAAAAGCACCCACGACCTGCCGGAAAGAAGTTCGGCAATTTTGTCCATTTTCTTTTCAATGGGAAACTCTTCCATCTTTAACAACTCAACATGCTGCTTTTCATCTAGCCTGTCAAAAGCTCTTTTAACCGCGGCAAGCAAATCAAACATTTGAAGGTTAAGCACCCTTTCGCCCGAGTCAAAAATAGGCGCGGATTTATAAAAATTATCCTTAAACTCCTCAAACCTACCATCAAGATATTTGCTGGCTTCTTTAAATTTTTGATACTCGACAATTTTATTAATAAGATCCTGCGTGGGGTTGGGGCCGTCCTCTTCCGTAGTGGGCGCCTGAGAAGGCAAAAGCTGTTTTGCCTTTATCTGCATAAGCGTGCTGGCCATAACCAAAAACTCACCCGCTACCTCAAGGTTTAAACTCTTCATAATCTCAAGATACTCTAAATACTGTTTGGTTATATCGGAAATATTAATGTCATAAATATCAAGGTTGTCCTTCTTGATTAAATGCAAAAGCAAGTCAAGGGGGCCTTCAAAAACGTCTATATGAACATTTATTGAGGTTTCGTTTATCATTATTTATGCAAGCCTCATTGTTTTTCTGACTTCGTCTAAAGTGACCTGGGCTGAGCGCATAGCTTCTTTAGCTTCGCCTTGTAAAAGTTTTTCAATTTCAGCCCTGTCGCTTGAAAATATTTTGCGTTTTTCGTTAAATTCTTTTACCTCAGGTTCCATAAAAGCAAACAAGTCCTTTTTACACTGCACGCATCCTAAAGCGCCGGCTTTACATTCGGCGCAGCGTTTTTCATAATCCGGGTTATAAATTTTGTGGAAAGAAAATACTACGCAGCCGTCGGGATTCCCAGGGTCGTTGGCTCTTTTCTTGTTCGGGTCGGTAAACATGGTCATAACTTTCTTTCTTACCGCGTCAACATCTTCGCCAAGCTCTATTGTGTTATTGTAAGATTTGGACATTTTGCGCCCGTCCAAACCAGGTACTCTTGATACCTTTGTAAGCAAAGGTTTGGGCTCTACTAAAATATCCGAGTGGTAAATATCTTTAAATCTGCGCACTATGTCACGCGCTATTTCCAAATGGGCAACCTGATCCTGTCCTACCGGAACCATAGACGCTTTGTGAATTAAAATATCCGTAGCCATTAAAACAGGATACCCTAAAAACCCGTACACGGCAAGCTCATTAAGCTCCTGCTCGGTAAGCTCGCTAAGCCCGCCCGCTAAAGTAACTTTTTGGGAAAGCTGTACAACGCCCCCCTCACGCTGTTCGGCGCGTTCTATTTTAATGTTAGCTTCCTGCCCGGCATATTTTTTCTTAAAAATTTCCGTTAATTGTTCTTTGTAGGAAGGATTTCTTAAAAGCCAACCTACAGGCGTAATCATGCCCAAAAGCAAATTAAGTTCGCTTACCTGCGGTATGTGCGATTGTATAAAAAGAGTACATTTTTTAGAATCAAGCCCCGCAGTCAGCCAGTCAATAACCATTTCATAACTGTTGTTTGCTATGTTTTCCGTTCTGTCATACGCGGTTGTTAAAGCGTGCAAATCGGCCACAAAAAAATAACATTTATATTTATCTTGTAAATCCACCCAGTTTTTTAAAGCGCCGTGATAGTTACCCAAATGCAATCTTCCAGTGGGGCGCATGCCCGAGACTATAATATTATTTTCTTCTTTACTCATAATTAAATTTACCTCAATAAACCAAATACAGGCTGTAGCCCGAAAGAAATTTCAATTAATTTTAAAATTAAACCGGCTATAGGCCAAACAATAAACCTTGCCCCGCCAATAACTATAAAAATTATAACAACCATCATGCCGTAACGTTCAGTGTGCCCGTATTTTAACTGCAGGTTATGCGGCAAAATTGACATTAAAACCCTGCCGCCGTCTAACGGCAAAATAGGCATCATATTAAAAACGGCAAGCATAATATTAATTTGCATAAAAAGAAACATCGTTAAAACAAAAATACCAGCCAACTGCGCGTGTTGCGGCCCGACTGACGTAAAATTATTTGTGGTTATAAGAGCTATTTTTAAAGCGAGCGCCGCTATAAGCGCAATAAGCACGTTTGTCATGGGCCCCGCTAAAGAAACTTTGCCCATGTCGGAATTGGGGTGTTCTAACCTTGCCATATTAATAGGCACGGGTTTTGCCCAGCCGAAAACAGGCATCCCCGAAAAATAACAAAGCAAAGGGATTATAATTGACCCTACCGGATCCACGTGCGGTATCGGGTTAAGCGTAAGGCGGCCTAAATGGTACGCGGTGTCGTCGCCCCGTTTAAAGGCCGTATACCCGTGCGCCACTTCATGAAGCACAATTGATAAAAACAAAATGGGAAATGCAATCCAGTTTAAATTCATATATATGTAATTCTACTAATTATTACCCCTTTATGGAAGGTTTTTAACATTATTTTTAATCACCAGGCCCAAAGTTCTTTGTGTTTGAAAAAACTTATTTTAAAAACAAGCCTGAAATACATAAAAAACCCCCTTTTTAAATAAAAAAGGGGGTTAAAAACGCTAAATTTATAGTCTACGGGACAAAAGTACAAACATTTGCAACGCATTCGCTTTTTACTTGAGCCGCAGCATGACCCGCGCAGTCCTTATGCTCGGTACAGCTTTGTTTTGTTTTTGAAACCGGGTTTTGTTGTGAATTATCTTTACAAGCAGCCGTACATATAACTAAAACCGCGAAAAAGGTTAAAAATAATTTTTTCATACCAATACCTTATTTTATCAAATTTAAAAATTCCTCTTCACTTATCACGCTTACGCCTAAGCTTTGAGCCTTGGTAAGTTTGCTGCCGGCGTCCGCTCCGGCCACGACATAACTTGTTTTGGAAGAAACCGAGCCCGACACTTTGCCCCCGTGCGCTTTGGCAAGCGCTTCGGCCTGCGTTCTGGGCATATTGAGTTCACCCGTAAAAACAAGCGTTTTGCCCAAAAGCTCATTACCAGCCAGTTGCACTTTAGGCTGCGTGAAATTAACGCCAGCCGTTTTAAGCCTGGCAATTTCTTCTTTGCCTTTTGCGCTTTGCATAAAATCATAAACACTTTGACCTACCACCGGGCCTATTTCATTTATTTTTTGAAAGTCTTCTAAAGAAGCGGCAAGCATATTTTCAATATCCTCAAAATGGTTGGCGAGTATCTCACCCGTTTTCTGGCCTACGTGCCTTATGCCGAAAGCGTACAGAACACGGCTTAAAGAACGTTTTTTAGAAGCTTCCACCGCCAATAAAAGATTATTTACTTTTTTATCTTTAAAAAGGTCCAGCGTTAAAAGCTGCTCCGCTTTTAAATTGTAGATATCGGCAAAATCTTTAACATATTTTTTTTCAACAACCTGCTCGACCACGGCTTCGCCAAAACCGTCAATATCCATGGCCGCGCGCGAAACAAAATGAAGCAAATGCCCCTTTATCTGCGCCGGGCAGGCGGGGTTTATGCATCTTATGGCAACTTCATCCTCATACCGGTAAACTTTAGAACCGCAGGAAGGACAGTTTTTAGGAGCCTTAACTTCATTGCCGCCGCCGTCTTTAACAACATTAAGAATTTTGGGTATAACTTCCCCCGCGCGCTCTACAATAACAGTGTCCCCCTCTTTTACGCCAAGGCGTTTTATTTCATCAAAATTATGAAGAGTAGCGTTTGAAATTATAACGCCCGCCACGGCAACAGGTTCTAACTCGGCAACCGGAGTAATAATACCCGTCCTTCCCACTGAAAAAATTATTTTATTTACAACTGTTTTGCCCTGCGGCGGTTTATATTTAAAAGCTATCGCCCAGCGAGGGCTTTTGGCGGTAACGCCTAAAATTTTTTGCTCGGCAAAACTGTTTATTTTAACGACAATGCCGTCAACGTCATAGGGCAAACCCGCCCTTAGTTCCTCAAACCTTTTATAAAAACTCGTTATTTCATTAATATCCGCCGTTCTTATTCTATTTGGCGTAACCGAAAATCCCCATGATTTACATAAATCCATAAACTCCGCAAAACCTTTAACATCAACATCGCCGTAACCGAATGAATGGGCGAAAAATTTTAAAGGGCGCGAGGCGCTTATTTCCGCGTTTTTTTGCCTTATGCTGCCCGCCGCGGCGTTACGGGTGTTGGCAAAAATATTTTCCCCTTCGTTTTCCTGTATTTCATTAAGCCGCTTTAAGTCCGCTTTTTCTATATAAATCTCGCCCCGTATTTCTATTTTATTTTTAAAAGAAATATTATGCGGAATTGTTTTTATTGTTTTAATATTTGCGGTAACATCCTCACCTGTTTTGCCGTCGCCCCTTGTGGCGGCAACCGTTAAAACGCCGCCTTCATAAGTAAGCGAGCAGGAAACGCCGTCAATTTTAGCCTCGGCCACCATTTCAAAATTTCCGTGGCCCAAACTTTTTACGCAGCGTTCATGCCAGCGCAAAACCTCTTCGGAGGAATAGGTGTTGTCTAAGGACATCATTTGCGAAGCGTGCGTAACAGACGTAAAAACGCGCGAAGCAGCGCCCCCTATTTTTTGTGTGGGCGACGCGGCGTCCGCATAGTCGGGGTTCATGGCTTCCAAAAATTTCAGCCTGGCGTATAAACCGTCATACTCCGCATCCGAAATTTCGGCATTGTCCAAATTGTAGTAAAGGTTATTATGATAGTTGATTTTGCTTCTTAAATCTTCTATCTCTTTTTTAATTTTGTCCATTCTTGCGCTCTTTCTTAATTTGGTCTAAAAGACCGTTAATAAAGCGGCTTGAATTTTCCGTAGAGAATTTTTTTGCGAGCTCAATAGCTTCGTCTATAACGGCGGCGACGGGCGTGTTTTCCGGTGAAAACAGCATCTCGTAAGCGGCCATACGAAGTATGGAGCGGTCAACCACGCTCATGCGGTTGAGCGACCAGTTTTTCGCATAAGCGGAAATTATTTTATCAAGCTCGGCCTGATGCTCCAAAGCGCCGTCAATTATGCCTGAACAGAACTCAAAGCCGGCGGCGTCAAGGCTGTCTTTAAAATCTTCTTTATACTCATTAATGTCCTTGCCCTGCGTTTTGCCGGTATCGGCGTAGTAAAGCGTTTGTAAGGCATGTTCTCTTGCAAGTCTTCTGTTACCCATAATCCTCTTCCGTTATAATTTTATTTATCTGTTTTTATAAGCCCTTTTTCTTTGGCCGTTATTTTAAATGCTTCAAAATCTTTTGAAATTACTTCCGCTTTCTGTATGTTTTTAGCGTAAGAATACGTGTCTTTAAGTCCGTTGCCGCCTATAACAATAGCAACGGTTTCATCCTGTTCTATTTTACCTTCCTCCGCTAATTTTTTAAGAGCGGCGTAAACAGCCGCGCCCGCCGGTTCGGCAAAAATGTTGGCCTTTCTGGCAAACTCGGGTATAGCGGCAAGTATTTCTTCATCCGTTACCGTAACGGCGTACCCGTCTGATTCCTGCAAAGCCTGAACCGCAAGCTGCGCGTCACGCGGGTAATTAACTAAAATACTGTCAGCTATCGTATGCGCTTTAACGGCGGTAACCTCGCCTTTGTTTTCAAAAGCTCTTTTTATAGCGTCGCTGCCTTCTGCTTGCACAGCTATCATTTGCGGCATTTTTTCCAAAATACCAAGTTTTTGAAAATCAACAAAACCTTTCCACATACCGCTTAAAATAGTCCCATCGCCCACGGCGACAAGCACTTTATCCGGGGCTTCCCAGTTGAGCTGCTCGCATATTTCAAACGAGCATGTTTTCTTGCCTTCCCTTGTAAAAGGATTATACCCCGCCGCCCTGGAATACCAGCCGTATTCTTCAACCGCTTTTTTGCAAAGCTCAAAAGCATCGTCATAAGTGCCGTCTACGGTAAAGACATCCGCCCCATACACAAAAAGCTGAGTAAGTTTGGGATACGGCGCATCTTTGGTTGTAAAAACAATTGTTTTAATATCTAAACCGGCGGTTAAACAGGCCAAAGAATCACTTGCGTTGCCTGTGGAAGCGTCCGCTATTATATCTAATCCAAGTTCCAAAGCTCTTGCCACAGACACCGCGCTGCCGCGGTCTTTGATTGAACCTGTGGGGTTGCGTCCTTCGTCCTTAATTAAAAGTTTTGATATACCAAGTTCATCTGCAAGTTCTTTGTGGTCGTACATCGGCGTCCAGCCTACTTGCACATAGGGCAGTTTATCAAAATCGTTAACGGGCAGCAAATCTATATAACGCCACATATCAAAGCGTTTTTTATCTTTAAAATTCTCTATTTTAAAACGTTTAGAAATTAACTTATAATCATAATTGACTTCCAGGTTGCTCCCGCAGGATAAACAAAGAAAGTCCGTTGCGCTTGTTTTATATTCTTTACCGCAATTTATACATTGTAAGTTTAGTATCTTTTTCATATACTTGTATTGTACCAATTTTAGAACATCCTTAAAGGAGACTCATATGAAAAAGGGCTTTACATTAATAGAACTTCTGGTTGTTGTAACAATTATAGCTATATTGGCCTTTATAGGCATTCCCCAATATAATTTAACTATTGAAAAAGCAAAAGCGGCCGAGGTGCTTAAACTATCGCGCGATATTTATGACTCTGCGGAAAGATACGCTTTTCGCAATAATCTTTCATCCGCGCAGGCGACTGATATTTCACTTTTAGACATTACAACCGCGGGCGATATAACAAAAACAACAAACCTAAATGACACTTTAACTAATTACGCCGGGTATGTAGGCAGCTCCACTACCAGAGTGGTTAACAGCGTTTACAAACTTTTACCGGCAACGGTGGAAGGAACAAGAACATCAGGTTTCGGCACATATAAAATTGTAATTCCCAGGCCCGGGTCCGGAGCGGCAAATGTGGGCGCGGTGCAATGCTGGGCGCAGACAGGCACCGATGCTAAAAAAATATGTATGGGGCTTGGCGAAAGCAGATTACCAACCACAACAAACGGAAGTTTTACTGTTTTTTACTTATAAAATAACATAAAAAAGCCGCAGTTTTTAACCGCGGTTTTTTTATTAAAAATATTAAAGGACAAACTAGTTTGTTTCCTCAGCAGATTCTTTTATCTCACGGTCGGAAAGATACCCCCCCACAGCAAAACTGTAAATAATGTTTGATGAAAACTTAAGGTGTTTAAAAAAGTCGGAAAGTTCTACATGCTCGTCCGCCGAATGACTGTGCCCGTCTATCTCCCTGACATCCGCAGGCGCGCCTATACCATAAGCAATAATTCCCTCCCTTCTTAAAAATTCACTGTCGCTTGAAGCGGGCGTCATACCTAAAAGCGTAATGGAACCTTCAAAAACTTCCTGCCCGGACAAAACAATGCTGCTAAAAAGGTCATCCCCTCCGTCCGGAAAAGGCGGCGCGGGCATTTTAGGTTTTTCCAAAACTTCTATTGAAATATTTTCATCCCCTTCAAAAAGTTTTGTTATTCTTGAAACAAATTCATCCGGTTCTGTTGAAGGTAAAAGACGGCAGTTTAAAATCGCCGTAGCTTCAGAGGATGTTGAAGTTACCTCATTTCCCGCTGAAATTATTGTAGGGGTAATAGTATCTTGCAGTTGTGTTTTAAAAAAATTGTCGCCGGAAATTATTTCCGCGGCCATATCAGACTCGCTCTTACTTCCGCCAAGTAAAAGTTCAATTGTTGTTTTGCCGTCTTCATTTTGTATATGCGAAATTTGTTCAAAAAAACTTCTGGTAACCGGTGTTAAAACATAAGGCATGCGCAACTGTTCTATTTTTGATAAAGCCTGTGACAAATTGTAAACCGCGTTATTGCCAGACGCGCCCATTGATGAATGCCCGGCAGTTCCCGCTGCGGTTATCTTAATATCCATATACATTTTTGTAGCGCCTTCAACAAAAATGAGAGGAACGGAACCTTCCTCAATAATAACGCTGCCGCCTTCATTAATAGCGTAACCCGGCTTTAGTTTTTTCCAACGCGGGCTGTTCATTACCCAGGATAATCCTTTTGAACTTCCGCTTTCTTCATCAGCCGTCAGAAGCAAAATTATATCCCTTTTAGGCGTTATGTTATTTCTTTTAATCCATGTAAAAAAAGCAAGATATATGGCTGCAAAATTTTTAGCGTCTGATGAACCCAGACCATATATACGGCCGTTTTCCTCAGTGGCTTTTATGGGCGGGTATTTCCATGTGCCGGAAGGTGCCACAGTATCTAAATGTGCAAGCAGCATAAGCGGCTTTAGCGTTTTATCGCTTCCTTTTATAACTGCGGAAATGGAAGCGCGGCTTTTTTCGGGCCTGTAAATTTCCCAGTCTATTTTATGGCGGTTTAAAACTTTATAAACATATCTTACAGCGTTAATTTCATTGCCTTCGGGCTGTGAAGTGTCTATATTAATAAGATTAATAAGATGTTTTTTAGCGTCTTGTTCTAAATCGGCCCAAACAAGCTCCTGCCCTTGCAGCGAGGCCGCAAAGCAAACGCAAAAAACACTAAATAAAATCTTTTTAAAACACATTTATTAAAACTCCAATTTTTGGCCGGGTTGTAAATTATTTTTGGCCGCTATTCCGGCGTTTACTTCCAAAACGTATTTTGAATTTTCACAAAAAGCGACCGCCACGTCCGAATCCAGCGTGAAAGGCGTTGATTTAGACACGTTAGAGTGCACGCATTTAACCTTTTTATCAGAGTCAAGAAAAACCATGTCTAAATCTATAAAAGTATTTTTCATCCAAAATACTCTCACATCCTCTTCGCCAAAAGCAAAAAGCATGCCTTTATCTTCGGCAAGTTCTTTCCTGTACATAAGCCCCTTTTCCGTGAGGGCGGGGGTATCGGCTATTTCAGCTTTAATAATTTTTCCGTTAGGAAATTTAACTTCTACCGTTTTATATTCACCCAAACACGCGAACATGATAAAAATCAAAGTTAAAACGAACATTCTTTTCATATATACCAGTTTACAAAGTTTACGCAGCAAGTACAATGAGCGTATAGGGGTGCATTTTTCTTTGTTTTTTGGCATAAAAACCTAACACTTGCTATAATTTTTATATGGATACATTACTTCAGGTTAAAGATTTGTCTGTGTTTTTTAAAACGTCCGAAGCAAATATAAAAGTATTAAAAGAACTATGTTACCAACTTAATGCCGGCGAAACTTTGTCTATAGTGGGTGAGTCCGGCTCGGGCAAAACGGTACACGCTCTAAGTATTTTAAGGTTAATGTCTACAAACGCAAAAATAACGGGTGAAATAATTTTTAAAAATGAGAACCTGTCCGTTTTACCTGAAAGCAAACTAAAAAATATACGGGGCAAAAAAATAGCCATGATTTTCCAAGATCCTATGACAAGCCTCAACCCCGTTATGACAATAGGTTCGCAAATTTACGAAACACTGCTTACGCATAAAAAAGCTACAAAAAAAAATATAAAGGAAAAAACTTTATCTCTCTTAAAATCAGTTGAAATACCTGACGCGAAAAAAAAACTTGACTCTTACCCGCATGAATTTTCAGGAGGACAGAGGCAGCGTATTATGATAGCCATGGCCCTTGCCTGCGAACCGGACATTTTAATAGCCGACGAACCTACTACCGCCTTAGACGTAACCATACAAAAACAAATATTAGCTCTTTTGAAAAAATTACAGGAAGAAAGAAAAACAGCTTTAATTTTTATAACGCATAACCTTGCCCTGGTAAACGAACTAGGCGGAAGAGTGCTTGTTTTATACGCGGGGCAATGCGTAGAAGAATGCACAACCGAGCAGCTTTTTAAAAGACCTCTTCACCCTTATTCACAAGGTCTTATCGCTTGCGCAGCGGGCATAACACAAAAAGGCAGGTTAAAGACGATAGAAGGAACACCGCCTGCGCCGGGAACAATTTTTGAAGGCTGTCCTTTTGAGCCAAGATGCCCTAAAAAACTGGAAAGATGCAAATTCCAAAATCCGGAAATGTTTAATTTAGGACAAAGAAAATCTAGATGCTGGTTAAACGCTAATGAAGAATATCTTGGAGATTAAAGATTTAAACAAGTCATATTTTAAACGCGGTTTGTTTTTAAAAAAAATAAAAACTGCCGATGTTCTTTTTGACGTAAATATCATAATACCGCAGGGCAAAGCGCTCGGTCTAGTTGGGAAATCGGGCTGCGGAAAAACAACTTTGGCAAAAATTATACTTGGCCTTGAGGACGCGCAAAAAGGCAGTGTTACAATAAACGGCAACGATATTTTTACTAAAGATAAAGCGCGAAAAAAAGCTATAAAAAAAGATGTGCAGGCAGTATTTCAAGATCCTTATTCAAGCTTAAACCCCAGAATGCGCGCGGGCCAAATTATAGCCGAGCCGCTTATAGTGCACAATATTTTTAAAAGTAAAAAAGATTTAAACGGAAAAGTCGCGGAGCTTTTAAACTCCGTAGGATTAGAGACTGCGGCGGCTGAAAAATACCCCCATGAGTTTTCAGGCGGGCAAAGGCAGCGCGTGGCTATAGCGCGCGCTTTAGCGCTTACGCCAAAACTTTTGATACTTGACGAGCCTACCAGCGCGCTTGACGTTTCCGTACAGGCGCAGGTATTAAATTTAATAAAGGAATTACAAAGTAAATTTAATTTAAGCATCTTATTTATTTCACACGATATTAACGCCGCAATGTTTCTGTGCGATAAAATAGCCGTTATGCATAAAGGCGTTATTGTTGAGGAAGGTGCGGCAAAAACTTTATTTAAATCCCAAAAACAGGAATACACAAAAAACCTTTTTAAAGCGGTGCCAAAAATAAAATTACCAAAGGAGGCGTACAATGTTTAAATTTATTTTAAGACGTTTAATAATGCTTCCTTTTGTTATGTTGGGAGCGACTTTTTTACTTTTTTTGCTCACCCAAACATTAAGTCCGCAAATGCGCGCTTCATTATATATAGAAGACCCGAGGCAAATGGGCTCGCTTGAGGAAGTTATAGAAAAATACGGACTTAGGGATAATGTTTTTAAGCAATACGGCCGCTGGCTGGGCAATATAGTAAAAGGCGAATTCGGCTACAGCCCTACGGCTAACATGCCTGTGGCAAAAGCAATTAAAAAATATTTACCCGCCACGATAGAGCTTGCTTTGATAACAATGGCGTTGGTAATATTCTTTGGCGTATGGCTGGGCGTGGTAAGCGCGGTAAACAAAAACCGTTGGCAGGACAACCTTATAAGAATGTTAAGCGTGGCAACATTTTCTTTGCCTATATTTGTGCTTGGCCTTATACTTCTTATGATTTTTTACGGCAAGATGGGCTGGTTTGCTCCGGGCAGATATTCTTTCGCTTCCGATTTAATTATATACGGGCCGGGTTTTAAACAACATACGGGGCTTTTGCTTGTAGACTCGCTTCTTAACGGGCAAATGTCTGTTTTTTGGGACGCGCTTAGGCATCTTATTTTACCCGCCGTTACTTTATGTGCGGGCTCTTTTGCTTTAATGATACGCGTTATGAGAAGCAGTATGCTCGAAGAATTAGACAAAGATTATATACGCACAGCCAGAGCCAAAGGTTTAAAAGAAAAAGATATTGTTTATAAGCACGCAGCTAAAAACGCCGTTATACCCGTTATAACGCTTTCAAGCATTCAGTTTATACGCCTTTTAGGAGGCACGGTTATTGTTGAAACCATTTTCGCGTTTCCGGGCATAGGACGTTTTGGCGTTGCCTGTGCGCAGCAACTTGATATAGCCGGAATCTTGGGATTTTCCTGCATGGTAGCGTTTTTATTTGTTATAGGAAATTTGATGGCCGATATCCTTTATACAGCTTTTGATCCGAGGATACGCTATGAATAAACTTTTAAAAAGAATACTTAAAAATAAAAGCGCCATGCTCGGTTTAGCTTTGGTATTATTTTTCCTTCTTATAGCCGTTTTCGCAAATCAGATAGCGCCCGCACAAGGGGCAAACCCTTTCCAACTTCCGCAAAACGGATATTCGGTTACTCCGCAGCCGCCTAACGCGCAAAATATTTTCGGCACAACAGAGTCTCAATACGATATTTTATACGCCATAGTATGGGGCAGCAGAATGGCTTTTAAAGTAGGCATAACCGTGGTTTTCTTCGCCATGCTTATAGGCATTTTAGTGGGCGGTATAGCCGCTTACGCCGGTGGCTGGGCGGACGAAATTATAATGAGGTTTACCGATATTATTTTTGCTATACCAAGCCTTGTTTTAGCCATGGTTATAGCGGCTATGCTTGGGCCGGAACTAAAAAACATGGTTATAGCTTTAACAGCTGTGGCCTGGCCCAGTTACGCCCGTCTTATCAGGGGCGATATACTTTCAGTAAAAGAACGCGATTATGTTTTAGCCGCGCGCACAATAGGCGCCGGCGGGCCCAGAATATTTTTTAAACATATTATTCCAAATTCGATTTATCCTTCAATAATAGTAGGCAGTTTAGATATTGGTTACATTGTGCTTACTGCCAGCTCGCTTAGCTTTTTGGGGTTGGGTTCCCCTCCCGGAACGGCAGATTGGGGCCAGCTTATAGCCATGGCTAGAAACTGGATTTTAGGAACGCAGGGTAACCCTTTTGCTTACGCGCATACCATACTTATACCCGGCGCCGCTTTATTTTTATTCGTACTCGGTTGGAACCTGCTTGGAGACGCTTTTAGAGACATCTTGGACCCCAGGCAACATTAATTTTATAGAATATATAAACATAATTTAAATTGAGGTTTTCTTTTTATGATTAGAAAAAAAGATTTATACACCGCCCTTTCAGACAGCGCTTACAGATATCCCGAACGTGTGGCTTTTGTGTTTGAAGGCAAAAAATATACATTTCACGAGCTTCAAATTCTTGTAGATAAATGCGCCGATATGTTTTGGACCTACGGTATAAGAAAAGGCGATTCTGTAGCCATAGCCCATAAAAACTCAATTTGGTTTGTTATAACTTCTTTTGCTTTGTATAAATTAAGCGCAATAGCGGTGCCCATAAATTTTATGATTTCAAAACCGGAAGAAATCAAATTTATTATTGAGGACAGCGGCGCCACAATGGTAATTTTACAAAACGAATTCCTGCGCGCTTATAAAAAAACGGCTGAAATAGCGCCCTCGCTTAAATATTTTTTCTGTTCAGATTACCCCGAAAATAATGAGGATGAAAGAGTAAAAGATTTACAAAAAGAAATTGAAAACAGCAAAATACAGTCTGAAATCTTAGAACATAAACCCAGCCTTGAGGATAACGCTTTTATTCTTTACACCTCAGGCACAACCGGCGCCCCGAAAGGAGCGGTGGTAACACACGGCAATTTAGCGGCAAATATTATTTCCTGCGCGCAGGTATTTAGAATAGCGGGAGACGACGCCATGATTTGCCTTCTTCCCATGTTTCACACCTTCGCTTGGATGACCTGCGTTATCCTTCCCATTTACCTGGGCTTAAAATCCGTTATCGCGCCAAGCATTACCCCTCCTTCAGCCTGGCTGCACTTAATGGGAGTTGAAAGAGTAACTCTTTTTATAGCAATACCTCAAATATTTTATATTCTTGCGAAAGAAGCGCGCGGCATTAAAAGACTTTACCTGCAATATTGGGCGTTTAGAAAGGTGCGTTTTTGCATTTCGGGCGCGGCGCCGCTTAACAAAGAATCCCAGGATCATTTTGAAAAAAACCTCGGTATTCAACTTCTTGAAGGTTACGGCCTAACGGAAACAAGCCCCGTTATAAGCGTTAACCTTGAGGAAAAAAATAAAAAAGGCTCCGTAGGTCCGGCTCTTCCCAGCGTTAAAGTGGTAATATTAGACGACAATGAGAATGAGCTTCCCAGAAATGCGGAAGGTGAAATTTCGGTAAAAGGCCCCAATGTTTTTAAACAGTACCATAATAATCCCGAAGGGACAAAAGAGGCTTTTAGCAAAGAAGGCTGGTTCAAAACGGGCGATATAGGCCTTGTTGACGATGAGGGTTTTATCTTTATTAAAGACAGAAAAAAAGACATGATTATTATAAAAGGCCTTAAAGTTTTTTCCGCCCAGGTGGAGGCTACCATTATGCAATTCCCCGGTATTGAGGAATGCGCCATTATAGGCGTGCCCGACGGCCGCGGCGGCGAATTTATTAAACTTTACGCCGTAAAAGCACCGGGCGTTGATTTTAATGAAACAGCTTTCAGGAAGTTTTTGAAAACTAATTTAGACAACTACAAACGCCCGCGTGATATTGAGTTTATGACGGAGCTTCCTAAAAACTCTTTAAGAAAAATATTAAAACGAGAGCTTAGAAAAGACGCCGTGGAAAAACTAAAAGAACGTACCGTCGCCCCGGCGGAAGAATAGTTTTTAAACACGCAAACGGTTATGAATAATATTGCAAAAATATTAAAAGAAACTTTACCTGAGCAGTCCTGCTACGTGGGCGGTTGTTTGCGGGACAGTATTCTTAAACGTCCCAGCGGCGACGTTGATATCGCCCTTCCTAAAGAAAATATTAAAAAATACGCGCTTACATTAGCCAAAAAATTAAGCGCTACCGCTTTTGAAATGGACGCAAAATTCGGCGTTTGGCGGCTTATTACAAAAAAAGGAAATTTACAAATTGACCTTACGGCTTTCCAGGGTAAAGATTTAAAGCAGGATTTACAAAGAAGGGATTTTACTATAAACGCGCTTGCTTACCCGGTATCCGCCCAGCCGGAAATAAAGCTTTTAACCGAAACCTCTAAAACTTTTGTTCGTATAACCAAACTAAAAAATAAAGAAATTATAGATCTGGCAACCTCTGTTAAAGATATTAAAAACAAAACGGTAAAAATGTCTAACAATAAAGTTTTTAAAGAAGATCCTTTACGCTCTTTAAGAGCTTTTAGAACAGCCACCGAACTTGGTTTTAAAATAGACAAAAAAACTTTAGAGCAAATTAAAAAAGACGCTAAACAAATAAACAAAAGCGCGGGCGAAAGAATACGCGAGGAACTTGTAAGGATATTTAACCAAAACAACACAAAAAAACACCTTGAGGACATGGACAGATGCGGGCTTTTAACAGCGCTTTTCCCGATACTTGAGGACCAGCGCAGATGCGCTGAAGTTTATTACGGCAAAGGCGGCGTTTTAAAACACACTTTACTTGTTGTTGACGCGGCCGAATATCTGCTTAACAACACTAAAAAAGTTTTCCCTAAATACCATAAAAAACTTGAAAAATTTACAAAAGATAAAACGCTTTATAAAATGGCCGCGCTTTTGCATGACGTCGCCAAACCTGCGACTGCGAAAGAAATGGAAGGACGTTTACGATTCTTTTTTCATGAAGCGGTAGGCGCAAAAATAGCTGAAGATATTTTAAAAAAGCTGCGTTACAGCACAGCCCAGACACGCATGATATGCGCAATGATACGTGAACATTTGCGTCCGAGCAATTTGGCAAGCAATGACGTGCTTACCGACAAAGCTGTTTACAAATTTTTTAGAGATATGGGCGAGGCCGGCGTTCCTATGCTGCTTCTTTGCTGGTCCGACTATTGCAGTTATATAACAAGAAACCAGCTTTTTAAAATACTTCCGCTTACAACAAAACCTGTAATGACTATTGACGAAAGTAAAGAAAAGGGAAACGTAAGCAAAACCTTGCGCCACATGCAGGTTGTAAACCATTTGTTTAAAAAGTATTTTGAACAGACCCCAAAAATAAACCCACCGAAAATAATAGACGGAAAAGAAATAATGACGGCCTTAAAAATAAAACCCGGCCCGGTAATAGGCGAAATACTTGAAGCCGTAGCACTGGCGCAGGTTGAAGGAAAGGTTAAAAATAAATCAGACGCTGTTAAATTTATAAAAACCTTAAAAATAAAAAGCTGACTTTGATTTATAAATCCGGCGTCGGCTCACTCCTGATAATATACAAACAACCGGTGAAAATATTGTAGAATGAATTTGTGTAATTGCGGGCGTAGTTCAATGGTAGAACGAGAGCTTCCCAAGCTTTAGACGTGGGTTCGATTCCCATCGCCCGCTTATTTAAATTTATATTTCCTGAGCTTGGAGGGAATGATGACGGACGAATTGGATTTGGAACCTAAGTTAGAAAGCAACACAAAAAAATCTAAAGATTTTTGGCTTTTTTTAATTTTTGTTGATATCATTGCCCTTGTTTTCTTTGGATTTATGATATACCAATCTTTATCCGAAAAATTTAATACCCCTGCCCAGGCTAAAGAAGCAGTTCAAATAAAAGATACCGTTGTGTCTGAGCAGCCCAAACCCGAAGATAAAAAAGCGCCGCAGGAAACCACACCAAAACCACAGCCTAAAGAAGAGCCTGCTCCCGCGCCCGGCGCGGTCCCGGTTGAGCAGCCTCCCGTTTCACCTTTGCCCTCGGTAGTGCAGGCGGCCATGCCGGAACTTGAAAAAAAGCAAAGCGTTATCGTTGAGCCTACAAAAGGAAAGACCAGAAAGGTTACATTTAAATATTTCGGCGATGCCAAATCCGTAAAAATCGTAAGCGGATTTACAATGACAAAACCGCAGGATTTAAAAAAGATAGGCGGAGTTTGGCAGGGCAGTTTTATAATTTACCCCGGCGAATATAAATATCTGTTTATTGTTGACGGAACGCAGACTTTGGACCCGCACGCGCCGGAAAAAGACGGAAGATCTTTTATAAAAATTGACTAAGGCGGTAAACACATGGATTTTCATTGGCATAAAGGAATTGAGGAGTATATAGACGCGTTAGCTTCGGACAACGCCACCCCGGGCGGCGGCAGCGCCGCGGCTGCTTCAGGCGCTATAGGCTGCGCTTTAGCTATTATGGCAATGCGCGTTACGGCTAAATTAAAAGCTACGGACCCAAACATAATTCCGGCGCTTAACAATGTTTCCGCCGAGGTAGAAACCGCTGAAAATACTTTAAAAAAATTCACTTTAGAAGACAGCGCCGCTTACCAAAACTATATAAACCTTAAAAAAGAACAAAAAACAAATCCTGAAATCTCTTTAGATAACGCTATTACCGATATGGCAATAGTGCCTGTCAACACCGCGCTTGAATGTATTAAAGTGCTTAAAACGCTTGATAATGTTAAAAACGGTATTTCACCTGTAATAGCGTCCGACATGCTTTGCGGACAACACATGCTTTTTTGCACTATCAGATGCTGTATGGAAATGATGAGAACGAATTTGCCTTTTGTAAAAGTTGATGCCGTTATAACGCTTTTAGCCCAAACAATTGAACACTGTGAACAATTCCTGGAGGCTACCCCAGAATGCCCAAAACAGCCGGAACTGTAGAAGTAAACCCGATAGAAGAACTTTTGGAAAGCGTTACGGTAAGCCTGCCCAACGCGCCGCAAGACGTTGTTGAGAAAATTGTTATTGTATACAACGGCAAAAGAACCGCGCGCCAAATGTTTGAAATTATTAAACAGCTTAAAGAAGAAGTTGTTATCAACGTCTTTAATACCGATGATTTTATAGCACAAATACTTCTTGACAAAACAACCGTCCGCGCGGCGTCAAAAGAATTAAAAACCATAAAAAACAAAGAAGATATTTCCAAATTCCAAAAAATTTTAGGTTTTAGCGAAAAAACAAAAGATATTCTGGCGCAATTCTACGCTTCTGCAGGGGCTTTAATGTCTTTTGATGAAGAAATGTCATCAGCTTTAGCAGAAGTCGGATACAAAGAAAATCCTGAAACGCCCAAAGCGCTTGAAGCTATAAAAAAACTTGAAGAAAAAGCCTTAACCGCGAAAAACCATAAAAACCATGCTGCGCAAAATAAAGAAGATATTACGCACTATGCTTTAAAATATAATTTCCCCTTTGCTTTAGCAAAAATTATGCTGGAAAGATTTAACCGCACAGGCGCAAGGCATTTTAAAACGGAATTAAATTTCCTAATGTCTGCGTTAAATAAAATAAGCCAAAATGAAAAAATAAATTCTTTTTTAGCCGCAAAAGTTCTATGCGGTTTTCTTACAATTGACGACGCCCAAAAATTCACTGAGATGAGCAAGGAATTAACCTACTTAATTGACGGCGACGATATTTTTATTTTAGGCTGCCGCTATTTAAGAACAAAAACCGCTAAAGAAGTGCGCTATACTTTAGACGCTATTTTAAAAAGACTTCCTTTCGCGGAAATTAAAGAAGAAAATTTGGGCCTTGCCGTTTCCGTTTTAATAGACGGCACCCAGGAATCTTTGGAACAAGCCATGTTAAAAGCGCAAAAAGCTAAAGATATGTACTCTTTTAGAAAAAGCCTTGCAAAATATGATTGTTTTGACCCTTTTACTTATGAAATTTCTAAAAAATTCGCGGGCGTAATAACGGCAGGCCGGCTTGTTGAAAATTTTAATTCTATTTTAAACAGCCTGCCATTTTGCTCCTCCCCTGCGGAAAATAATGATTTAGCCTGCAAAGTTCTTTTAAACAAAATAAAACAGGAAGAAGCTGTCACCCAGGCTACTTACCGCCGTAATTTAAAAGCAAAAAGTTTAACCGAAGGGCTTGCGCCCGAGGTGTTAAAAAAATATCTAGGCACTATGAGTCCGGAAGATATTATCGCTATTTTTGACAAAGCGCTTTCGCATTATTCGTTTTGGAAAACGGACAGCAAGAAACATCTTTACGCGTTGGAAGCGGTTATCGCGCAGCTTAACGGCACTTCAACGGAGGAAATTTCCCGCTTTGTTTTGGAATCTTTAGAAGAAGGGCAAAATATGGAAGAAATTTCAGATACTCTTATGCAAATTCCTTCCAAAGATAAACTTAAGTTAAAATATACGGATTTAAAAAATTTTCAACAAGACGGAAAGGCCCCGCCCCCGTCATCTTTATCCGACATATTTAACTAACATAAAAATGTTTTATATTTATAGAAAATTTGCTATGCTAATTTAAAGACCGTATAAGTAGAATAAATTAAAATAAGGGAATTATATTATGAGATATTGGGTTTATATAAACAACAAGGTCATGGGACCTTATGAGGAAGGTAATATACCGGAACTGCAGGGGTTTACTCCGGACACGTTAATATCTTCCGAAATTATTGAAGAAGGAGCAAGCCAGGAATGGATTCCGGCAAGAGCGGTCCTCCATATTCCCGACCCTATACTTGATAACGTTTCCGAAAGACATTTGGACACAGGCTCCGTTACTAATACCTATGTCGCGGCCGGCGATTTAGCCAAAGGCGGGGAAATAGTTGGGGAAAAAGAAGAATATACCCAAAGCGCCGAAGAACTTTTAAATGAAATTTTTAGTCTTAAAAAAGAAGTACAAAATCTTAGAAAAGACGTTAACCGCATTATTAAAAACACCGGGAAACCGGAAGATACCAAAGACGTTCCGGCGGCTGATCCTTTTGAAGAAACTTTAACGGAAAGAGCGCACCTCGGAAAAGTAATAGCGGGAAGCAATTCTCTAGACTCTGCTGACGACGCGCTTGTAACAAAAGTAGAAAGTATAGCGGAAGACAATACCCCCCCGCAAATGGAAATGGCACCTGTTACAACAGTTGAACAAACAGAAACAGATTTAAACAATGAAAATATTGAAGGCAAGATTATTGATTCTTTCTCAGCTGTTTCTATAGTTCCCGAGCTTAATAATTTAAAGCAGGAAGAACCGGCGGAGCAACCTGCACAACAAATTGAAGAACCTGCCCCTAAACAGGAAGAACCCGCGCAGCAAGAACCGTTACAGGAAACTTTACCGCAGCAGCAGGATAATTTAAAAACGCAAGAAGAAACCGTGCAGAAAGAAACTGCGCAGGAGCAAAAGGCTCAAGAAATACAACACCCCGTCCAACAGCAAGAACCTATGCCTGTACCCGAACTTGCGGACATGCAACCCGTAACTGACTCCGATTTGGGAAAGCAAAAGAACCCCGCCGAACAACACCAAATGCCACCCCAGCCTGACATAGAATCTATAAAAATAGAACCTATTTCTTTAGGCACGGAAGACGCGTTGCTTACTCAGACTTTTACGCAGCAGAACTCTTCTATTGAAGATGACGCTGCGGTAGTGGCGTCGGCGCTTGATTCTCTTTATAAGGCACCCCCTGTAAAAAAGGAAGAACCTGCCAAAGAAGAAACCATTGAGTTTGAGGATTTAATAGCTCCCAAAGACGCGCCTAAAGAGGAAACCGTGTTTGAAACAAAAATGAACACAGTTCCCGAAATACAGCTTAATGAAGCCACTTCTTTAATATCGGACTTTATACCGCCAAGCGAAGTATCTAAAGAAGACGATAAAGCCGCTTCTGAAGACGTGCAGGAAATCGTCTCGCCGTTGGAAAGAACAAAAACCGCCGCCGGCCCCGTTAATGACGCGTCCGATAATATTGATTTAAACTCTCCGTTTGACACTCCCGTAGTTAAAAGGGTTAAGCCTACGGACATTAAAACAAGTCCGTTAATTTCAGCTAAAGATACGGCGGAATTTTCCGAAAACACCGAAAGGATTAACGATATTGACCAATTCGGCACAATAGAAGAAACAACTTCCTACAAGTCAGCTAAAGGTAATGGAGCGAAAAAAATAATGCTGGGTTTATTTGCTGTTTTAGCCATAGCTATAATATATATGGGACTGCTTTTTGTAGGAATAGCACCGGACTTTCTCAACCTTATGGGAAATAAAGAAGCGCCTGAAGAAGATATTTCACAACCTAACTCGGGACTGCAAATGCCACAATCCATCGATGATATTTTTGCAACTCAGGAGTTTAACGAAACTCCCGCTTCTGCAATGTCTGAAAGCTCTTCCGGTGACGGGCTGCCCTTCTCTTCTATACCTTCTTCATCAAACAATGTTGAATCTCAAGTCCTTTCAGACGTAAGATTCTATCTTTTGCCTACGGGGCAAATCCTTGAGAATGTTATAAACTTAAAACATCCTACTGCAACCTCCCAAATAGAATGGACCACAAAAGAGTTTGATGCAGATAACTATGTCGTTACGGTGAAAATACCGCCGGAAACGCCAAACGGGCTTAATACAATATATAAATTCAACTATAACCCGACAACAAGAATTATAACTCCTTTAACTTCAAGTTCAAAAAATATTTTAGGACAATAATAAAATCCCCCGGACTAAAAGCCCGGGGGATTTTTACATAACCTCCGCTTTGATACCGCATAAAAAAAGTTCCCATACCCCAACTTACTCAAGGGTAAAGATTTTAACAAAAAGTAAAACCCCCGTTCAAACGGGGGTTTTATTCTGTAATGTTTTTATAAAAAACATGGAGGGTGTGTGTGGCACCCTCCACTGTGCTTTTAGTGGGATAAGGGAAGATATCTTTTAAATATGCATGTAGTCGAAACGGGAAAATCTGTTAAATATTTTTTTTAAAGAGTACATATTCAAAACTCTGTTTTCTTTAGTTTTTAAATAGGAATAAACAACTTTATTATTTGAATACTCTCCAAGCGGCTGCGCCTCTTTTATTAAAGAAATTTCTTGTTTCAAATTTTTGGCGTGCTTAACTGAAAGCAAAGTATAAATATTTCCGCTTTTACACCAAAGTAAAAGTATTCCTTCTTTAGGAATATTATTTGATTCTGTTTTATTCATATTTAACATCTTATAACCAATCCTGATTATAATAATATAATGTTTTTTATTTATTTGTCTAGTGGTATTTTAGCTTTCCTTTACATTCTTTTAAACAGGGTATCAATTATTACATATTTTTATATAATGGATATATGAATAAAAGACAGCTTTTTGTTTTTACCGTAGTTCTGGCCATGCCTATTATATCTTCAGGCTGCGGAGCGGATATCGCGCAGATAATTTTAAGTTATAAAAAACTGCAAAACTACATTATGCAACATTCTTTAAAGCAGCCTTCTAAAGGCGGCGTGTACGGGCAAAACGCCCTCCCTAAACAATCCGGCGGCGTAACTATAACCAATAAGCAGACTGAAGTAAGGGTAAAAAAAGCTATCTTAGTATCTTCAATGTATACACAGGCATATATGCAAAAAGCCGCGGAAGAATGCACCGTACAAGGGCAAAAAGAAATGATCGCCGCGCTTAAAGATTTAAATACTTCTTTTATGCGTTCGGCGCAGTCCTCTAAAAATGACGAGGATTTTAAAAAATCTTTAGAAAGGAATTTAGCCGCCGCGCAACCCAGATTGAATGCAATTTTGCTAAAATATAAAAAGTAGGAGTTACCAATGAAAAAATTATTAGCAGTAATGTTAGTTTGTGTTTTATTAATCGCTTGCGGCGGCAACCCTAAAACCAATATCGTTATGTTAAGTAAAAGTGACCTCAACACAATGACAGGCGGGGAAGTTACCTCCTTTTATAAAGCAAGTAATAAAGATTTATTAAACAGCCTTGTTTATAACTATGGCGGCGAAGCTTATGACAAACTTGTACCTGTTTTTAATAACATGGATGCCGAACTTACGGCAATGTCTAAAGTAACAACAACAAAAGAAGAATATTACCTAAAACTTAAAGTTTTAGTAAAAAAATACCGCACCCAGGTTAACAGAGCCTTGAAAAAATAAATTCAAAAATTTTGCTGGCCTAAATAAAACCACCCGTTTAATTTAAACGGGTGGTTTTATTTATATTGCAAAGACACTTTGTTGCGTAAGCCTGCGGATAGGAATTTTTTTATTTGTGTGCCACCTCCGCCCTGTTTTCCGGTATGTGGCGCTGTTTGCCCGCCCGGGCAAAAAACAAACTTAGCTTTGGGAAAAAGAAACCCCCGCCTTACAGGCGGGGTAGTTTTATTAAACTTATCTTACAGCGTCGATAAGAGCTTTAGTTTTATCCGTTTTTTCCCATGGGAAGCCCGCTCTTCCAAAGTGGCCGAATGCGGCGGTCTGTTTATAGACAGGCCTTCTTAACTTAAAATGCTCTATTATGCCTTTAGGAGTTAAAGGAAAAACCTTTTTAGCCGCCAAGGTAAGTTTTTCATCAGACACTTTGCCCGTGCCGTGCGTATAAACATAAACGCCTACAGGCTCGGCCTTACCTATAGCGTAAGCTATTTGAATAGTACATTCTTCGGCTAACTTAGCCGCCACTATATTTTTAGCTATGTAGCGGGCCATATAAGCCGCGCTGCGGTCAACTTTGGTAGGGTCTTTACCCGAAAAAGCGCCACCGCCGTGAGGGCAGCGTCCGCCGTAAGTATCAACAATGATTTTACGTCCCGTCATGCCGGTATCGCTTTGCGGGCCGCCTATAACAAATTTTCCGGTAGGGTTAATTAAAATTTTTGTGTTTTTATCACACCATTTTTTAATAACGGGCATAACGGCAGCGTCAATAATTTTCTTTTGTGCGGCCTCTGTTATAAACTGACCGCTTTTATCTAAAACATCGCTCGTATGTTGTGTGGAAACGACTACAGTGTCAATCCTTGCGGGTTTACCGTTAATGTATTCAAAAGTTATTTGGCTTTTACAATCGGGGCCGGTAAATTTAAGTTTTCCGTTTTTGCGGCAAACGGCAAGGTTTTTAACTATTTCATTAGCTAAAACTATTGTAATAGGCATATATTCTTTGGTTTCATTTACCGCATAACCTACCATAAAACCCTGGTCGCCGGCGCCGCCCACGTCAACGCCTTGGCTTATATCTGGCGACTGCTTGCCTATAACGTTTAAAATGGCGCAGGTTTCATAATTAAAACCGTATTTAGGGTCGGTATATCCTATTCTTTTAATCTCTTCTCTTGCTATAGAATCAACGTCTACCCATGTTTTTGTGGTAATCTCGCCGCCTATAACAACAAGCCCGCGGGTAACATAGGTTTCGCAAGCTACTCTTGCCGTGGAATCTTTAGCTAAAATAGCATCTAACACGGCGTCTGAAATCTGGTCACACATCTTATCGGGGTGTCCTTCCCCCACTGATTCGGACGTAAAATAATATCTTCCTTCTTTTAACATAGCGCTTTAACCTCTTAAATTTTCTATAATTAATTTTAGCATTTTAAAAAGGGAGCGGCATAATGACAAAACGCTTTATATCCTGGAACGTCAACGGCCTTCGCGCTGTGGCAAAAAAGGGGTTTATGGAGTGGTTCACTAAAGAATCACCTGATATTCTAGCTTTGCAGGAAACAAAAGCCTCGCCCGAACAGCTTGAGGGCGGGCTTAAAAACCCTATAGGATACCATTCCTATTTCAGTACGGCCGAACGCAAAGGGTACAGCGGCGTGGCCGTTTACAGCAAGGAAGAACCTTTATCCGTAAGCGAATCTATCGGCAACAGCACCATGGACGGTGAAGGCCGCACTCTTGTGTTGGAATTTAAAAATTTTTATTTTATAAACATTTATTTCCCCAACGGCGGACAGGGGGAACACCGCATAGAATATAAATTACGTTTTTATAATGAATTTTTAAAACTTACCCAAAAACTTATGAAGCAAAAAACCGTTATTGTCTGCGGCGACGTAAACACCGCCCACAAAGAAACGGACTTAGCAAGACCTAAAGAAAATGAGGGCAATACCGGTTTTTTACCAAAAGAACGCGCCTGGCTTGATAAATTCTTTGAAAACGGGCTTACCGACACTTTCCGCCTTTTTACTAAAGACGGCGGACACTACACCTGGTGGGATTACAAAACCAAAGCGCGTGAACGTAACGTTGGCTGGCGTATAGACTATTTTATGATTGACACTCTTTCTAAGAATAAAGTAAAAAACTCTTATATGCTACCGGAAGTTCAAGGGTCAGACCATTGCCCCATAGCTTTGGAAATAAACTTATAAAAGGTATAATTTATTATGACAATATCGCTTATAATGATTACAAAAAATGAAGAAAATAACCTTCCCGCCTGTTTGGACAGCGTAAAGGGCTTTGTTGACGAAATTATAATCGTTGACGGCGGCTCTTCGGACAGAACGGTTGAAATCGCAAAGTCTTACGGCGCGCAGGTATCTGTAAGACAATTTGATTCTTTTACCCTCCAAAAAGGCGCTGCGCTTGAAAAAGCCACTAAAGAGTGGGTGCTTAACCTTGATGCGGACGAATTTCTATCCGAAGAATTAAAAAAAGAACTGCTAGAAACAGAAAAAAACCCTAAATACGACGCGTACTACCTCCCTTCAAAAAACATATTTTTAGGCCGCAAAATGGAACACAGCGGGCTAAAAGGCAACTATAAAATAAGATTCGCCAAAAGAGAAGGGGCATCCTACCAAGGGGGCAAAGTGCATGAAGTGCTTATGCCAAGGGATAAAAACAGTTTAGGGTACCTTAAAAATGTTATAAACCATACTCCGTATAGAGATATCAGGCATTATTTTGAAAAATTTAATATTTATACATCTTTAGGCGCGGAAACCATGCATGAAAGAGGCAAAAAGTTTAATCCGCTGCAATTACTGCGGCCGCCGTTTGAGTTTTTTAAAATTTACATACTGCGTTTAGCCGTATTAGACGGCATCCAAGGCTTTATGTGGGCTTTATTTTCTTCTTTATACCCGGCGGTTAAATACGCCAAATTATGGGAGTTAAATAAAAATAAATGATTTTATTTCTGTTTTTAACAGCTTTTACGCTATTACTTCTTATAATTATATCCTATCTGCTTTGGTGGATACCAAGGCCAAAACTGGTAGCGTTAATGTATCATCACATAGGCCCGGTTACCAACGAAGAAGAGAAAGATTTTTTTATAGAAGCTAAAACTTTTGAACAACACCTTAGCCTGATAAGAGAAAAAGGGTTTAATTTTGTATCGATTGAAGATATTGAAACGCACCAAGCCACAAAAAGTTATTTGCCTTACAAACCCGTAGTTATTACTTTAGACGACGGTTGGGAAGATAATTATACCTACGCTTTTCCAATACTTAAAAAACTTGGCGTAAAAGCCAATATTTTCCTGTCGGTAAGCCAAATCGGCACGCCCGGCATGCTTAATTGGGAACAGGTAAAGGAAATGAATGAAAGCGGGCTTGTATCATTCGGTTCACACGGGCTTACGCATAAGAGGCTGCGCTCTCTTACAAGTGAAAACGTTTCTTACGAAATGCAAAACAGTAAAAAAATATTAGAAGAAAAACTTGGCAAAAAAGTGTTAAGCTTCTGTTACCCTTTTGGAGCGTTTGACAAAAGAATAAGATATCTTTGCTTTAAAGCCGGTTACATCATAGATTACGGCACCAGAAAAGGCGTTAACGTAATGCCGTGGAACGGCAGACACCCCCTTCAACGCGCGCATGTAATGCGAAATAATTCTTTAAGGCATTTAAAAACACAGCTTATATTCGGAAGGGAAAAAATCTAATAATTTAAAAACCCCTCATAAGAGGGGTTTTTTTATAAAGATTCAACGGTATCTGCAATTATTTCAGCGGATTTCAAAGGATCGGGTAATTCAAGCATTTCGTATCCTCTTTCCATAAATTCTAGAATATTTTTATTTTTTGAAATACCGGCTATATACTCATGCAATTTTGGGGCAAGGTTATCCCCCTCCACAAAAAGCTCCGCGCAACCCGCTTTTTTAAGAAGCATGCCGTTATAATACTGGTGGTTGTCAGCCGCATACGGGAAAGGTATTAGTACAGCAGGTTTTCTGCAGGCGTAGAGTTCTGCTATTGTACTGGCGCCGCTGCGGCAAACAACAAAATCAGCCGCCCGCATAAGAAAATAAATATCATGACAGTAGGCGAACAAGCGTATATTTTTACATCCTCTGTATTCCTGTCTTAATTTATCATAACCCTTATCACCGCTTATGTGCACAAATTGTACGGTATCGTTTTTCTTAACTATTTTTTTTGCGGTTTTGCTTATAGCCATATTAAGTTTTTTACTTCCTTGTGAGCCGCCGAAAATAAGCACCGTGGCAAGGTTAGGATTAAGACCGCGGGATTTTAAAACTTCCTCCCTGTTAAAATCAAGGCCGAACTCTTCCCTTATAGGAGTGCCGACCAACTTTGTATTTTTTATATTGTCTGAAGTAGGAAGACCTAGTAAAAATATATTTGTAAATTTCGCGCAAATTTTATTGGCAAGCCCTATTTTGGTATTAGAATCATGCACCGCGCTTTTAATGCCTTTTATTTTAGCCCATACAATAACAGGAAAAGATAAATAACCGCCCATACCTACACAAACATCCGGTTTAAAGGCGTTTATTATGCCCAATGTCTGCCAAAAGGAAACGATAAATTTATAACAAAAAATTATATGTCTTATAGGGTTTGCTGACCTCGGAAACCCCGTAAAATTGATTTCTTTGTAGTTAAAATTATTTTTTGTAAGAGTTTTTATGGCCGCGTCTTCCTTTCTTACAACGAATAAAACTTCATAACTTCTTTTACGTAATTCTTTACCAAGCGAAAACCCCGGGTAAAAATGCCCGCCCGTGCCGCCTGAAGCTATTATAAATTTTCTCATTATAACCCTCTTATATAATTTATTATATTATATCTTTTTATCAGCTTTATTCTCCACAGCCGAAATGTTTAAAAGCATGCCCATCATAGCCATTGTTATTAAAAAAGAAGACCCGCCGTATGAAAAAAACGGGAGCGGAAGGCCTTTGGTAGGTAAAAGCCCAGTTGCCACGCCCATATTAAAAAAAGCCTGCAAAGTTATAGTAAGCGTAAGCCCCAGCGCAAGCATTGAATTGAAGGTGTTCTTTGATCTTCTGGCTATATTAACGCCGCATACAAGCAGCCACACAAAAAAAGCTATTATAATTAAACTGCCAAACAACCCAATCTCTTCCGATATAATAGCGAAAATAAAGTCAGTATGCGCGGCGGGCAAATATTGAAGTTTAAGTTCCGAATTACCCAACCCTTTACCAAACCAGCCCCCCGAACCTATGGCTAAAAAAGACTGGAACAGCTGATAACCCGTTGTGCCGGCGGTTTCCTCCGGGTCTAAAAAGGAAAAAAGCCTTTTTAATCTATATGAATAAAAAATTAACTGGTGTAAAATTATAGGTACCGAACATGCTAAAACTAACAAAAGATGTTTTATTTTAGCGCCCGCCACAAATAAAAGCAGAAACACAACACAAAATAAAAGTACCGGCGTACCCAGTTCGGGCGCGAGCATCATTAAAAACAGAGTAACGCCTGTTATTATTAAAGGCGGCAATATTGTAGCAAAAGACTTACTTATGGAAACTGATATGTTTGACAGGTAATACGCCATATAAATCATTAAAGCCGGTTTAGCTACTTCGGAGGGCTGTAAATTAAAAAAACCAAGGTTTATCCAACGATGCACATTTGCCACTTTCGGCATAAAAAGCACTATAATCAAAAGCGCCCAAGCGCCGTATATTATAAACATCGGGTTAATTTTTTCCTGTATTTTTAAATAAAACTGGGACAAAAACGCGGCAATGCCAAGACCTACAATATCGTATATTACCTGCCTTTTAAATAAATTGCCTGATTCAAACGCGCTGGAAGAATATGTGAAAATAAGGCCAAAAAGCATAAGCGCCGCCGTGATAAAAAGAAGGCTTCTGTCAGGAACTAAAAAAGTAAATTTTTTATTTTTTTGTTCGCTCTGTTTTCTTTTTGCCACTATCGGTTTAGCTAAATATACTTTGTTCATATTATCTTATTTTAAGTGAAGCTAAAGATATAAGCGTAAGCACTATTCCTATAATCCAAAATCTTACCGTAACCTTAGGTTCGGGCCAGCCTTTTAACTCAAAATGGTGATGCAGCGGCGCCATTTTAAAAAGCCTTTTGCCTCCGCTGACCCTGAAATAAAACATTTGCATCATAACGGAAAGCGTTTCTATTACAAAAATACCACCCGCTATAGGAAGCAAGATTTCCTGTTTGGAGCATAAAGCCGCAACACCCAATACTCCCCCCAAAAATAAGGAACTGGTGTCGCCCATAAAAACCTGCGCGGGATATGTGTTAAACCATAAAAAACCCAAACACGCGCCCACTACCGCGCAAAGAAAAACGGCTATTTCGCCCGCGCCGGGTACATAAATAATTTTAAGATAATCGGCAAAGTTAAAGTTGCCCGCCAGATAAGCGAAAATGGCGTAAGTGCCGGCGCATAAAACCATAGAGCCGGCCGCAAGCCCGTCAAGCCCGTCAGTTAAATTTGTGGCGTTTGAAGAGCCCACTATCAAAAGCATAGCGAAAATAAGATAAAAGAAAGAAAGGTTTATAATAAAATTATTAAAAAAAGGAATGCTTAATTTAAAAGCGAATTCCGCGTTTGGCGGATACATTGTTAAAAATAAAACCACTATAAAAGAAGTAAAAATTTGTATGCTGAATTTTACCCAGGAAGGCATTCCCGCCGGGTTCTTTTTAACAAGTTTTGTATAGTCGTCTAAAATACCGGCTATGGCAAGCATTATCGTTGTAAAGGTTAAAATCCATGTATAGGGTGAATCTAACCTGGCCCATAAAAACACGCTTACCAAAAGCGAGGCCAAAATCAAAACGCCGCCCATGGTCGGGGTGCCGTGCTTACTTAGGTGCGACGCCGGCCCGCAGTCCCTTTGGTACTGCTGTATTTTATAAGAACTTAATTTTCTTATAACGGCGGGGCCTATAAAAAGCACAATAAGTAAGGCTGTTATTATAGCGCCGCCCGCCCTAAACGTAATATAACTGAAAACGTTTAAAAAAGATATATCGTGTTTCAAAAAAGACAGGTAGTAAAGCATCAAAAACTCCTATTAATTATTTTAAACAATCCAAAATTTTTTCATAATTCATTGAGCGGGAAGCCTTTATAAGGCAGGTTCCTCCGTTTTTAAGCACTTCTTTTAAATCTTGCGCCCAATCTTTATATTCTAACGAATATTTTAACTTAGCGGCGGGATTTTTGGTTTTAAGGGCTTCTGCTGCAGCCGCCATTTCCGGACCGGAAAGAAAAATATAGTCTATCTGCTTGCCTATTAATATTTTAGCTAAATGAGCGTGATATTTGGCAGAACAGTTTCCAAGTTCCTTCATATCGCCCAAAACGGCCACCCTCGGGCCCGCTTTCCTCTTGGCAAGAAGAGTAATGGCGTTTTTCATGGAAGCGGGATTGGCGTTATAACAATCTAAAATAAAATCAACGTTTCCTATTTTACGTTCTTCCATACGCATAGGCATGGCTTCATAGGCGGCAAGGCCTTTTTCAATATTATCTTTATACAAGCCTAAAGCTATAGCGCCGGCGGCCGCGGCCGCGGCGTTAAGTTTGTTATGTTTTTCAAACTGCAAATCAAAGGAAAACACTTCCCCTTTATAAACAAACTCTAAGTTTTTTTTGTTTTTTATCTGTAAATCGGCTCCGCTTTTAAAGCCGAAGCTTATGGCTTTGCCTTTATATTCGGTTTTAAGTTTTTTAAGCATGGCGTCGTCAGAATTAAAAACAAGTATGCCGCCAAAGTTAAGGCAGTCTATAAGTTCGGTTTTAGTTTCGTAAACCGTTTTTAAATCCTTAAAAAACTGCAAATGCGCGGCCGAAACATTTGTTATTATAGCCACGTCGGGCAAAGTGGGTTTGCCTATTTCTAAAATGTCGCCTTTTTTAGAAGCGCCCAATTCAAAAACGCCGAATTTATCTTTAGAGTCAATCTCCAAAAGCGAGAAAGGCAGCCCGAACTGGTTGTTTAAATTGCCCATATTAGCCCTTGCGGGGCCGGAAGTTTTGCATATTGAAAGAAGCATTTGTTTTGTTGTGCTTTTACCGTTTGATCCCGTGATAGCCACAACTTTAAGATCCGACCTTCTTCTGTGGTAAGCGGCAAGCGTTTGAAGGGCCGTTAAAGTATTTTCAACCTCAACTAAAGCGGTATTTTTTAAATCAATTTTATCAGCGAAAAACTTATCCGCCACAAGCGCGGACGCGCCCGCGTCAACCGCGTTTTGCAAAAAAGTGTTGCCGTCAAATTTTTCGCCTTTAAGAGCCCAAAAAATATCCCCTTTAGTTAATTTTCTGCTGTCGGTAATAAAAGCGTTAAACGGCATTAAAGGATTTCCTTGTATTATCCGTCCGTCAACTATTTTCGCAAAGCTGCCAAGCGTTAAATTAAGATACATTTTATACTCCGTTATTTTTCGTCCCCGGGATTATCAGGAACTACTGCGTAAATTGTTATAAGTCTTTTAGCTATTTCGGCAAAAGCGGGCGCAGCGCTTTGCCCGCCGAATACGGGCTTAGCGGGCTGGTCCAAAACAAAAAGTATGGTAAACTCGGGGTCAGTAGCCGGAAAAAAACCGCAAAAAGAAACTATGTGGCTTTTTTTGGCGTAGCCGCCTTCACCGCTCGCTTTTTCCGCAGTGCCTGTTTTGCCGGCAATCGTATATCCTTTTACCTGCGCTCTTTTACCCGTTCCCACGCTTACTACAGAACGTAAAATTTCCGTCATATCCTTTGATGTCTGAGGCTTTAAAACAGCTCTTATTCTATTAGCTTTTGCCTTATAAACAACCTTACCCCTTCCGTCTTGCATTTTATTTATTATATGGGGCTGCATTAAATAACCCCCGTTAGCTATAGCGGAATAAGCGTTAACAAGCTGTATACCCGTAAGAGAAATACCGTACCCGTAGCCCGCGCTGGCCGTATCCACACGGGTCCATTTGGCGTAAGGCCTTACGGTTCCCCTGGCCTCGCCCTGGAAGCCCACGTCGGTCTTTGTACCGAAACCAAAAGACTTAATGTAATAAAAAAAGTCCTTAGGCCCAAGTTCAACGGCAAGTTTAGCAACCCCTCTGTTGGAGGAAACCTCCATAATTTTTGTTATGGAAAGTTCATTGCCGTGCGCGGCTGTGGCGTCACGCACGGAAAAGCCGGAGCTTACAAGCCATCTGTCTTTTTCCTCAAATTTTAAAACGTCTTTTTTATTAGCGGTGCCGCTGTCTATGGCTGAAGCTGTTGTAATGGCTTTAAATGTGGATCCTGGTTCGTACGTAAACTGAAAAGCCATTGACTGCCCGTCTTTTACCGGATATGAAGCCGCCGCTATAATATTACCTGTTTTTGGGTTTTGAACAATGGCCATGCCTCTTTCGGCGTCGTTTTCTTTAACGTATTTTTCTAAAATTTCTTCAACATGGTATTGGGCCAAAGAATCTATTGTGAGGTAAATATCAGAAACATTTGTTTCTTCTTTCATACCTCTCTCATAAATAATTTGCCCTCTGCGCGCGCGCACAGCGCGCTTTTTACCTATATCTTGGCTGAGCTCTTTATTATAAAGCTGCTCAATACCCGAAAGCCCTAAATTTTTTGAATTGGCCGCCCCTATTAAATCTATACCCATTTTTTCATAAGGGTGTATTCTTTCATACTCAGGGCTAAGCTCAATACCAGTAAGCCTGTTCTTTCTTATTTCCTCGGTAAGACGGGTATAAGTTTCGGGTTTAATTTTTTTATCAACGTAAAAGAAATTATCTTTAGTAGACCACTTTTTTAAAATATCTTTTTTAGAAACTCCGAGCACGGAGGAAAGAACCGCTACGGCTTTATTTTTATCATTAACATATTTTTTTAAAACAGCGCAGGAATGGGTGCGCAAACTTTCGGCCATGAGATTGCCGTTAACGTCTAAAATATTGCCTCTTACTCTATCCTCAGCAAGATACGCGTAAATAGATTTTTCGGTTCTGGCGCTGAACTCGTCATGCTTAAAAGTTTGCAAATAGAAAAGCCTGCACGCCACCAGCAGCGCAGGAATAAGACAAATTATTCCGCAAATTTTTATTCTTGTTTTTGTGTTATAAACTATATTATTCATTTATTTAAAATAACAATATTTTCCACGGGAGTAATTTTCATATTAAGCCTTTCTTCCGCTTTTTCCGTTACTACAGCGGGTGAAGAAAGAACAGTAATTCTGTATTTAAGATATTGGTTGCGCGATTCTTTGAGCGAAACTTCCCTTTCTATCTTACCTACCTCAATGCCAAGCCTTCGCTGTTCAACGCGTTCAACCGCTAATATTAAACTAAATACCGCCACCGCAAAGAGCCAAAAAAATGTTTTCATATCTTCTCCGCCACTCTTAATTTAGCGCTTCTGCTTCTTCGGTTATTTTTAACCTCTTCCCATTCGGGTTCAATTACGTGTTTATTAACTAGCTTTACTTCTCCCTCAGCGGACATTTGCTTAAAAATATTTTTTACAATTCTGTCCTCTAAAGAATGGAAGGTTATTACCGCCGCCCTGCCGCCCGGTTTTAAAACCTCGGGCAAAACTTTTATAAAACGCTCAACCGTACCGAGTTCGTCATTAACCTCTATTCTCAAAGCCTGGAATACCCTTGTGGCGCCGTGCGTTTTTCCTCTTCTTGGTAATACGGGCGCTAAAATATTAGCCAGTTCGGAAGTTGTTTTTATTTTTTTATCAACGCGCGCCCTTACTATAGCCGCGGCCGCATTACGAGCATTAGTCTCCTCACCATAGTTCGCAAAAATTCTTTCAAGTTCCTCTGCTGTGTACGAATTGACTACATCAGCCGCGGTTTTTTGCCCGGAAATATCAAAACGCATGTCCAAAGGCCCCCCGCCCATAAAACTAAACCCGCGCGAGGCGTCGTCTAACTGATAGGAACTTAAACCTAAATCTAAAAGAACGCCGTCTGCTCCGCCTTGTATTTTTAAATCTTTTAAAACTTTTGGGGCGGCCTCATAACTTAAATTTATAGCCGTAAGTCTGCCATCGGCAACATTTGCCTCGGCCATTTTAACCGCGTTATAATCTTTATCAAAACCTATAATTTTGGCCTCTTTGCCAAGCAGTCCGAGCAAATATTTTGTGTGCCCGCCCAAACCTAAAGTGCCGTCGATATAAACACCGTTTATATCGGTAATAAGCATTTGGCCTATTTCTTTAGTCAAAACGGGAATATGAGTCCAGTTATTCATTGCCGCCGCCCTGCGCGGAAGACGCGCCCTTTGACATATCATGCGCCCAAACGTCTTCCAACACTTCAAATCTTGTAAAAGGCAGGCCGTAAGCGCGGTACAGAGCCTGGTAATCAGGCATATTATTTTTTAAGTTTACGCAAAAAACATAATATTCGTTTTTGCTTCGCATATGCATCAAATAGCTTACCATGCTGTAAGCCTGCGCGTACCACATTTGGGTTTGGTCCGCCGTAAAATCTTTTAAAGAGTTTATTTCCACAAATTTTTCAAAAGGCATATATTCGCCTTTTTTAAACCTCTGCAAAGAATTTTCTAGCCACGGAGGTTTCCCTTCAGAGGTTTTTGACTGCATATAAACAGCCATGCCTTCTGATAGCCAAAGCGGCGTTTTGGCGGGCAGAAAAAACCCGTCAAAATATAAATGTGTAAGTTCATGCACAGATAACGGGTAAAATTTATTGTTTTCAATAACATAAAGAGTGTCGCTTTCTATATCGCAAGAAGCCCCCGACCAAGCGGGCCTTTGCGTAAAATTTTGGTAACTCTGCGGCTCTCCAAATAACATAATCAATATTCTGTTAGGTTTATACGCCATGCTAAAAGGAAGAAGATCCAAAATCAAATTGCCATGTATCTTGTCAAGCACGGTTACTACTTTTGGCGTTACGGGTTGATTCTCACGGTAAATCATAAAGTTATACCCTCTCCCGGTAAAAAACCCCTTGGGCGGGCCTATCCACTTTACTTTTCGGGTAACAGGTTTAGAGTCAAAAACAAAAGGCAGGTCAGGCGTATACGGTTGTTCATTATATGTTTTGGCCATATCCTCAAGAATATTAATCCTCTTTTTTATATCTTTTTTTTGTTGTTCTACATCAACACTCTGCGCAATGCCCCTTTGAAAAGCTTCGTTAATATCCTCTTCGTTAATTTCATTACGCTCTAATTTTGCCTCTTTGGGAGGCAAAAGCAAAAGCTTACGCACGGTAGTGCCTACAGGTATATTAAAATACTGCAACGCCGGAGATATTAACAATATCCCCACTAAAAACCAGAAAACCGTTTGCAATTGTTTAATTATGTCCATTTTTATTTATCACAAAAATGTGTCTTTCTTTATCTTCTAAAGGCAAAGTATAATTTATTGTTTTAAACCTGCCCGCGTTGCCGGCCTCGCTCTGGAACGGAAGGAAAAAGCCCCCATCTTTAACATATTCCATACATACAGGCAAAATATCGTCAAATTTACCCATGGCCCGCTCTGTCACTACGTCATATTGTTCAGGCTCCGCCTGTCCGGCCCTCTCATTTAAAATGGTAACATTTTTTATATCCAGTTTTAAAACGCACCAATTTAGAAAAATTGTTCTTTTTTCAAGGCTTTCAATTAGCGCGGCGTTAGTTTTTGGCAAAGCTATGGCGGCGGCTAAACCTATATAGCCCGCGCCTGAGCCGATATCCGCAAAAGAGCCTTCCTCAAAGCCCAAATCTTTTACCGCTTTAGCGAATTGAAGGCCGTCGGCTATATGCCTGCCCCAAATTTCTTCTTTACTGCTTACGCTTGTAAGGTTCATAGAGTTCTTTTTATCCCATACCAAATCAACGTAAGCGCTTAAGGCGTTCATCTGCCCGTCGGTTAAATTTAGATTAAGATTATTAATAAACTCTAAAATTTTTTTCATATTATTTGTTTTTAGAAAGTCTGTAACGTTCAATATGCACGGCTAAAAGTTGTATGTCGGCAGGCGTAACGCCGGGTATTCTGCTTGCCTGGCCCAAAGTTTGCGGACGCACTTTTTTTAATTTTTGGCTGCTTTCAATTAGTATGCCTTTTACGGCGGAAGGGTCAAACCCTTCGGGTATAATTATTTTATCCGCCTGCGCCAGTTTCTCGGCGTCTTTTTTAAACCTATCATAATAACCGCTGTACATTGCGTCTATAACGGCTGTTTTACGCGCGCTTTCAACACGCCAGGCGGGCATATTAACAGCCTCAAACTCCGCCTTGGGGTTTGATTTAAAAACTTCCACCGCTTTTTTGTATTCCTCAAAACTTTGTTTATATTCCTTTGCCACCAAACCTGTTTTAAAGCCTATGTCCGTAAGCCTTAAATCCGCGTTGTCTGAACGGAGCATAATGCGGTATTCCGCACGGGAAGTAAACATTCTGTACGGCTCATTAACGCCTTTATTTACCAAATCGTCAATCATAACACCGGTGTAAGCGGTATCGCGCCCTAAGATAACAGGCTCTTTACCGTTTATTTTTAATACGGCGTTAAGCCCGGCTATAAGACCCTGCGCGCCCGCTTCTTCATAACCTGTTGTACCGTTAATTTGCCCCGCGTGGTAAAGTCCGGGTATTTTTTTTACTTCCAAAGTAGCATAAAGTTCCATAGGGTCAACAAAATCATACTCTATGGCGTAACCCGCCCTTGTAAGTTTGGCTTTTTCCAAACCGGGGACGGAAATCAAAAGTTCGCGCTGCACATCTTCCGGCATGCTGGTTGAAAAGCCTTGAATGTAATATTCCTGCGTGTTAAAACCTTCAGGCTCTAAAAATATCGGGTGCGAAGGAGCCTGGTCAAACTTTACGATTTTATCTTCAACCGAAGGGCAGTATCTGGGCCCCAAGGCTGTTATTTGGCCTGAATAAAGGGCGGAGCGTTTCATATTCCGCTTTAAAATTTCATGCGTTTTTTCAGTTGTCCTCGTTATGTAGCAGGATAAAAAGTTTCTTTCAAAAGGAGCCGTAAAAATAGACATGGGCTCAAAAGGATTATCCGAAGGCTGCTCGCGAAAAACCGAAAAATCAACGTCTTTCGCGTTTATTCTCATCGGCGTGCCTGTTTTAAAACGTAAAACGTTCAAATCCGTTTTTTTAAGGCTTTCAGTTAAAAAATTGCTAGGCGTGTCGCCGTATCTGCCGCCGGGAAAACTTACGCCGCCTATATGTATAACGCCGCCTAAAAAAGTGCCTGTTGTAAGTATAACAACTTTTGACAAATATTTTGTTCCGCGCAGAGTAACAACACCTTTTAAAACGCTTCCTTCAAAATAAAGCTCTTTAACTTCATCTTGTATGAGTTCAAGATTAGGCTGTTTTTCAAGCGTATGTTTATATTCCGCCTGGTATATTTTTTTATCGCATTGCACACGGGGCGAGTGAACGGCCGGGCCTTTACCCGTGTTGAGCATATGGTAGTGCAAACCCGCGGCGTCCGTAATTTTACCCATGGCGCCGCCTAAAGCATCAATTTCCCTTACAATCTGTCCTTTGGCCACGCCGCCTATGGAAGGATTACACGACATTTGTGCTATAGTGTCTAAATTTTGCGTAATTAAAAGAGTTTTCGCTCCAAGACGCGCGGAGGCAAGGGCGGCCTCGCACCCGGCATGCCCGCCGCCTACGACAATTACGTCATATTGGATATCGTATGTATACATGTTTTTTTAAAAGTTTTTATTTGCCTACGCAAAATTTTGAAAATATTATTCCCAAAATATCGTCGGCGTAAACTTCGCCTATAATTTCTTTAAGGTGCAGTAAAGCCCTTCTTACATGCTCGGCCAAAAATTCAAGGCCGAGGTCTTTCTTTAAAGCTTTAAGCGCTTCTTCCAACTCTTTTTCAGTTTTCACAAGCATGTCATAATGTACGGCCGAGGTAATTAAATTAGAATCCGCTTTAATATCACCGGCGTCTAAAAGTGAGATAACGCTGTTTTTAAGCTCCTCAACGCCCTCGCCTGTTTTAGAGGAAACATTTACCACTTTGTCCGCTTCATACAAAAATTCGGGCGGCGTAAAATTAATATCTTTTTTATTACAAGCCAAAATTATTTTTTTGCCTTTTATTTTTAAAGAATTCCAAAGTTCGTGATCAGCCTGCAGATGCTTTTTAGAAGTATCCGCCGTAAAAATAATAATGTCGGACTTGTCGGCCGCGTTTAAACTGCGGCGCATTCCTTCCCGTTCGGCCACATCAAGCGCGCCTTCTTTTATTCCCGCGGTGTCGGTTAAAATAATTTTATGTCCTTTAAAATCCGCTATTTCCTCAACAGTGTCTCTTGTGGTACCGCTGTGCTCGGACACTATGGCTCGGTCAAACCCCACTATAGCGTTAAGCAAACTGCTTTTACCCGCGTTAGGCACCCCTAAAATGGCCACTTTAATGCCTTCTTTTACAAATTTACCTGTGGAAAACGTGGATGCCAAATCACCCGCGCGGAGTTTGACATCATTTAAAATTTTTTTGGTATAGCCGGGGTCTAAAGGCTGCATTTCTTCATCAACGTCGTCTATACGCACTTCAATTTGCGCCAGCAACTCCGATAAAGAATTTTTTATTCTCTTAAACTCAGCCGATAATTTGCCTTCCATACTGTTCATAGCCGCACCGTGTGACGCGGCATTGTCGGAGGCTATTAAATCGCAAAGCCCGTTAGCTTCCACAAGGTCCATTTTACCGTTGATAAAAGCCCTCATGCTAAATTCGCCGTTTTTAGCGGGGCGTACGCCCATGTCGGACAGAATTTGCAACAAACGCCCTTTTATATAATTTGAGGCGTGGCAGGCAAACTCCACGGTATCTCCGCCGGTAAAACTTTTAGGCGCTTTAAAATATGTTACAAGCGCTTTATCAAGCAAAAAATCTCCGTCAAAAAGCTTTTGGTGATATACGCGGTTTACCTCAGGTCCGTTTGAAGATTTTGTAAGTTTTAAGGCGCATTGCCAAGCCTCCGGCCCGCTTACACGTATTACCGCTACAGCCCCGCCAGAACCCGTTATTACCGCACAAATAGTATCGTTCATAGAATATATATTTTACCATTTATGTAAATTAATATATATTATGCTATTGTAGCTTTTTTACATATTTTTTATACTTCTAAACAAGGAGTTAATTATGAAAAAAGGATTTACTTTAATAGAGCTTTTAGTAGTTGTGCTTATTATAGGTATACTTGCGGCTATTGCCCTGCCCCAATACATTAATGCTGTTAATAAGAGCAGATTTAGCCAAAATTTTATAATGGCAAAAGCTATGAGAGACGCTAATGACAGGGTTTTCCTTGCCACGGGTAACTATGCCTCAAGTTTTGACGAGTTTGATATTCAAATTCCGGGTACAACAGCTACCTGCCCGGGCGGAGCCATAAGCTGTTTAAAAGACGGAAGATACGGATACTTGCTTTTTTCTTCAGGTCTTGTGCAGGCGTACTTACTTAAAAGCGCTTCTGACTCTGTTGAGTTTGGCACCGTTTTAGCTTTAATAGAAATTCCTAACCCGGGGCCAAACGCAAAAACTTATTGTATAACAGGAACAACCGAGCCGGAAAAAGGCGAAAAATTGTGCAAATCGCTTGGCGGTAAACAACGAGCCGGTTATCCTAGATACTTTGAAATAAATTAAATATATATTTAATAAAAACTTAGTAAAACACAAAAGAAACCCCCGCTTAATTGAGCGGGGGTTTTAAAATAATTTTTAGTTAAGGAGCGGGTGTTTCTTTATTTTCTTCTTTGGTCTGCTCGGCTTCCGCTTCTTTTACTTCCTCCGTGACATCTCCGCCCGGTTTAAGTTCAACTTCCAGCATACCGCAGGAAGTCCCTTCAACCTGGTCTTGTGAAGAAGGCGCTTCTTTTAAAACAACTTCCTCTTTTTCAACTTCAACCGTGCAAATTGAAACCTGCTCGCCGTTTATTTCAACATTTTCAGAACAAGAGGAGGCTTCCTCCTCAACCCCGGCGGGGCTTTGCGTAGCGGCGCTTATGTCAGCCGCGTCTAAAACGGGCGTTGCCGCTTGGGCTTGTGCGCGGGCAGCCTTTTCAGCAGCTCTTTCCGCTTTAATTTGTTCATCAAGGTTTTCTTGGGCGGCATCAACTTCTTTGTCAAGCTGTTCGGAAGCGCATTTTTCAGGCGTTCTGGCCGCGGCGTCGGCCGCTTTTTCGGCCTCTGTAACAACCTTAGGCTCAATGGTGGAGACTCTTTCTTTTATAACAACCTTTCTCCATTTGCCTTCACCTTCGGAAGCCGTTTCGACAAACTCATTTGTTTCCAAAGCTCTGTGTATAAAACGTCTCATCTGCGCGGGCATAGGTTTTAAGCGGTAAACATTGGCGCCGCGCTTGATAGCGTTTACAGCCCTGTCAATTTCAGCGTAAAGTTTGTCTTCTGATTTCCTCCAATAATTCTGTGTGTCCGCAACTACAGATATCGGCGTGGAAAAATGGCGGCTTAAGGAAAGCGTAAGAAGATATTGTATGGCTTCTAAAGTTTTGCCTTCTTTACCTATAACTATGGCCGGATGGTCGCAGTCAAAGGTTAATAAAATTCTTTGCTGGGCCGAGTCCCACCAAACGTTAAGGTTCTCCGTTTTAATACCCATTTGCTCAAGCATTTTAAAAAGCATTTCCTTTCCTTCTGCCATAGGAGCTTTAAGGTTTTCGGGTATAACGGCGTTTTGTATGGCCTGGGAAGGAAGCAGCTGCGCTTCGTTTTCTTTAGGCGCTTTAGGCTCGGTAGAAACAGGTCTTTGTTTTCTTATTTTATCTTTTCTGCCGAAGTTCTTCTTGCCGCCTCTGTTATTAGAAGTTTTTTTATTTACTCTGCTGCCTTCGGGGTCGCGTTTAAAGTCATCTTCTTTTTTTCTATTGTTATTTCTTTTGTTAAAACCGCCTCTTTTTTTAGGAACGTCCATATAAATCTGAGCGTCTAAATTGCCGCCCCAGCGTTTTTGCCTTATTTCAACAACTGCGGGTTTAGCGCCTATTCCCCAAAAACCTTTTGTGGGGCGAGCGAGTACGGATACTTCAACCTGATCTCTTCTTAAACCTATTTCTTTTAAACCGTTGTTTATTGCGGTGTCAACGTCTTTTGCTTCTATTTTAATTTTTTTTGGCATAAAATTTTCCTCTTTTTATATTAAGCTTTTGCCATTTTTCTTTTCATGTAAAGCTGAATACCTAAACTTATAATACTGTTTGTTAACCAATACAAAACCAAGCCCGCCGGGAAGTTAATAAACACAAACGTAAATATTACCGGCATCCACTTAAGCATTGCCGTTTGCGTCGGATCGCTGCCTACGGGAGCTGTAATTCTTTGCTGAATAAACATTACGCCGCCCATAACTATAGGCAGAACATAAAAAGGATCTTTAGCGGACAAGTCCGTAATCCACCAAACAAACCCGGCGCCGTGAAGTTCCCATGATGTTCTAAATGCGTTAAAAAGCGCAATGAATATAGGAAGCTGTATAAGCAGCGGCAAGCAACCCATAAAAGGATTAAATTTATGCTTTTTATAAAGAGCAAGCATAGCTTGTTGCTGCGCGGTCTGGTCATTTTTATATCTTTCCTGAATGCTTTTCATTTCCGGCTGGATTTTTTGCATTACCATAGAAGACTTGTGCTGCATAATGGTAAGCCTTAACATGGTAATTTGGAATAATACGGCAAGTATTATTATGGCTACGCCGTAGTTGCCGGTAAACCTGTACAATGTTTCTAACACCCAACGCACCATTTTCCCAAGCGCTCCAAAGAACCCGAACTCAATTGATTTGTCCAAACTATAAGGCATTGTCTGGAATGTTTTGTAGTCTTTAGGCCCGAAATAGAAATCAGACTGTAAAACCGTTTTAGATTTCGGAGGTAAAGACATTGCCGGCACCGTAATTTTAAGCATGGGGCCTTCCACTTTGGCTTTACCTAATAAACCAAAAAACCTCGGGTGCGAATCAACAATAACTTTCTCTGTTTCCAATAAACCCGATTTCCAATTTTGCGGGATTAAAACCGCAAGAAAATATCTGTTATTAAGGCCGGCCCAAATCCAATTGCCGTCCTTAACGGAATCTTCAATTTTTTCTTTACTTCTATTATGAAAGGTTGGAAATTTTTTCCCTTCTTCTTGCGTAATGTAAACAGCTTTCATTTCGCGGCTGTTGTCGCTTTTTTCACTTTCAACAGTACCTATACCGGGGCCGAAGTTAAAGTAAAACTGGTCCAGTGTTTGTTCTTTTGTACTTCTGTTTTCTATTGAAAGGGATAAATTATTTATACCATCATCATTAAAGGTATAAGTTTTGTTTATCCTTATATAACCTTCTTCGACAGTAAAGGTTATACTGTTCTCCGTTCTGCCGGCTTCTTTAAAGGTAAGCCTCGGAAAGGTTGTGTAAAAACCTTCCTCAGTATAAGGCGTTAAATTAACGTCTCCTACGCAGTCTTTAAAAATATAATCTTTAATGCCCGCGCCTTTTGACGTGAATTTAATATCGGCCACTTTGGTTGAGAAATCATAAAACTTTTCTTCAACTTGTTTATCGGAAGGGGTTAATGCGGTTTTTGTAATTGATGAATTGCTTTTGGTAGCGGTTACTGCTTGTTCTGCAACTAAGGAGGCTTCTTGCTTTGCTTTAGCTTCCTGCGCTTTTGGCAAAGCATAGAATTGCTGGTACATTAATAGCGCTATAAAAAACACTAAAAATGCCATTAAAAATTTCTTATTTTCCATAAATCCTCTCTCACATGGAGTAGCTATTCCTTAAAAGAGGTTTTAGGCTTAATTTAATTAAGGCACAGGATCATATCCGCCCGCGTGTAAAGGATGGCATTTAAGCAGCCTTTTCACCGTCAGATATGATCCTTTTAAAAGCCCATATTTCAAAATAGCTTCCTTTGAATATTGCGTGCACGACGGGTAAAAACGGCAAGCCGCCGGGCCCAACAAAGGACGAACACAAATTTTAAATGCGTCTAATAAGAACACAGCCGTCTTTTTAGCTATTACAGAAATATTTTTCATTTAAAACTCTTTCTACTTTAAATATTAAAAGTCTTGAGTTTTTAAAATACCGGCCTTTTGCCAGAGTTCAAAAACAACCTTACAGGTTGTATGAAAATTTATTAAATTACCGCTCTCACGCGGGCTTATTATAAACGCCACGCCGTGATTTATCTTATACTTATTAAGCCTAAAAACCTCTCTAAGAAGTCTTTTTGTGCGGTTTCTAAGGGGCGCATGCCCCAACTTTCTTGATACTGCTATCGCCATTTTGGGTAATTTATCATCACCCAAATTTGGCCTGTACCACAAAACAAGTCCGCCGTGCGTAACCTTTTTCCCGTTCTTAAAAATATCCTCAAAATCTCTTTTGAGATGTAAACGGAAGTTCCTGGTAAGGCCGTAATGAGAAACATCCTTATTTTGCAATAAGGTTTTTTCTTCCCTTGGCTCTGCGTGCGCTGAGCACTTTTTTGCCACCGGGGGTCTCCATTCTTGCTCTAAAGCCTATGCTTTTAGCTCTTCTTCTTTTATTTGGTCTGTATGTAGGTAACATAGTGATATTATTATACTATATTATTTAGCCTGTTTATTTTTTGCCGCGGGGCAGGGTATTTTGCGTTGGGGGCAAAAGTTTTTTGAAGCTGATTTAGCCTCTGACGGCAAAACATACAAAACATTATACTTACTTTTTTAAAGAATTTTGCTATTCTTACGTCTTTACTTTGTAAAGGTTTTTTGCAGTCCGGACACTGGACAAAAGAGCGCATATTATGCTAGATTAGACGGATATAAATTTTACAGGAGAAGTTATGGCCAAAACAATTAAGAAAGCAGCCCCTAAAAAACCGGCCGCAAAAAAAACGATTAAAAAAACCGCCGTAAAAAAAACGGCTGCAAAAATCACCGCTAAAAAAACTAATTTAAAAAAAGTTGTTAAACAAGTAAGAAAACAAATAAAAAAAGATATAAGAAAAACCGCGGGGAAAGCGGCCAAACTTAAAAAAGCCGTGGGTAAAGAAAAAAGAGCATTGAAACAGGTTAAAAAAAATGTCACAAAAAAAACCGCCGCGATAAAAAAACAAGTTGCGCATAAAGCAAAAAAAGCGGAGAGAGCCGCTTCCAAAAAAATAGAAAAAACCTTAAACCCGGTAAAAAAATCTTTTGCAGCGCAAAAAAAGAAAATAGAACCGAAGGTTAACCATATTCTTGAAAAAGCGAAACAAGCGTCCCTCAAAGCGGAGGAACTTACCGCTGAAGAACTTAAACAAATAAAAAAGCATTTAATAGAACTTCACCAGGACGCCACGGAAAGGCTTAAAACAAAAAAAGAAATGGAAATGCCGGAAGCTGAAGTAGGCGACCCTATTGATACCGCTACGCAAAGTTTAGATAAAGAAATTTTATTTGAACAGACCGACAATTCCCATACGCAAATAGACCAGATAGAAAGCGCTTTGAGGAAAATTGACAAAGGTATTTACGGCAAATGCGAAAACTGCCGCCAATTATTGCCTAAAAAAAGAATCAAGGCTCTTCCTTTCGCCAGATACTGCGTTGTATGCCAAAGTTCTAAAGAAGGTTTTTAACAACCGATAAAAAAGCCCGCTCAACCGAGCGGGCTTTTTTTTATTTCTATTTAACCCCGAAGTTCTTTAAAAACGCTTTGTTATTATAAGGTCTTCCCAAAAACTTTTCAACCATTTCGTTCGGCTCCTCTGTAAGGCCCGGCGTATAAATATATTTTCTTAATTTTAAGCCCAGCTCTTTATTATCAAGGCCTTGCTTTTCAAATTCGGAAAATATATCGTCCGCTATAACTAATGACCATGCGTAAACATAATACCCCACATCGTATGGGTCGGTAAGCGACATTATGTGCGCAAAATTTGCCTGCGGATATGTGCCCTCTGTCATGGGAATCAAATAAATCTGTTTTATAAGTTTTTCATAAACACCCGTAGTATCTACATGTTTATTTGATTTGTGGTATTTATAATCCAATTGGCCTTGAAAGTTTTGCCTCAGCATAGGCAAAGCCACGCCCGCGTGTTTACTTTTTATAAGACTGTCAATCATCTCGTTAGGAAGAGACTCGCCCGTTTTATAATGTTTAGATATTTTTTTAAGAGTATCTTTATTCCAGGCCCAATTTTCCAAAAGCTGGGAATGCGTTTCAATATAATCCCAGGTAATATTGTCACCTCCTAAGGAAGCGTATTTAGGATGCGTAAGCGACATTTGCAAAACATGTCCGAATTCGTGAAATAATGTTTCCACTTCGCTGTGCGTTAATAGAGAAGGAATGCCGTTGCCCGGCGGGTTTAAATTAGAAGCTATTACCACAGACGGCGTTTGATACTGCCCGTTTTCCAATAAAAAGCCGTCAATAAAACTCCAGCACGCGGCGTGCGTGTATTTACCGTCGCGCGGGTAAAGGTCCATATAAAAATTGGAAATATGCGCGCCTGTTTTAGCATCTTTAATTTTGTAAACCAAAACGTCTTCATGCCAAACGGGCAAATCCACGCGCTCAAAAACCAGGCCAAAAAGCCCTCCGAATATTTCAAACATTCCTTTTATTACCGTATCGGTCATAAAATATTCTTTTATTTTCTCATGGTCGACATTATAATAAAGCTTTTTATATAAATTTGTGTAATACGGCGCGTCCCAAAGATAAAAACCGTCTGTCTTATAACCGGCTTCTTTATCTTTTAAGGCCTTATATTCTTTTAATTCTTTTTTACCTATGGGCCTGAGGTTTTTTTCAATACCGGATAAAAACTTTTTTAAAGTTTTTTCGTCTTTAGCCATACGGTCCTCAAGAACGTATTGCGGGTGGTCTTTATAGCCAAGCAGTCTTGAAGTTATCGAACGCTGCGCCAAAACTGTTTCTAAAAGACCCACATTTTCAAGCCCGCCTCTATTTGCAAATTTTATTTGAAGCGCTTTGCGCGCCTCGGCGTTTTTGGCGTTTGCCATAAAAGGGTTATAATCCGGATACTTTAAAGTAACAATATATTTACCGTCTTTTGTTTTATTAAGCCTGTTAATGTAAACGTCGCTCATACCGTCAAGTTCTTCTCTTGTAAGTTCAAGGCTGTCCGTATTTTGCATAAGGTTAACGTTATACTTGGTAATGTTTTCCATTTTCGAAGAAGTTAAATCCGCATATACTTTGGCCGCTTCCCCTTCAAGCTCGGCTCCGGCTCTTTTAAATTTGGCAAGCCAAAAAGCTAAAAGGCGTTCCTCCTCATTACCAAGTTTAGGATTTAAAGAAGAGAATTCTTTTAAAGCGCCATAAATATCTTTTCTTGCCAGAATAGAGGCTTTAAACTGGCTTCCTTTTGATTCAAGTTTAGCCGCCGCCTCACGCACGTCCTCGTCTTTATGAAAATAAGTAAGCAAAGACAAAGCTTTGGGAACATACCAATAATCCGTATAAGCGCGCTCAAAAGCTAAAAGCGTGTTTTCAAAGGTTCTTTGTTCTTTAGGCACGGATAAAACAGCCGCGATATTTTTTTCAAACCGTTCGGAAGCCTGCTTTTCTAAAAGCATAATCTCCGCCGGGGTATAATCAAACCTTAAAGCGCCGTCTTTAAACATTTTATCCATACTTTCTCCAAAAACAAATGCAGCCGCAAAAAAACTGTTTAATATAATTATTGTTTTTTTCATAATAATTCCGTTAACTTAATTTTATGCCCAAAGCGGCGGAACCTTCTTTTACAATTTTAAGCATTTGCTCTTCGCTGATAAAGCTTTCGCAATAAAATTTAATAATGTTTTCCGTTCCGCTGGGACGCACCAAAAACCAAGAGTTTTGAAGATAAATTTTAATACCGTCGGTATCTCTTACCTTTTCAACCTTCTCCCCCGCTACTTCGGTGACAGAAGCAACATCAGTCGCTTTTAGGGATTTAACTTTGGCTTTGGTTTCATCGTCCGTAGGTATATCTACGCGGGTATAATAAGAAACACCGTATTTTTTTGTAATTTCTTTATATAAATAAGCTATATCCGCGTTTTTAGACATAATTTCCAATAATAGAAGCACGGCGAAAATACCGTCTTTTTCGGTAGTCCAGCCGCTTTTAGACATGCCCGCGCTTTCCTCGCCGCAAAGTATATATTTGCCGTCTTTTATGCCTTGCACAAAATATTTGAAACCAACGTTTTGCTCGTCAATTTCAACGCCCGCGGACTTCGCAATAAAGTCAAGTAAATGAGTGGTGCCCAGGGTTCTCCCTATATATTTATCAAAGTTAGATTTATTTTTTGATATCAAATATTCAGCCATAACGCAAAGAGCGTGGTTGGGGTTTATAAGCCCGCCTTCTTTTGTTGCGCAGCCAAAGCGGTCGGCGTCCGGGTCGCTGGCGCCCGCGAAATCATATTCACCCGCGGCTACAATATCAATAAGCGGCTTCATCGGGTACTGGGACGATGGATCCATTCTCGTTTTGCCGTCGTGGTCAAGCGGTATGAAATAAAAAGTAGGGTCAATTGTTTCATTAACAATTGTAAGGTTATCAAGTTTATATTTCTCTTTTATGGCTTTATAGAAAGGAAGGCTTGTTCCTCCCATGGGATGTATGGCCGCTTTTAAACCTTTTTCTTTAATAGCATCAAAATCAATAACTTTGGCAAGTTCGGTTATATATGGGGTTATAACGTCCTCTTCTTTAATTAAACCGCTTTGTTTGGCTTCTTCTAAGCCAATTTCTTTAATTTCAGAAGGCGTAGCCATAAAATAATTGGCGTATTCCTCAATTTTAGAAGTTACGGACGAGTCCGCCGGCCCGCCGTTTGAAGGATTATATTTAAGGCCCATATCCTGCGGAGGATTATGACTTGCCGTACCGTTTAAACAAGCGCAAGCGCGGCCCAAAAGTATTTCCATTGAAAAGACAGGCGTGGGCAAAGGTATGGACGGCAAAATAACATCAATTCCGTTAGCCGCCAAAATGCACGCGCATATTTCGGACACGGTTTTAGACATAAGCCTTGTATCGCCTCCCACAAGCACTGGACCTTTAATACCGTCTTCTTTATGCATTTTTGCCACGGCCTGGGCTATCGCTTTGGCGTGCAGAGCGCAAAACCCTTTGCCCAGTTCGCCTCTGTGTCCCGAAGTGCCGAATTTAACTTTTGCCAAGCTTCCGGAAGGGTTAAAAAATTCTTTTTTTAATAACTCCATATCTATTGTTTTTACCGGTAGCTTCCCCGCGTTTATGTCAGCCATAACTTCCTCCCCTGTGTAATTGTTTAAACTGATAACCTTTTTATGATATTATTATAATATATAAAAAATTGAAAAGAACAAAGGAGCTATAAATGAAAAAACTATTACCGGTTTTTCTTCTCGTTTTTGCGGCGTCGGCAGCGTTCGCGAATTTTGACAGTGATTTTAGAAATAATTTGGGCGGCAAAACATCGCACGATATTAAACAGTACGCCGGAGACCTGGGCTTGCTTATCGGCATGAGCGACTTTCATGACGGAAGAGCGGCATCCTTCCCCGGTTTTGATGTGGGTATTTCAGCTAACATAGTAAAACCCGACAACGCCATTGACGACGCGGCCGATAACGATTATAAATGGGCGCCTGTGGTTTACGCTAACGCGCAGTTACCCATACTTGGCCTTAATGTGGCGGCCAGAGGCACCTCTTTCGACGGACTTTCATCTCTGGGCGGCGGCGTAAGATGGAGTTTGGTGGGAAGCTCTATTTTGCCATTATTTCCGGACATAACAGCAAGCTTTTTTTATGACAGAATGGGATCTGACTATTTTAACGCCAACCACTTTTCCGCCTCTATAAGCGCATCCGTAAAAGTACTGATGTTAGAACCTTATGCCGGCTACGGTTATGACTATACAGACCTTAAAGTTAAAGACACCGGTACCAATTTTGACGGCAATTCTTACAGCAAAGACGGTTCCAGGTTTACCTTGGGTCTTAACGTAAGCCCAATACCTTTCTTTTATTTTTACGGCGCTTACGTATTCGCGGGCGACAGCTCAGGTATGCAGGCAGGTTTAGGCGCAAGGTTTTAAAACTTACCCGCGGGGCAACGCCCCGCGGGTGTCTGTCTTAAAATATTAAGGTGTTTTCAGGCAGGCAAAAATTACGGGAGCATATTGATGGACTTTAAAAAAGAATTAAAAGATTTTTTTGGCGATAATTGCCTTTTAGACGAACCTATGCACACGCATACCACTTACAAAACAGGCGGCATGGCGGAGGCCCTTGTTTACCCTAAAACCGTTGAGGATTGGAGTTTTATTTTAAAACTCGCCAACGTTAATGATTTACCTTTCAGAGTGCTGGGGTTCGGTTCAAACGTTATAGTAAGCGACAGGGGGTTAAAAGGGATAACGGCCTCAACCAAAAGAATGACTGAGGTTACAATAACAGACACCGCGCTTAAAGCGGAAGCGGGCCTTGCCTTGGATAAAGCCATAGAAATCGCCGTGGACAGCGGTTTAGCAGGTATGGAAAAAATGTCAGGCATACCGGGCAGTATAGGCGGCGCGGTAAAAATGAACGCCGGCGCTTTCGGACAGGAAACTTTTGACAAGCTTGATTATTTTGAAATTATAAACCGTGAAGGCCGCCCGTCAATAATACAGAAAGAGGATTTGCAGTACGGCTACCGCTGCGTTGCGGGTATAGAGGATTTTATAGTAATATCGGCCGCGTTTGAATTAAAAAAAGATAATTTTAAACAGCTTATTGAATCAAGAAATTTAATTTTAAGTAAACGCGCTTTAAACCAGCCGCTTGATTTGCCTTCCGCGGGCAGCGTTTTTAAACGCCCTGCGGGTGATTACGCATCGCGCCTTATTGACGAGGCCGGGTTAAGGGGTCTTAGCATAGGCGGGGCGAAAGTTTCCGAAAAACACGCCGGTTTTATAGTTAACTTTAACGCCGCCTCTTCGCAGGATATTAAAAACTTAATCGATGAAGTACAAAGAATAGTTAAAGAAAAAACAGGCGTAAAATTAGAGCTTGAGCAAATTTTATGGGGGGATTTTTAATATGCATGAATGGGCGTTAAGCGACAGTATAGCAAAGGCCGCCTTGGCCATAAAAAACGAGCAGAATCTCAAAGAAATAACCTCAATAACAGTAGTGCTGGGTGAGGTGCAGGATATTCACGCGGGCGTTTTTAAGGAAATTTTTGACGAAGTAAAGTTACAGCATGCGGGCGTTGAAAAAGCGGAACTTAAAATAGAAACTGAAAAAGGTTTCTTTAAATGCAATAACTGCAAAACCGAATTCGGTTTTGAGCGGGAAAAACTACCACATGAAACAGCGGAAGACATCCACTTCGTGCCGGAAACGCTGCGCCTCTATATCAACTGCCCTAAATGCAAAAGTTCCGACTTTAACATTATAAAAGGCCGCGGGCTTTATATTAAAGAAATTGAAGGGGATAAATAAATGAAAGACTTAAATATTGACCCTAGAGTATATTCAATAGCTCCGCGTTTAAGCAAAATAAAAAAAATTATAGCCGTAACAGGTTTTAAAGGAGGCGTTGGCAAATCAACGGTTTCCTGCCTGCTGGCTTTAGCGCTTGCCGAGCGCGGTTTAAGAACAGGCCTTGCCGACTTGGATTTTGCGGGCGCAAGCTGCCACGCCATTTTAGGCGTTAAACCGGGGCCTAAAAGTTTATTCCCCAAAGAAATCGAAGGCCTTTTACCTCCTGATATTGAAGGGGTTAAATTTATGTCGCTTTCTTATTTTACCCAATCACGCGCCGTGCATTTAAGAGGCGCTGACATAACTAATACCATAATAGAACTTTTGGCCGTTACTAACTGGGGCGAATTGGATTTTTTGGTTTTGGATATGCCGCCGGGCCTTTCAGACACCGCTTTAGATATTATGCGCTATATACCGCAGGCCAAGCTTATCTGTGTAGTAACGCCAAGCGTACTTTCACAAAACTTGGCGGCGTCTGCTTTACAGTTTTCAAAATACGCCGGAATAGAAACGGCGGGTATAGTTAAAAACCTTTTAACGGACAACTCCCCGCACATAGATTTCGCTAATTTTAAGACCCTCGTGGAATTAAAAACTGATGAAAATTTTGAAAATAATATCGGCGACATTAAAAAACTAAAAAATACCGATATTTTCAGAAATTTAGAATTAGCGGTTGAAAAATTGGTTTAAAAGGCTATCCTATTAACATATTGCGGTTTACAGTGCAACTTGCAAACAAAAAAGGTAAAATATGTAGAAATAAGGAGATTTTATGAAAAAACTAACCGTAGTAATATGCGCTTTATTAATATTAACATCTGCGGCTTTCGCGCAAAAAACGGCGAAATCCACACAAAACGCTTATACCACTATGGGCTTTTATTATACTTTTGTGGTTAATATGCATGAAGCGGGCACAAGGCAGGAAAAGGTTTATAACCCGATGAATGTTTTAATGGTTAACCAAACCGGCACAATTTTATTTAAAAAATCTGAATATGAAGATTTAAAAAACAGATTCCAAAAAGCCAGGACCAATACGAGATATGTTTACGTGTCCGACCTTATAAACTTAGATCTGAGCCAACTTGGCCAGGGCAAATTTTATAATATGAACGATACGGAAGACAGATTTAAAACTAACGGCAAATATTATCTGTTTAATGTTCCTATGCAGCCCGCCACGCAAAGAACAGCGAAGCAAGTAATCCAAGTTCCCGCCATTTTTACAGACTCTAAAGCTAAAAAAGAGTTTAAAGCTAAATTCGGAGAAGAACCTAATGCGGAATTACAGCATTTTCTTAAGCAAAATCTTTCTGACCCCGACTTTAAAGCTTTACTGGGACAATAATTAAAATAATAAAAAAGCGGCGGTTTAAAAACCGCCGCTTTTTTATTGCTCTTAAAAATATACTTTAGCATTTAAATATATTTTTTATATTTGCCGCGCGCTAAGTAAGCAAGTAAAGCAAAACAAACAACATAAATTGAACCGCAAATAAAAATCCTTAAAAAAAGCATATCAATAAATTTTGCCGCCGCAATACTCGGCGCAAGTGAAACAAGCCCAAAAACCAAAACAGAAAGCATAAGAAAAATTGTTTTTTTATGGCTTATAAAATTTAAATATTTAGACAAAAACACAGGCGCTAAACAAAGCCAAAAAACATTGCCCCAGAAAAAAGCTACCGGGTACCCCAGCGGGCCTATTTGGCGCATACAAATTAAAATAAGCGCCGCGAAAACAACCGCGTTAATAAACTGGTATTTAAAAAATTCTTTTAATCTGCGTTCGGCAGAGGCTAAATTTCTGTGTAAATACACGGGCAGTAAAAGTATTATACTGGGCATGAAAAAAGAAACAAACAAACTTGTCTGTCTCACGTTTTCGGAACTGAAGCTGCCCCTTTTGAAAAACAAAGTTACTATATCATATGAAAACGCCGCCGTAAAAACCGCCACAGGCGTCATAATAAGCAAAAGGACAGTGAGGTTTTGGTAAAAATAATCAGCCAGGTTTTTGGTGTTTTTCTCGGTAGAAAGCTCGTTAAATTTGATTCTTGTTACGGCGGTTATGCGGTTGGTAATAATTTCCGTAGGGGAATCAAAAATCTGTTTAGCGTAGTTAAGCGCGCTTAACACGCCCGAGCCAAACCCCGTCATTAAAAACAATGGCAAAAAAGAGTTAATTAAAACAAGTATTTCCCCGCCTAAAGAGCCTAAGCTGTTTTTTATAAAATTCTTATCAACAGATTCCAAAGAAGGCGTTATTTTCCAGTCAAGTTTAACAAACATTATTAAAACACAGGCCGCGCTTTGTATAAACTGCGCGGCTATAAAACCGCACAGCATAGCGGCTACGCCCAAAGTTTTATGAAAGCAAAGTAAAAGCAGCAAGGGCAAAGCGGCGTTAAGCGGGCTTAAATAAGCTATGCCGAATATTCTGTGACGTTCCAAAATATTAATTAAAAGCTGCGTAAGCAGTAAAAAAGCGAAATAAATTAAAGCCAGAACAAACAGGCTTTCCGCCGCGGGGGTGATAATATTAAAGCGTGAAATTAAATTAAGCCAAAACCCGGGCGTAACTCCCCCAAAAACAATAAAAATAAACCCAGCCGCGATATAAAAATATATAAACAAATTTAAAAATTTAATTTCACTTTCTTTACTTTGTTTAGCAATATAAGAAGCATGGGGAATAACCACATTGGTATTGTAAGAAAGGGCCAGGTTTGAGCCTATGCCCGCCGCCATAATAAGGTAAAAATAAATATCCGTGCCGTAATAAGCGCCGAAGAGAAAGGCTATTATAATACTGTTTATAAAAGAAAGCAATTTCCATACGCAGCTGCACGCAACGCTTACCACAGCGCCTTTCCTATACGAATATTCATTAAAAAGTCTTTTCATATTTGATATTATATTAATTAATTACTATTTTTAACGGAAACAACTAAAATGACACAATTTGAACCTGTAATAGGCCTTGAAATACATTTGCAGTTAAACACAAACAGCAAACTTTTTTGTTCCTGCCCCAGCGGCATGGCGGATAACCCCATTCCAAACTCGGCGGTATGCCCCGTATGTACGGCTCAGCCGGGCACATTGCCCGTTCTTAATAAAGGTGCTGTGGAACTCGCGGTAAAAGCCGCTTTGGCTTTAAATCTTGAAATAAATAAAATATCTTTATTTGACCGCAAAAATTATTTTTACCCCGACCTTCCCAAAGGCTACCAGATAACGCAGCTTTTTAAACCGATATCCGAACACGGTTGGCTTGAAGTAAACGGCCGTAAAGTAGGCATTACAAGGGCGCATATGGAAGAGGACGCCGGTAAATCAATACACCACGCCTCTTACAGTTTGATTGACTGGAACCGCGCCGGAACCCCTCTTTTGGAAATAGTTTCCGAGCCTGAAATCCACAGCGCTGACGAAGCTTACGAATTTTTAACCAAGCTCAAAAGCAATGTTTCCTGGGTAGGCGCCTCCAACGCCGACATGGAAAAAGGCGAACTGAGAGTAGACGTTAATATTTCTCTCAGACCCGCGGGTATAAAAACCTTTGGAACAAAGGTTGAAATCAAAAACCTTAACTCATTTAAAGCCGTTCGTGACGCTATTAACGTTGAAATTGAAAGACAGACGGAAATGCTTAACGAGGGCAAAAAAATAAAGCAGGAAACGCTTCTTTTTGATAAAGAAAAAGGAGAAACCGTTTCCATGCGCTCTAAAGAAGACGCTTTAGATTACAGATATTTCCCCGATCCGGACCTTCCGCCTTTAGTTTTGGCTGACGAATGGCTGGAAAGCGTTATAGCCTCCAGGCCGGAAATGCCTGCCCGGCGCAAAGAAAGATTTACAAAAGATTACGGCCTGTCGGACTATGACGCAGGCGTGCTTACAAGCGAACGCGCCCTTTCCGAATACTATGAAGACACCGTAAAAACAGGCGCTAACCCTAAAAACGCAGCAAACTGGATAACCACGGACCTGCTTGGCGCCATAAACGCGGCAAAACTTGACATTAACGACTGCCCTGTAACGGCAAAACAGCTTGGGACTATAGTTACGCTTACAGATAGCGGCAAAATATCCCGCGCGCAGGCCAAAAAAGTTTTTGAACAGTGCTGGCAAACCAAAAAAGATCCCGAAGTTATTGTAAAAGAACTTGGACTTGAACAAGTCTCCGACGAGAATCAGCTTGAAACATGGGCAAAAGAAGCTATTGCGGAAAACCCTAAAATAGTGTCTGACGTAAAAAGCGGCAACCCTAAAGCCATCGGCGCTCTTATAGGCAGCGTTATGAAAAAAAGCAAGGGTAAAGCTAACCCCGGGAAAATGAACGAAATCTTTGCAAAACTTTTACAATAAACACATAAAAGTTTTGTAAAATTACTTTATAGGAAACAAATATAGATAAGGAGACATAAATGAAGAACTTAATTAAAATTGCAATGGTCGCATGCTTGGTATTAAGCATTGCCGCCTGCAGAAAAAACGTACAGAATGACGATATGTTAGCGGATGAAAACCTTTCCGCCCCTACGACTGTAGATGTAGTCGTTGAAGAAACCCCCGTAATCATTGACGTGCAAAACACGGAAATCGCGTTACGCCAGGTTAACTTCGCGCTTGATAAATATAATCTTTCCGACGCTGCTAAAAAAGTCTTAGCTGATAACGCCGCTTTAATCAAAACAAAAACGGCAAATGCCGCTTTTAACATTGTAGTTGAAGGCCACTGCGATGAAAGAGGCACAATTTCTTACAACATCGCTCTCGGTGAAAAAAGAGCCAATGAAGTTAAGAATTACTATACAAGACTCGGCGTTCCCGCAAAGAACATCGTTACCGTTTCTTACGGTGAAGAAAAGCCCCTCTGCTATGACGCTACAGAAAACTGCTACGCCAAAAACAGAAGAGCTGAAACAGTCTTAACAGTAAAATAAATTATTTTTAAAAAGGAGCCCGGACTTATATGAAAAATTTAACTAAAACATTTTTTATTTTAGCTTTGGGCTTCTTTTTTATGGGCTGTCTGGCAAGCGATAAAGACATGAGCGCCCTTAAAGAACAAATGGTTGAGCTTAACAGAGCTCTTGCCACAATGCAGGCCAACCAGGCTGATTTGGGCGCTAAGATGGATGAGCTTTCCTCAGACATCAGCGTTAATAATGAAAACCTGCAGGAAACCAATTTACAATTAACCCGTTTATCCTCTAAGTTGGACGATTTGTCCATAGCCACAACGGCCGTAGCGCAAATGCAGGCGGAAGCTTCTGCAAAAGCGGTAATACTTCCCACAACGGTTTTTGAAACGGCAAAAGTAAACCTTGACGACAAAAAGTATGACAGCGCCATTGAAGGTTTTAAATTATATATAGAAAAATTTCCCGAAGGCGAACTTGTGCAGGAAGCTTATAATTTAATAGGCGACGCGTACTTTGCTAAAAAAGAATATAAATCCGCCGCCATAGAATACGCCAATTTAATTAAAAAATACCCGAAAAGCAAAAAAACGCCTTCTTACAGACTTAAATATGCAAAATCCATTATTCCTTTAAATAAAAAGACTGAAGCAAAACAGTATTTGCAGTCTATTATACAGGATTATCCTAAATCATCCGAAGCTAAAGTAGCTCAAAGAGAACTCGGTAAATTAAAATGAAAAAAATAAAATTATTAATACTTGCCATGCTTTTAATATGCACGGCAGCAATATCTTACGCACAGTCAGACGTGTATATAGGCATAGCATCCCGCGGGGGAAACGCGCTTCCAAAGCTTGGCATAGCCCAGTTTAAATATGACGAAGGCTCAAAAAAAGCCGCCGCGCAAGTACGCGATATTATGCGCGCGGACTTAATGTTTAGCAGGCATTTTGACATAAGTGAAAAAGGCCCTAAAATAGATACAGCTAACATTGTAAAAACCCTTGAGGAATGGCAAAAAAACACTTTTTCCGAATTTGTTCTCTACGGCGAAGTATCCTCCGAAGGCGAGGATTTTATTATTAATATTTTTATTTATAACACTTCTGAAAAAAAGCCCGTTTTCGCCCGCAGTTACAGAGGCAAAGAAAACGCGCTTAGGCGTTTATCACACATAGCGAGCGACCAGGTTGTAAAAGAACTTACCGGAAAAAGAGGCATCGCCGACACTCGAATAGCTTTTGCCAATAGCGCCACGGGAAATAAAGAAATTTATATAGCGGACTACGACGGCGCTAACTTAAAAAAACTTACGACTGACCGCTCCATAGCGCTTTTACCCCGCTGGTCTAAAGACGGCAAAATTTATTACACCTCTTACAGATATAAAAACCCGGACGTGTTTTCCATTGATTTAGCGGCGGGCAAAGTTTCGCCCGTGGCTATAACAAAAGGATTGGAACTTATAGGCGGCGTATCACCGGACGGACGTTCCATTATTTTAACCCGCTCCGGCGGCACAAACCCAAGCATTTTTGAAATAAATTTAGAAACGGGCAAAAGCGTGCAGTTAACAGATAAAGCGGGGGTGGACGGGTCCCCCTCATATTCGCCTGACGGCCGTTTTATAACATTTGTTTCAAACCGCTCGGGCAACCCGCAGATTTATGTTATGGATTTGCAAAACGGCTCAACAAGGCGCATAACCTCAAGTCTTAACTGGGCGGATACGCCCCAGTGGTCCCCAACCGGAGAATGGATTGTATTCGCGGGCAGAACAGCCGCCCAAAATCCTATAGACATATTTTTAGTTGATATCACAGGTACGCAGATAAGGCAGCTTACGTCGGACTCGGCTAATAATGAGGACCCTACCTGGTCACCCGACGGCCGTTTTATTGCGTTTACAACCACCCGCAAAGGCCGCAGGCAGCTTTATGTAATGGACGCGGACGGCAGCGCTCCTCATTTACTGGCTGATATACCGGGCAACTCATACACTCCGCACTGGTCAATGTAAAATGTTAATTTTAAAAAGCCCCGATCTTTTGAGTGGGGCTTTTTTAATTCCCGATATATCAGCCAGTAAATGCATAGTTATTTAACCGCATTTATATTTGCCGGCATTTTAACTAACCCCACCGGGGTGCGGAAATTAGTAAAGTCCATGCTACCGCCTAAATACGGCACAATACAAATAAGAAGTTTAATAAAACATAAAACGCAAAATTAAATAAGAATAATTTAATAACCAAATAAAAAAGCCCTTCGGGTATATCCCGAAGGGCTTAAAACTTTAATTAATACTGTTTAGTTAATATTAAGAGCTTTACAAATATTCGCATCACCCGTACCGACGGCACAGGTCCTGCTCGTGGTAGCGCCGTTTGTTAGAACAAACGCTATCGAGTATTGTTTGCTGCTGGCTGACCCTGTGGTCGTGCCTACCCTTCTGTAAGCGGTAATTGTAAGAGTTGTCGTAGGGCTGGCGGGCGTGGCAACATAGTCAAATTTTGACGTTGCTGTAGTAGCAGGCGGTTCAATATCTAAATTACCGGTAGCAGAAATATCAATACCGTTATATGTATTATTCATGAGGTAGAATCTGTTGGCTGCGTCTGATATTGCTTTAAGGTTGAGTAAAGCCTCCGCTGCGCGGGACTTTTCAACTGTTTTGGTATACTGGGGCAGCGCTATCGCGGCCAAGATACCAATAATAAGAACTACAACGAGAAGTTCGATTAATGTGAAACCTTTATTATTTTTCATAAATTAATACCTCCTTTAGGTATTACATATAGTGTAACATTTTTAAATATAAAATCAACAGCGTTTATATTTCATGTTTTAGGGTATTTTTTTAAGTATAATATTAATATGAAAAAGAAATTATTAGTATTAGCGCTTGCTCTCGCCTTCGTAGGCGCGTGCAGCTTTACAGGACCGAAAGTTGCGTTTAATTTACCCAACATTAACGGTACGCAATTTGATTCAGCGGTAAACGCCAAAAAACAACCTGTCTTTTTAGCTTTTATGGCGACATACTGCGGCTATTGCAAAATGTCAGTTCCTATGATTGTGGAACTCCAAAATAACTTTGGCTCTAAAGGGTTAAAAGTTGTAGGCGTGTTCTCTGACGGCTCCGCGGATGGCCCGGCGGCCTACGCAAAGGAATTCGGCATTAATTATGATGTTCTTTACCAGGGCGGCCAGCTTGCCCAGGAAGCCAAAGTTAACGGGGTACCTCACTTTGTGTTGTTAAATAAGAACCATCAAATCGTAAGAGTTTGGAGCGGCTACAGCCCAGACCATAACTTTGCAGAAGAAATACAAAAAGTATTGTAATTTAAAATAAAAAAAGCCCCGCTTAAAGCGGGGCTTTTTTTATTAAAAGTTATAAAACATTTTCCATACAAAGGTAAATTTTACTTTTACTGAAACGTTCTTTTAAAAGCGGAATCATAAAATCGTAAACTTCCTTTCTGTCGCTTTCGCTGTATCTCATTTTACCGTCAAAAGCTAAAAAGAACTCCTCGTCAAGCATGGAAACGCCAGGATGCCTTGCTTCGGCTATTTTCTTTAAATCCCTGTTAAAACGCAACGTGCCGACGCTTATCCAAGATATTTTGTCCGAAGGGATTTTGGCGGCTATTTTATCTATGGTTTTTTTATAATTTTCCTTCCAACCTTCATGTATTATAACGGGGTCAAAATGGAATGCCGTCTTAAACCCGGCGTTTACAACTTTTAAAGAGGCTTCTAGTCTTTCATCTAAAGACGGGGTTAAAAACTCCGTATTTTTTATAATATTTTGGGCGTTCACGCTCCAGGCAACAATAATGTTTTCAGCTCCGCCCGAAGCAAGTAAACCGCCAATATTAACACTTTTTGTTTTAAACTCAAAATCTAAATCCGGCCTGGTTTTAAAAAATCTAATTATCTCTTTAGAATAGCCTGTAATATGGTCAAAAACCAAAGAATCCGTAAACTCGCCGCTCCCTATACGGGGTTTATTAAAAGGGCCTTTTCTGGGGTTTGAGGCACCGATTTTGCTTAAAAAATCCCCTATATTAGCGGGTAAAATAACAGCGTGAAGGTTTTGGTATTCCTGCAAAAAGCAATAAGCGCACTCATACACGCAGCCAAACCCCAAATTAACCAAGTTATACCCGCAGCCGTAAGCGCCCCGGGTACATGGGCAAGGTTTTAAAAAATCATATTTTTCGCGTATTATATAAAGCGTTTCAAGTCTTTTGGAATATTCCTTGCTGCCAACCTGCTTTCTTTGTTCAAGCACTTCATAACTCGCGTTGGGGAACATTTCTTTTACGCGTTTAGCTAAATCACTGTCCTTAACTTCGGTGTCCACATAAATATTTTTAGGGTAAAAAGCCAAGCCGCTTAAATCCGCTTTCGCGTAAGCGTCTAAATCAAGTTTAGGCAGATATATTGAGCTTAAAGGCATTTTAGCGCCGTTTTTGGGGTAACGTTTGGCTACTAATATTTTTTTGGCTTTATCAAAGGTAAGTTTCTCTTCAAACGGCAAAATAGTTTCCAAACTTCCGCCGCCGCGTTTATTAATTTCAAAAATAAGGCGCACAAGTTCACGCTGTTTATTAACGCCAGTGTGCGGAAGCACTCTTGCCACGTGCGCCGTAATATCTTTAATTTCCATTTAAAAAATCTAAATCTTCCTTAGTCAAATTTACTTCGGCGGCAAGCGCGTTTTGCTTAATTTGTTCTTTGGTTTTAGCACCCACAAGCGGAAAAATAAACGGGCGCTGCGCCATTACCCACGCTATAGCGGCCGCCGGCGTAGGCACATTATATTTTAAAGCCACCTCTTTAAATCTTCCGGCAACGGCTTGTGCTTTATTAAAGGCCTCGCCCCTGTAATACTGGTACATAAAACTTCTCGCGTCTGATTTGGGAAAAAAGGGCGCTTTATCATACTTACCGCTTAAAATGCCGCCCGCTAAAGAACCGTAAGCAAAAAAAGAAATATTATTTTTAGAGCAGTATTCAAAAACGTCATCCCCGTATTTTGTTTTTAAAAAAGAATATTCGTTTTGCACGCTGGCCACGGGACAGATTTTTGTAATTTCTTCCAACAAATCAAGTTCCACATTGCAAACGCCTATATGTTTAATTTTACCGTGTTTTTTAAGCTTAAGAAGAGTTGAATATGTTTCCTCTAAAGAAACATTTATATCGGGCCAATGCGTTTGGTAAAGGTCAATATAATCAACGCCCAGCCTTTTTAAAGAATGCTCCACTTCAAAGATTATGCTGGCCTCGGTAAGATTTTTCTTTATAACATCGCCCGGCCATAAAAGACCGCATTTTGTGGCTATAAAAACTTTATCGCGTTTTCCTTTTATCGCGCGGCCCACAAGTTCTTCGCTGTGTCCGTACCCGTACACGGGCGCGGTGTCAATAATATTAAAACCGCTGTCAATGGCGGCCTCAAGCGCTTCTATTGAACTTTTATCTTCAACTCCGCCCCAATGGTTGCCGCCAATAGCCCAGGTACCCAAAGCAACGGGAAACAAATTTTCGCCTTGTGAAAACGCCCTTTTAACCATTACCAAAATCCCCCCTGCACCATAACGCAGGCGTGTGAAGTCGCTTTTAAACCGTTGTCTTTGGCTAATTGCTCAGCCTCTTTATTTTCGGCGCCGGGCTGGAACCAAACTTCCTTAACGCCCAGTTTAACAGCCTCTTCCACCACGGCAACAGTTGCCGGCGGCGGAACAACCAAAATAACAAACTCAGGCTTTTGGGGTATTTCCCCAAGCGTTTTATAAATAGTTTGGCCCAAAATGGCACCGCCCCTTTTGCCTACAGCGTATACGTTTATTTTAGCGACGTGCAGGGTTTTATATATTTTGTGCCCGTATTTGGAAAGATCCTCAGAAACTCCCACCACGGCCACAACTTTATTTTTTAAATCAAGCATTTTAAATTAAGCTTGCGGCGGATTAATACCCGCAAGCCCCCCCATTACCTGGGCGGCCATGGCTTGTGAATCGCGCGCGGCTTTATTAAAAACTTCTTTAAGTTCTGCCTCTATCTGCGCGTCTGTCAAATTAGCCAAAGACGCCATTATTTTAATTTCCCTTACTTCTTGTGAACCGCTCATTACCATCTCAAAAACTTTGTTCGGGCTTTCTACTTTAACAATCATTCCGTCAAGTCTTTTTTTAATTTCAGTCATCTGGCTTTTTAAAGCCCATAAATTTTTTAAATTATCAAACATAGTTTCTCTCCTAAATTCGGTTTACTTTATTATATAAAGTTGTGAAGTTCTTAAAAACACCAAACCGCTTTTTACGCCTTCATTTCCCATTATCTTTTTAACAGCTCTTTTATAAGCGCCAAGCTGCAAGGCGTATTTGGAAGGGTCAGGCGTTTTATCGGTTTTATAATCTAAAACAAAAATTTCGCCTTCTTGCTCAACTATTACATCCACCGTACCGCTTATTATTTTGCCTTCCTCAAAATAAGTAAAAGGCATTTCCCTTGCGAGCACGCGCATAGAAGCAAGCTTTTTGCAAACTTCCGAAACGGTAAAATTATTTATTATTTCCGCCGCTTCTTTAATAATATCATTATCTTCAATTTGCAAAGATGCCGCGGAAGCGGCCGTTTGTTCGGGCGTTATAACGGTTTTAAAATCATAGTTTTCCAACATTTTATGGCACAGCGTGCCAAGCAGCGCCGCATTATCGGAAGAGCCAGCAAAAACAGCCTCATGCTTATTTAAAGAACTGGGTGAAATAAACAGCGCCTCTTCCTTTATTTTTTCATAAATTTCGCTTCGTTTTGCCCAGCGGTTAAACCATTCGCCTGCGTTTTTTAAAACTCCGCCGTCTTCAGGCGTAAAATTTATTTTATAAATAAATTGATCCGGCTCCGCATACGGGAAATATTCTAACTGTAAAGGATGCGTAAGTTTGTCATTAGGCAGTTCTTTTACGGTAACAAGCTCGGGCCAAAGGCCCGCGTTTCGTAAATGTCTGGCGGGCGTTTTTTTTGTTTCCGTATTATTGCCTAAAATAAAAAGTTTTTCCTTAGCTCTTGTAAGCGCCACGTATAAAATCCTGGCCTCTTCACTTTTGCTGTGCCAAAGCTGCTGCACTTCTAAAAACGCCAAGTTGGCGTCCGCGTACGGGCCGGCTCTTAAGCCGTGCATATCATAAAACCATGAATAAGAATATTTATTCTGTTTAACGCTTTCTTGCCTAAACATATCAGCCAGGAAAACCACGGGAAATTCCAAACCCTTTGATTTATGTATTGTCATTACGCTTACAGCACTTAAAAATTCGTCAGCGAGCGGGCTTTCCCCTTCACCCCTTGCCTGCCTTGCCAGGTCTTTAGAATTTGCCAAAAACTGGCCTAGGCTGTTAGCGTTTTCGTTCTGGTCGCCTGCGGCAAGCGCGGCAAATTTTTGTAAATTTGATATAGTTTGCTCACCGTTATAGGCTAATTGCGAAAGCTCCGCAAACATTGTGCTTGAAAGTATTTTTTCAACCAAAGCGCCCGTGCTTATACGCCCCACAAAACCTTTAAGCGTATTTAACGTTTTATAAAAACCGCCAAGCCGTTCGAAACCCTTGGGCAGTTTTTTTGCGCTTATATCCGTAAATTTTTGTTTAAAAATTTGGTAAATTTCATCATCATTGAACCCGCCGAACGGACTTCTTAAAACGCCCGCTAAAGCGTTTTTGTCATATGGGTTGTCTAAAAGAGAGAGCAGGTTTAAAATATCCGTAATTTCCTGGGCGGTATAAAAATTTTTATCTTCCTCAACAGTGTATTTTACGCCGTATCTTTTAAGCGCTTCGGTAAAAATATTAAAAGCGTTTGAGGTGCGCATAAGCACGGCAATGTCTTTATATTGCAAAACGGAACCGTTTGAAAGTTTTAATTTGCCCGCGTTCTCGGCTATCCATTTTGCCGTGAATTCAGCCTGGTTATGGCGGTAATCATCCGCGCTTTGCGGTTGTTCTGAAGATATAATAACGTCTTTAACCGCGTCTTTATCGCAAGGCGCGCCATCTTTAGCGTTTATTGGGACATATTTAGCCTGGAAGCCGGGGCGCTCCTCAATTAATTTAAACCCGGCGCAGTTAACAAAATCTATTATTTGGGCATCGCTTCTAAAGTTAGTTTGCAGATAACAAATCATGCCGCCCTGTTTTAAAATAAGCTCCGTAAACAACTGGTAAGCCGTGATATCCGCCCCTCTAAAACGATAGATAGATTGTTTGGGGTCGCCCACCACAAACAGCTTGCCGGGAGCAAGTTTAATTTCATTCCAAACTTTGGCGGCGGATTTTTCCTCTTCCGCTAAAAATAAAAGCAATTCACCCTGTACAGGGTCAGTGTCTTGGAATTCATCTATAAAAATTATTTCAAACTGTTTTTTAAGCGCGCTTCTTACAATTAAATTATTTTTAAGAAGCGTTCTTGTTTTAACAAGAAGGTCGTCAAAAGATATAAGCCCCTGCGCCTCAAAAGTATCTCTGGCATTATTAACAAAAGGGGAAACAAGGCTAAAAGCATCGGCTATAAGCATTTGTCTGTCCGGATATAAACTTCTTGCAAAATCAACTATGCGTACCGCAGTTTCAAAATTTTCATCATCCCATCCTTTGGCCTGGTCGGAGGAGGAAAGTTTTTCAGGCCCGGGATTTTCCGTTTTTTGGAATTTGCCCTCCTTAAATGCGAAAGCCGCTTCCTGCAAAATAATTGAGGCCGAAGCAAGCGCCCGTTCAATCTTGCGGCTTTTACCGCCGGGTGGAAGAAAAACGCAAGACATTTGCTCCGCTATTTTGGCGTTTTCAAAACAAACGCCGCTTAAAACTTTAGCGTGCGACATGGGGTGGTAGGCGTCTATTTTACCGCCCGCCATATCAAAAGCGTAATTATAAAGGTCTTCTAAATTTATTTCTTTTAAAACACGTTTCCAAATTTCTTCTTTAGGCCCGCCGCCGCCAAGTTCTTCCTCAAGCCATTTGTTCCAAAGCCTTTTAAAAACGGTTTCCCTTCTCTGTCCTTCGTCAACAACTGCGGAAGGCGATATGCCCGCTTCCACAGGGTACGCTTTTAAAATATATGAACAAAAACCGTGTATGGTGCTTATAAAACCGCGTTCCAAAAATTCCAGCACGCGCTGCGCGCGGATAATAATTTCTTCTTTAGATAAATGGGCCAAAAGTTCAAGCGTGATTTTGTCTTTTTGCGTTACGGATAAACATTCTTTAATAATTTTTTGAAGCTGTGCGGATAAACGTATTTTAATTTCGGCGGCGGCTTTTTCGGTAAAAGTAAGCGCCACAATACGTTCAACCGAAATGTTTTTTACAATCATTAAATAGCAAAGGCGGCTTATTAAAAGCGTGGTTTTACCTGTGCCCGCACCCGCCTCAACAACAATGTTGCGGTCAGTAACGGTGGAGGCTTCGTAACGGGTTTGCAGATCTGTAATTTTAGTCATCTTTAAACCCCTCAAGCTCTTTATAAAAATCACTGCTGCGGGAACGCATTAAAGAAGCAGCCGAGCCTTTCCTGCACACATTAGCGAACGTGCAGTATTTGCAGTTATTTTCCCCTTCATTAATAAAAAATTTGCCGTGTTTAATAAAACCTGTAAGCAGTTTTATAAAATTATCAAATTTATCTTTTATTAAATCAAACTCCGCGGACGTAAGCTCACGCCTGAAGTAGCCATCTTCAATATTTAAAAAAGAAAAACTTGTATTATTCATTTCCTCAAACTCTTTTAAGGCGGAGGCCAAAATCCAGTAAATAACAGGTTGTAAATATTTTTTATTAAAGATAACTTTTTTAAGGTCCTTTACCGAACGCTGCGAGGTTTTATAATCAATAATTCTGTATTCTTTGCCCCGCCTGTCTATACGGTCAATATAGCCGTGCAGTTTAATTTCCTCGCCCGCAAAATCATGCTTTGCCGCCGCGGCAGCCTCAAACATAACAGGAGCAAAACCTTCCATACTTTCAACGTCTTTTTTAACAAATTCCTGCAAAGCGGCAGCCATTTTTTCCGTAATAACCTGCCATACCACGGGGTAAAGACCAAACTCTTTGTAGCGCTCAAAAGACATTTCCAAAGCCATAATTTTTTCAAGGGCGGCTAAGGCGGAATCCATAGAAATTTCCCTGTCAATTTCTGTGTAAACACGCTGTAATATTTTGTGATAAATAGTGCCTTTAATGTTTGAGGCTATGGCGTCACGCTTTAAAATATCGGCTTCTTCATCTAACCCTAATGCTTTTATAAAGAAGAAACGCATGGGGCACTCAGCCAAATTTTGAAGAGCGCTCGCGGAAAACCCTTTTTTGGAAAGACTACTAAAAATTTCATCCCCGTAATTTACAATGCCGTCGTAAGCGCCCAAAGAGGAACGCGCGGACATAGCTTTTGCCGCATTATAATAAGAGGCCAAAGCATCCCAATCAAAACCCGCCGCTTTAATATTTTCCTCAACAGAGGGGAAGGAAAATATTTTAGTAAGCATTTCTTTCGAGTTTAAAAATTCCTGCGGAGTTTGAAAATATTTTTCAAGCTCGCGCCTGCTTATATTTGTAATATTTTTTTCAAGTTCAATACCCGCGGCGCGGCAGACTTCGGTCAAGTATAAAGAAGGAACTACGGCTTTGCCTTCTTCGTCAGAACGTTGAAAGGAAAGGAAAAGCTTTTCCCTTGCGGAGGAAAGAGTAAAATAATAAAAAAGTTTTTCTTCCTCAAAACGGTCAAGCTTTTGGCCTATCCAAAAACCCTGTACGTCGCGAAGAGTACGGCGAAATTTATCCCTAAGCAACGGGTCCTCGCGCACAATTTGCGGGAAAACTTTTTCATTAACACCAAGGAGTATCACAACCTTAAAGTGCTGGCCCCTTAAACCCATAACGTCGCCTGCGGTTACACCCAGTTCGGAGTTTTGTACTTTGCCTACAGACTGTTCTTTTAACGCCTCGTTAAGCTCTTCTAAAAATTCTTTTTCTTTGGCGGATTCGCGTACTAATGAAAACTGGTTTATTTGTATGATAGTGTCAACAATAGTATTAAAAACGGTTTTTTCGCCTTCCGTTAAAATATTGGCGTCAACAAAATCTTCAAGTATTTTAACGGCATGCTTGCTTAAAACATCCCAAGGGTAAGGCTTATTAAAAAAGCCGAGCTGCGTTCCTAAATTTGTAAGGAAAGATAAAAATGACGAGTCATAAGCGGGGTCTTTTTTATTTATCAAATTTTCCCACTGCTCAAGCCCTCTTTCAACTAAAGAATTCTGCGCCAGCGCGCGCCAGTTGTTTTTAACGGCAAAATACTGGCTTTTTATAACGGACAAAACATCTTCCCTATAAAAACCGTTATGGGCCAAATTAAGCAAATTAAAACAGAATATACCCAAAGGATGTGAAAGCAGCCCAAACTCTAAAGAAGTATTTAACGGAATTTTGTTTTGCTCAAAAATATTTATTAAATTGTTTTTGTAAGGCTCCAAAACTCTTGCGCAAAGTGCTATTTCGGAAAATTTGTAGCCGTTATTTTCAGTTAATTCCAAAATTGTTTTGGCCGCGGCAAAAAGCTCCCCGTTAACTCCGGAGGCGCTTATTATTCTTATATTTTTGTTTTCCGCCTCGCCGGAGATCAAATGGTTAAAAAGAGCGTCTTCTGCGGCGCCCAAAACTCCCGGGGCTGGTTCAAGTTCAACGGTTTCTTTGGACATGCCCAAAATATTGCTTTCAAAAAATTTAGAGGTAAATTTATATGCCTGCGTTTTTCTGTATGGGAAAAACATTATTGTTTTATAATTTTGGCGCACAGCGTTAAAAATTTCAAGCTGGGTGCCGGTAAAATCATAAAAACCGTAAAAAATTACGGCTTTAAAAGAGGAAAGGAATTTAGAAGCCGGAATATTTTCAACAACGCTTTCAAAGTATTCTTTATAAGAACGCATGCCCGGCACGGAAGAAAGCGCCCGCTGGTACCTTTCATAAGTATCAGCCAAAGCAGACATGTATTCATTATCCTCTTTTGCGCCGAACGCGCCTTCCGCCGCATGCTCTTTAAGCGTGGCGGGCACTATAAGCGCGTCAGCCATGTCTCGCAAAGTAGACTTTAAGGCAGAAATATAGACTCTTTTAACAAGGCCGTTTTCGCCGACAATATTTTTAAGTATAAAATTTTGCAAATGCTGCGCGCTTAAAAGCTTTTTTGTGTTTGGGGCAGTAAACTCAGCGTCTATTTTAGCGCTGAGAGCCGAGAACTTCATAAAAGAAATATTGGCCGTGGAGCCGTAATTTTCGGTTAAAAAGATTTGCAAATAGCGCGACAGGCGGGAAGATGGCGTTAAAACAAGTACCTTTTCTAAAGGGTTTTGTTTGATTCCAGCCACAACTTCCTTTAAAGCGCCTTCAAGCGCGCCGTAAGAACCGTATATCAACTTCATATCATAATGATATATAATTTAAACATGACAAGTATAATTTTTATGAGACATTCCTACGCGTTGGACGCTTTAGAAAGCGGCGCTAAAACAGACGCGGGGCGCGTACTTTCCACAAAAGGAATAACCGCGGCCGAACAAGCGTCCAAAGCGCTTGAACTAAGAGGGGTAAAACCTGTTAAAATATTATCAAGCACCTTAAAAAGAGCTATACAAACGGCCGAAATAACGTCTAAACACTTTAACGTGCCAGTTAAGCAAAATATAGAACTTAACGGCGGCCTGCCGACTACAAAATATTGGCAGTTTATAAAAGAAAACTCCGTAGAAAATAAAACAATTATCGTTATAAGCCACAACCCCGATATAAGCGTGCTTATAAGCGCGCTGGCAAATGAACATATTTCCTTAGCTCCGGCCGAATTTGCCGTTATAAGCTTTGAGGAAAATTTTTCGAAAGCCATTCTTGAACCTATTGTAAAAGAGGATTTAAATGACGTCCGTTAACGCTGTTCTTTTAGGCCTTGTCCAGGCCGCGGGCGAGTTTTTGCCCATATCAAGCTCCGCCCATCTTGTGCTTATGCCATGGCTTTTAGGCATGGAATACCAGGGACTTACTTATGATATTTTCCTTCACCTGGCTACATTAATAGCCGTGCTTATTTATTTTAGGAAAGAATGGTTTACCATTATAAAAGACGGCCTTACAAAACCTAAAACAGAGGAAGGCAAAATACTATGGCTTTTAGTCTTAGGCACTATACCCGCCGCAATTTGCGGCGTATTGTTTGAGGATTGGATTGAAACGGTGTTCCGCTCCCCTTTCGTTATAGCGGCCGCGCTTATAGTGTTTGCCGTTATACTCCATTTGGCTGATAAAAGAGCCGGGCAAAAAGATGTGGCTTTAAACGTAAAAACAGTTCTTATTATAGGCTGCGCGCAGGCACTGGCTTTAATGCCCGGTGTTTCACGCTCGGGCATAACAATAACGGCGGCTTTGTTTTTGGGATTTTCAAGAGCAGAAAGCGCTAAAATATCTTTCCTTCTTTCAACGCCTATTATAGCGGGCGCGGCAGTATTAAAACTTAAAGATATTAATCCCGCGGATATCAACGCCGCTTTTATAGCCGGCTTTTTAACGGCGGCAATTTTCGGCTGGTTATTTATTAAATTTTTAATGAATTACGTGCAGAAACACAACTTTAATATTTTTGTGGTTTACAGAATAGCGTTAGGCGTTATAATTATTATAACAGCTTTAATGAAATAGCTTTTTAAAGCTTTAAAAAAAAACTTTTTTTAGAAAAGATACACATAAAATACCCCGAGGTTCGCGCCCGGGGTTTCTTTTGTTTAAAAGCTTCGCTTTGTGATTTTCCCCAACAATAAAGACCAACGCCTCCGCAGCAGAAAGGCGGAGGCGTTGTGAAATCAGTGGGCTATCCATATCAAAACTTACGCAGAGGTGGTATACTCCCATAAAAAAACGCTTTTAAAAAAAGCGTTTTTTTATTTGTTAAATTTGTTCATTGCTCGCTCAAGTCCGTCTTTAACGCAGCTCTCTGCCGCCTCAACCGCGGCTTCTATACTCTCATTTAAAAGTTTTTCGTCCGATTTCGAAAATTTAGATAAAACATAATCGGCCGAGTCAAACCGCTCTGGCTTTGGGCCCACGCCAAAACGCAGCCTGGGGATATCCTGCGTACCAAAAAGTTCAATGATATTTTTCATGCCGTTTTGACCGCCGGCGGAACCGTCTTTCCTTATTCTGACAGCGCCTAAATTAATACTTATATCATCAAAACAAACTAAAATTTCCTGCGGTTTGATTTTATAAAATCCGGCAAGATGGGTTACCATCCTGCCGGATAAATTCATAAACGTCAAAGGTTTTGCTAAAAAAACATCCTGACCGCCGATAGTGGTTTTAACATATTCACCCAGATTTTTATAAGCGTTGAAATTTACGCCCAGCTTTACAGCCAGGTTATCAACAATCATAAAACCCGCATTATGCCTTGTTACGGCATATTGGGGGCCCGGATTACCAAGCCCCACTATCAACTTAATCATTAATTATTTTTTATCCTTTGCTAAAGCGCCGTCTTCATCTTTTTTACCTTTTGTTGAAGAACTTTCAGGCTGAACCGCTGTGTCAGCAGGCGCGGCGACTGTTTCTTCTTCTCTAGGTACCATTAAGTGAACAATAGCTCTTTCCGGATCACCCAAGACTTCAATATCTTTAGAAAGCGAAAGATCCGAAATGTGGATAGCTTTGTGAATTGTCAAAGCGGAGATGTCTACAGCGATTTCGTGCGGTATTGCCGTAGGCAGCGCTCTTATCGCGACTTCTCTTAAAACTTGGTTGATTAAAGCGCCGTAAATCTTAACGTCGGCAGATTCGCCGGTAAGTTTAAGAGGAACGACAACGTCAATCTTTTCTTTAAGTGAAATTCTTTGAAAGTCGACATGGTTGGGAGTATCTTTAACAACATGATACTGAACTTCTTTAATAATTGCGGTTTCCTTCCCTGCAGGGGTGGAAAGCGTAACTACTGAGTTCGAACCGGCTTTGAGAATTGCCTTAAGATCTTTTTCCGTAATAGAAACGCTTATAGGTTCTTTTTGTCCGCCATATATTACGGCAGGCACTTTTTTTTCTGCTCTGATTGCGCTAAGGACGCCCTTTACTCCGGCCTTTTCCCTTAATTCAACATTAACTTTAATTTCTTCCATTTTTTACTTCCTCACTTGTCTTTTATTAAAATTTATTTAAACATATCGCTTATTGACATGCCGTCATGATTACGTCTGATAGCCTCAGCCAGCAAATAGGAAATTGAAAGCACCTCAACCTTGGGGCCAAGGTTCCTGTTCGCGGGTAAAGAATCGGTAATAATCAGTTTTTCAATGGGTGAATTGTTTATTTTATCCACGCCGTTTCTTGATAAAATGCCGTGTGAGCAGGCCGCGTAAACATGGGCGGCGCCGTTTTCTTTAAGTTTGTTTGAAACCACGGCAAGAGTACCCGCCGTATCAGCTATATCATCAAAAATTATGCAAGTTTTATCTTTAACGTCGCCAATAATGTTATACACTACGGCCTCGTTGGCTTTTGGGCGTCTTTTATCAATAATAACAAGTCCCGCGTCCATACGCGCGGCAAACTTTCTTGCCCTTTCAACGCCGCCGACATCGGGCGACACTACTACTAAAGACTCACTCTTTTTAAAATCTTTAAAATAATCAACAAAAACGTGCCTTGCTCTTAAATGGTCAACAGGAATATCAAAGAAACCCTGTATCTGCCCGGCGTGAAGATCCACCGTCATAAGGCGGTCCGCACCGGCTTCGGTAATTAAATTGCTTACAAGTTTAGCCGTTATCGGAACACGGGGAGCGGCCTTTCTGTCCGCCCTGGCGTAACCGTAATAAGGAATTACAGCCGTAATTTTGCCCGCGCTGGCTCTTTTAAAAGCGTCAATCATAATAAGCAGTTCCATAAGGTTTTCATTAACAGGGGTGCAGGTGCTTTGCACAATGTAGCAGTCATGCCCGCGCACGCTTTCCAATACCTGTGCATCAACTTCGCCGTCGGCAAATCTTTCAACGTGGGCTTTGCCCATTTCAATATTCAAATGTCTGCAAATATCAACAGTCAATTGTCTATTGGAATTTCCTGAAAAAACCTTTAAGTCACCGTTTACTGTTTTAATCATTTTTTGATTTTTCCTCTGTTTTTTAATACAACCTGGCGGGCCCTTGCTATAGCCAGAGCGCCTTCCTCAATATCGTCAGTTATTGTCGATCCCGCACCTGTTTTAGAGTTTTTACCAAGTTTAACCGGCGCAACTAAGTTTGTATTAGAGCCTAAGAAAACATTATCTCCGATAATGGTTTTATGCTTGTTAACGCCGTCATAGTTACAGGTTATCGTACCGGCGCCCACGTTAACTTTTTGCCCCATTTCGGTATCGCCGATATAGCTTAAATGGTTAACTTTTGAGCCTTCACCTATAACCGCATTTTTTGTTTCTGAGAAATTACCTACTTTCGCTTTTTCTTTCAACACGCTGTTCTTTCGCAAATGAGCGTAAGGCCCTACTTCCGCCTTAGGCCCCACAACTGCGCTTTCTATATAAGAACCCGCTTTTATCTTCGCGCCCGGTTCAATAACGGAGTCCGTTATAAAACAATTAGGTTCAATGATAACTCCGGCGGATATTTTGGTTTTTCCGTAAATAAAATTGTTAGGGTAAATAACAGCGTCCGCTTCTATTGCAACAGCGTTGTCTATATCAACGCTTTCAGGCCTGTAAATAGTTACTCCGCTTTCTAAAAGAGCGGCTACTTTCCTGGCTCTCATAATATTTTCAGCCTCGGCCAGCTGGCTTTTGCTGTTAACGCCCAAAGCCTGGGTATTATCTTCGGTATTAAACGCGGTAACTTTTAAATTTTTTTGTTTAATAAAGGCTATACAATCGGTAAGATAGTATTCTTTTTTAGGGCCCTGCGGCGTCATTTTTTTAAGAGCGTCGCCCAAAGCTTTTATATCAAAGGCATAAATGCCCGAATTAATTTCGTCAATTAATTTTTGGTCCTCGTCGGCGCTTGTTTCTTCAACAATAGCTTCAAAATTGCCTTTGCCGTCCCTTATAATACGTCCATAGCCGAAAGGATCTTCCAAATTTACGCTGAGTACGCTGCAAGATGACTTGGTTTTAATAAAATTTTTATACATATCCCCAAGAGTTTCATGCTTAATTAAAGGGGCGTCGCCCGAAAGTATTATTACGTGTTTATATTTTTTAAGGAAATTAAAAGAATCTTTTACCGCCGTACCCGAGCCGTTTAAAATACGCTGAAGGGTAAAAACAACTTTGGAGTTTATTCCCCAATAGGGCAGTTGCTCTTTAACCATATTTTGCATAAGCGCGGCTTCATGACCTGTTAAAACACCTATAGCGGCGGGCCCTAATTTCTGCGCGGTTTGCATAATGTGCGCCAGCATGGGTTTATTTGCCACTTGGTGTAAAGGTTTTGGCAAAGAAGAATGCATTCTTGTGCCCTTGCCGCCGGCAAGGACCAAAACGCAAAGGTTTTTGTTGGTTTTTACAGAGTGTGAGGGTACTGCTTTTTTATTTGTTTTTCTTGAGGTTCCGGCTACCATTGTTTTACCTACTCTTGCCTAGAATTAAATTTCAGATATATCTATTATATCATAATTGGAATGCTTGGTGGCGCATATTTAAATTACAGCATTTCCCCTATACAAACACCGTCTTTAAAAGATATTATTTTTACTTTAACCAAACTGCCCGCTTTGGCCTTGCCTTTAAAATCAACACGGACAAAATTGCCCGCCACGCCTGTATTAAACTCCCCCTTTTTACGTTCGACAAGAGTTTCAAGCGTTTGCCCTTTTTGTAAAGCGGCAAATTCACAGCGGAGAGTAAAGTCAAGCTCTCTTAATTTATCGGAACGTTTTTTTATTTCAACAGGGTTTAACTGCGGCAAATTTGCCGCCTTTGTGCCGGGCCTTACTGAATAACTGAAAACATGCAAACCGTTAAGCGCGACTTCTTTTATAAAATTATAGGATTTTTCAAATTCTTCTTCCGTTTCAACCGGGTAACCGGCTATAATATCGGCGTATATACCGATACCGGGAAACATTGCCTTTATTTCACCGATACGTTTTGCGTAATCTTTAGTTAAATATCTGCGGTTCATATCTTTTAAAACAAGGTCCGATCCGCTTTGCAAAGGAATATGGAAATAGTTGCAAAATTTGCTTCCCCCTTCTTTAGCGGCGGCAAGCAGGCTGTCCGTAACAGTGTTTAATTCTATTGACGAAAATCTTATTCGGTATTCCCCTTCAATTTTAAAAATTTCTTTTAAAAGCACAGCCAGGTCCGCGCCTGTCTGCGGGCAAAGATAATTACCTATATTAATACCCGTTAAAACAATTTCTTTAAACCCCTTGGAAATTAACTCTTTTATTTCATTAACAGTTGAGGGAATAGGTTTGGAAAGTTTTTTGTTGCGGGCAAAAGGTATTATGCAGTAAGAGCAAAAATTATCACACCCGTCTTGTATTTTTATAAAAGCGCGGCTGCGGCCCTCATTGCCGCTTACTGCCCAAAAATCGTCGTCCGTATCAAAAAGAGTTTTGGCGATATTATGCTTGTTAATTATTTCAGCCGAGGGTAAATTTTGTTTTATTTTTCCCTCATGGGCAGCGGCGTAACAGCCTGTTAAAATAAGCCTGGCCATGGGATTTCGGTTTGTTATACGGCGGGCAAGCTTTTCAACGTCGCTGTCCGCTTTGGCGGTAACGGTGCAGGTGTTAAGAAGGCAAATATCCGCAGTTTCAAAAGCGTCCGTAAAACTGCAGCCTTGTTTTAAAAACTCTTCCCTCAGCGCTTGCGATTCCACCTGGTTAACACGGCAGCCGAAGGTTTTTATAAAAACTTTTTTCACTTGAATTTCCTTAAAATTACTGTAAAGCTATTGCCGCGGCGGCGATGGCGGCGGTTTCGGCCCTCATTATATTAACACCCAAAGTGACCAAAACGGCGCCTTGTAAAACAGCCTCTTCAACTTCGCGCGGGCTAAAACCGCCCGCCGGGCCTATAAATATTTTTATAGCCTTTTCTTCCCCTTTAACAGCGGATGAGAGGGAAACGGAATTTTCCTTTTCATACGCTATTATTGTTTTACCGGGTATTTTTAGAGCTTGCTCAAATTTTTGGGGGGCTAATAAGCGCGGGACAAAAGCGGTTTCACACTGTTTAACGGCGGCAATAATAATTTGCTCCCACCTTTCTTTTTTATTTTCCCACTTTTTTAAAATGTCATGCTCGGTACGCTCGGTAATAACAGGTAAAAAAGAACTTACGCCAAGCTGTGTACATTTATCTAAAATCTCTTCCGTTTTGCTTTTATCAACAGGGGCAAAACAAAGCGTTAAATTATAAGGCAAAGGCCTTAGCGCTATTTCGGAAATCACAGAGCCTACCACGATATCTTTGGCGACTTCTTTTATAACGGCGTTAAACTTTTTGCCGCGGCCGTCAAATATTTTAATATTGTCCCCTTCGGCCGCGCGCATTACGCAAAACAGGTGTTTGGCTTCATCACCGGTAATTAAAAAGCGCTCACCGGTTATTTCCGCTATGTACTGTGGCATGCTGGGCAAATCTCCTTCAAATCTTTATCGGCTAAACCTTTAAGCAAAACTTTGTGTCCGCTGTGTTTAAGTATGGCGTATCTGGCGGTTTCATATAATTGGGCGTATCCTTCCTGGAAAAAAAATGACGTAGGCGCCACATGGTATCCACCCCTGTCATAATGTACGCTTATACAAACCCCACCGGACTTTTCACACTCATCATGTTCTAAATCCATAAGATACTCGGCCACCTTTTTATCATTTAAAATAAGGCACACGTGGTCATACTGTTCAAAAAGCAAATCCCGGTTGGATATTTTATAATTTAACTGCATATAATCACCCTGCAAAAGAGAACGCGGATCAACGGGAGCAAGCTCCAGATAGAAAGTTTGTCCGCGGGCAAGCATTATTTCTTTTTTAAACACATTATAAGCCAATACGGACAAAATAATAAGAGTTAAAAGGAAAAATATTTTAGCGCGCATAACCATACCTCTTTAAAAGCTCCCTTAAAGCGAGCAAAACAAGCCCGCTTACAAGAAGTAAAACAGACTTAGCAAGCAGCGTAATATGCAGGCTGTAGTATAAGTAAGCTATACCGCCGCAAAGAATTATATAAGAAAGTATTTTTATTTTTAAATCACTAAAATAAAAGCCTAAAACTAAAAGAGCCAAAGCGTAAATAACAGGCAAATTAAAAGGTAAAGAAAAAATTAATAAAACGGGAAGAATTAAAGCCGTTTTTTTATTAAGATTGCCTTTTAAATAAGCGTCCAGCGCGAACATGACTGACAAAAACAGAATCAAAATAATCTTATATACGTTTAACATTACCGCACTGTAAGACATATAGGCCGAATATGCTTTATAAACAATAAATATATTACAAACCGCAGGTATAGCCATAGATAAAACCATGGCCCAGGCTATAGGGTAATAGTCCTTTTTTCTTAGGAAAAAGCAAAAAAAGCCTATGATAAAAGATAAAAGCATAACAAAATTAGAGCTAAACCAAATTCCGCCGAAAGCAAACATTTTTAAATAAACAAAAATCATAAATGTAAATACTGATATAAACCTGTCGGCCGCGCTGTCAAAAAACTTATAAGGAACCGCCGCTAGAAAAAAACATGTTATCATGCCTACGTCAACTATTATATAAGAACGGTGCCTTTCAAAATGAGTCAGAATTCCGAACAAAATGCATCCCTTGCCAAAAAGTATGGCGGCAAGCAAAAGCTGGTCCACAAAAAAACGGGGCCCCGGGCTAAGGTTTTTAACAGTGAGTTTAGCGGCTACAGCGCAAACCATTACTATAAGACCTAAAGCCGCAAAAGCAAAACCCTGGCTTCTTGAAAAAACTAAAACGGTTGTAAGCGCTAAAAAGAAAAATATTGCGGAAACAAAAGCCCCTATACCAAGTATTATCTTTATAATTAAGGATAAATTTTGCTTATCTGAAGATAATACAAGCTTAGCGGCCTCTTTATTTTCAGGTTTTATTTTTTCTAAAACAGTATCTTTATTTATCATCAGCTACCGCCTTGCCTTTTATGTGTTTAGTTAAATAAACCAAAGCGTAACCTAAACCGGCTGACAAAAGCAGCCCCGTTATGGCCCAGGCTAAATAATAGTCCCTTAAAAAATATTTTTGTAAATTAATAAAGATAACAAAACCCGCGCCTAAAAAGGATATGCCTATAAAATAAATGTCTTGTCTTTTAAAATAATGATACAAGCTGTTAACAGTAAGCCATGATATAAGGATTAAAGAATAATAGGAAGTTAAAGGTTTAAACGAGCAGGAAAAAATTAAAAAACCGGTAAGAAATGTATTTACCACATAATAGAAATATGCTTCTTGTTTAAAATGCTTAAACGGAATTTCGGACAAAGCAAGAAATGAAAAATTAACTGTAAAAACCGCAAAAACCAAGCTTTTATAAGAAAAAATTGCATACCGCAGCATATCAAATGGGAATAAAAACAAAGTTGTGTTTATAATAACAGCAAACAACAGCCATATTGACGTTTTGTTAGCCGTTAAAGCCAGCGGAAAAATCAAAGCCGCCCAAGTTGCAAATAACTGCCAGGCGTCTGCGCCCGTTTGGTATATCTGCCCGAACAAAGCGCAAAAAGCGCCTATTAAAAAACAAACCGCGAAAGCAAACGCCTGCCCCGAAGCCTTGTTAAAACCTTTAATCACAACTCCTGCCGCGGACAATAGTATTAATAAAGCGCAAGCGCCAAATTTAACAAACTTTGGTATGGCAAACCAATTATAAGCGAAAAGAAAAATCACTCCCGCTAAGAATAAAACCGCGCTTAAAAACAGCAAACCCCGGCCCAGCAAGGTTTTCCAATCCGTCGGGCATGCCTGTTCAAGCAAAGCCGTATAATCCTTATAACTTATAAGGCTTTTATCATAAAGAGCGCCTAATTTTTCTTTTATATCTTTCATTATTTATTAAAAACCTTTTCTAAAAAACTTTTTTTGCTTTCGGAATCTTCTTTCTCAAATTCCTCCAAAAGCTCTTTTTGTTTTTTGGAAAGTTTTTTAGGAACTTCTATTATTGCTATAACTTTTAAATCGCCAAAACCTCTTTTAGCGATTTTTGGCATACCCTGGTCTTTAATTGTATATATAGTACCATACTGGGTGCCTTTTTCTATGGTTAAACCCAACTCTTCCTTTAATATATTCGGGACTTTAATTTTGCCACCCATAGCCGCCGTGGCGAAACTTACGGGCATTTCAAGAATAAGGTCGTCCTCGTTTCTCTCAAATATTTTATGTTTTTTGACAGTTACCTCAATATACAAATCACCGTAACCGCCGCCTTTACTTCCGATGTCCCCCCCGTCGCTCACACGCAAAGTCATGCCGCTTCTTATACCCGCGGGTATTTTTACCGTAATAGTTTTTTTAACTTTTTCTTTACCTGAACCGGAACATTTTTTGCAAGGATGCTCGGTAATAGAGCCTTGGCCTCCGCAATCGGGGCAGGTTTGTCTCATGCTAAAAAAGCCTTGGTTAAACTGCACAACGCCGCTTCCTCCGCAGGTAGAGCAGGTTTTAAGTTTAGAGCCTTTTTCCGCGCCGCTGCCTTGACACTCGGAACAATTGTCCATATGGCTGTAGTTAAGAGGGAAATCCAAACCCGAAAATGCTTCTTCCAGAGTGATATTAACATCCATCTTCAAATCACTGCCGCGTTGGGGGGAATTTCTTCTTGCCTTACCGCCGCCGAAACTGCCGCCGAACATATCTCCGAAAACAGAACTGAAAATATCATTAATATCGGTAAAACCGCCGCCCTGGAAACCGCCGCCGAAGCCTCCGTTATTTAATCCATCATGGCCGTAATTATCATATACCTGTTTTTTCTGCGGGTCTGAAAGAATGGAAAAAGCCTCGTTAACTTCTTTAAACCTTTCTTCCGCTTCTTTATTGCCCGGGTTACGGTCAGGATGATATTTCATTGCCATACGTCTGTAAGATGATTTTATTTCAACAGATGTCGCGTTTCTTGTTACTTCTAAAATTTTGTAATAGTCTTCCTTCTGCTTAGCCATATACTCCTCTTAAAATAAACTTCCGCCCGTGTGCGGGCGTAGTATAAAAAATTTTAGGTGTTTATAATTGCCGTGCCAAGAACAAGAAAGTTCTGTTTGCGGCTGGGTCTGCTGTATAAAACAACTGCAAAAAATTCCGCGCGTTACCGTTAATTACGGTAACGCCGCGGCTAAAACTACGGCAAATTGTAAATTTTTGTTTGCCCTGTCACAAGCATGCCGCCCAAAGAAACGCAAACTCTTTGCCCTTTAGACACATTTGACGCGCTCGTAACGTTACACCTTTTTGTTTGGTTCTGGAAGTTAAGAACAAGCTGAATATGTTCCAAATCCACGGTTTTAACTTCCGATGTTGTTAACTCCAAAGCAAATTTATTGAAGTCAAGCTTGTTATTATCCGTACCGCTGATTGTGGCTGACGGGAATTGAACGTCTAACAATTTAAAGTTTTTTGTAAACGCGCCGCTGGGGCTTTCAGCCGAGTATCTTAACTGCGCCGCATACACCATTTGCATCGCATCATAAGCCTTTTTGGCAAGCCCGGAATCTACGGTGTCAATATATTTAGGCAAGGCTATCGCCGCTAAAACGGCTACAATAACCATAACAATTAATATTTCTATTAAAGTAAACGCTTTTTTATTAATCTTCATAGAAACCCCTTATAACTTTGCAAACTCTTTCCACCTGCGCTTCAGTCATTTCGGGAAACATGGGTATGGAAAGAACTTTTTGCGCGGCCATTTCCGAATTAGGAAAATCTTCCGCCTTTATTTTTAGATTTTTATAAACAGGCTGTTTGTAGAGAGGCACGGGATAGTAAACCGCACAGCCTATATTATGCCTTTTTAAATGCTCCATAAGATCATCGCGCCTGTCCGCCGCTATGGTAAAAACATAAAAGGACTGGCTTGAACCCGCGGGCGCTTCGGGGGGCAAAACTATGGGAAGCCCTTTTAAGCCTTCCGCATAAAGATTAGCAACATATTTTCTGTCTTCCGTCCATTGTTTTAAATGGCGCATTTTAACTCTTAAAATAGCGGCTTGCACTTCGTCCATTCTTAAGGTTGAGCCTTCATAATCATATTCGTACGTTTTACCTTTTGAACGTCCGCTGTGGCGCAAACTTTTACATTTTTCGTACACTTCTTCATCATTAGTAGTTATAGCGCCGGCGTCACCGCATGCGCCTAAATTTTTGCTCGGGTAAAAACTGAAAGCGCCCGCGTCGCCTATGCTGCCTGTTTTAAGGCCGTCGCTTTCGGCGAGATGGCTTTGGGCGCAGTCCTCAACAACTTTTAAATCGTGTTCTTTAGCTATACGCATAATTTCCGCCATATTGGCAGGGTAACCGTAAAGGTGAACGGGTAAAATAGCTTTAGTATGTTTTGTGATTTTACGCTCTATTTCTTTAGGATCAATGTTATAAGTAAGCGGGTCAATATCGGCAAAAACAAATTTAGCACCCGTTAAGGAAACAGACGTTGTTGTAGCCACAAAAGTAAAAGGCGTTGTTATAACTTCGTCCCCTTTTCCTATCCCCAAAGCGCCTAACGCTATTTGGATAGCGCTTGCGCCGCTTGAACAGGAAACCGCGTATTTAACGCCCATCATTTCGGCAAATTCTTTTTCAAATGCCTCCGTTTCCGGCCCCAAAAGCCACTTCATTGAATTTAAAGCTTTAACCGCAGCTTCGTTTATTTCGTTTTTTAAGCTGTCATGCTGCATTTGCAAATTAAACAGCGGCACCATTTCTTCTGCCATATATTTTACCTCGTCAGTTCTTTTATTCCGGGCATAACAAATAAGTCTTTTGCTATCCTTTCAAATTCCGGCCCTGTAACGGCCGCTACTATTCTAACAACAAAAAGTCCGTTTTCTTTTAAAATCGTACGTGTCTTTATTTCAACATTATGTTTGGCCATTGTGCTTGATATTGTATCAACCACAGACCAGGAAGGTTCGCAAACAACGTGAATAGTTTCGTATTTTTTAATACGTTCAAGCACTCCCAAAGATTTCCTAAACACAAGCTGCACCACAAGCACAAGTCCGGCCGCTGAGGCACCTAAAATATAATTACCAAAACCTATAGCCATACCCACGGCGGCCACCAGCCATACGCAGGCGGCGGTAGTAAGCCCGGATACTTTATTTCCTTCCCTTAAAATAGCCCCGGCGCCCAGGAAACCGACACCGGTTATTATTTGCGCGGCTATACGGCCCGGGTCGCCCACACCCATCATTTTGACGGATAAAATCGTAAACAATGTTGAGCCCAAACAAATAAGACTGTTTGTGGTAAAACCGGCAGGTTTTTCATTATATTGGCGCTCAAGCCCTATAATACCGCCCAAAACAAGTGATATCAATAACCTTTCAAGAAGAACTATTTCATCCATGTGGTAACACCGCCATCATTATAATAAAATAAGCAACCATTGCAGCAACACCGTAAGGCAACCCGACTTTAGCCCATTCACTGCTTTTAATCTTAAGTTTAGAAGCGCAAATAATATTTGGGATATTCCCTGGTATTAAAAGCCCCCCCGCCAAAACAAGCCCCATTGTTAAAAATATAATTTTATGTACGGCCATTTCAGGCACAATTTCAATGGCGGCCAGCGTGGCATTATCTAATACGGCCGATATTGAGTTTGCCCAATAAATCAAATAACCCGATAACTTGAATATAGTTATTTCCGCCAGCGGTTTCAACCCTTGTCCCAAAAAAACTAAAGCCGCAACAAACAAATACACCTTTAAAGCCCTTACGGTCATGCTTTTAACCGTTTCGGAAGGCGCCGCGTCCTTTTTTAATTTCAAAGAGGGCCTTTTCTGTTTAACAAAACCCGCCAATACGGAAAAAACTATAACCCCGGGTATTACCCATACGCCTAAAATCCTGAAAAGAAAAAAGAAATCGGCGTAATGCGGAGGGCCTTTAAGTTTTGATATTGTAATTGTAGCAAGCGGCTCGCCTATCGGAGTGAGTACCGCGCCAAGCCCTATCGCGAAACATGAAAACACAATAAATTTTACTTTAGTTTCCTGCGTTAAGCCCAAAGTACGCGCTATTTCGGACAGAATTACAGCCGCTACTATAGCGGTAATAACGCTTGAAAACAAACCCAAAACCAAAGCCGTTAAAAACAAAATGGGACGCAACCCCGTTTTGCGTGAAACAGTTAAAATGACCCCTCTGAAACGTTTTTGCGTTAATTTAAAAATAATACCTAAAACAAAAACCGCCAAAGTAATAAAAACAGGGTCCTTAAAGGCGTCAACCGTAAGATGCCAGCTCCATTGGCCTGAAACGGACACCGCGGACAAACCCGCAACAAACAAAAAAAGTTCAAGGTTTTCTTCTACCTTACTTACCGTAAGCGGTAATATAAGCACCGCAAACACAATTAAAGAAAGTAATGCCGCAACCGTAATAGCCATATAAATATCATTATACCATTAATGACGGCTTATATTTTTGCCGCGGGTAGAACATATCCTTTGTTAAAAATTGATATTATTAAATTATGATAGTAAATTTAACATCGGCAATTTTTATAATAGCACTTATATTAGTTATGGGGCAGGTTTTTTCCGCCCTTTTTGACAAAACCCGCATACCGGATATTTTGCCGCTTATTCTTTTCGGCATATTTTTATGCCCCGTGTTTAATATTGTTTCTTTAGACTTATTCGGGCAAATGGGCAAAGTTTTTACCGAAATTGTGCTTATTATCGTTATGTTCCAGACAGGAACGTCCTTTAGAATATCCGATTTAAGGGACTCTTTTTTGCAAGGTTCTATCCTAACTGTTATATGTATGGCAGCGGTCGGAGCGGCGGTATATTTAGCAGCATTTTACGCGCTGCGCCTTCCGCCCATATATTCGCTTATCATGGCTTTGATTGTGGCGGACAATTCTTTAGTGGTAATAATGCCGCTTTTGTCAAAATTAAAAATAAGCGGCGAAACTAAAGCCATATTAACACTGGAAACCACGCTTCAAAGCGTACTTATAGTAGTAATAGTACTCGCATTAATAAGTATGGCTAAAGAAGAGGACGTCACAAGCCATATTATACTTACCAAAGTTCTTTACTCATTTTTAATGGCTGCGCTTATAAGCGTTATTTGCGGTGTTTTTTGGAGCGCGATACTTAATAAAGTAAGAAGGCTTGAAAACTCCATGACATTAACGCTTGCTTTTATTTTAATAGTTTACAGTGCGTGCTCGGCAGCGGGGTCGGAAGGGGCTTTCGGCGTCCTTATTTTCGGTTTTGTTATAGGAAATATAAGAGTAATACAAAAGTTATGGATGAGCAAAGTTTTAACGGAAGCCAATTCCTTTAAAGGTTATGAAAAAAACTTTTTTGCCGAAATAGAATACGCTTTAAGAACACTTTTCTTTGTATATATGGGCATGTCCATGTATTTACAAAACACGTATTTTATATTATGCGGACTTTTTATAGTTTTATTAAAGTTCGGCATAAGGGCGGTTGTTGTTAACTACACCTTAAGTAAACATATTACAAGAACGGATTGCGCCATAGCCGCGGCCCTTTGCCCCAGCGGGCTTGTGGCGGCTGTACTTGCAGCAACGGCAAGCCAGCAGCTTGGGGGAACGAACGGTATACAAGATACCGTTTACTCGGTAATATTTTTCTCTTTGATACTGACATCCTTATTTTCTTTTGTTATTGAAAAAGAATACACAAGGCCTATTACTGATTTTATTTTTTCAAGACACAATGAAGATATTAAAGAGGAACCGCCATCAGACAAACCTTCTGATGAACCTGCCCCCGAACAAAATAAACATGCCGGGGTATGAGCAAAATATCGCTTTTACAAATAAAAAAACCTTCTTTTAAGAAGGTTTTTTCATTTATTTTATTTTTTTGCTTATTTTTTCAAAAGCTTTGCGGCGATGGCTTATTTTATTTTTTTCATCAAGCGTAAGTTCGGCTAAAGTTTTACTTTTACCTTTAACTATAAAAAGAGGATCGTAGCCGAAACCGTTTTCCCCCCTGTAACCAAAGCCTATAAGTCCGCCCAGAACGCCTTCGGCAAGTTCATACTCCCCCTCAGGTGTGGCAAGACAGGCAACGGTTTTAAAACGCGCCGTTCTCTGGCCTAGGAATAAGCCGTCTAAAGAATCTAACAGTTTGCGGTTGTTTTCGTCAGGATCGCAGTATTCGCCGGCGTATCTTGCGCTTCTTACGCCCGGTTCCCCGTTAAGAGCGTCAACCTCCAGGCCGGTATCGTCGGCTAAAGCGGCTATGCCAGCCTGGCGGGCGGCTTCACGGGCTTTTAAAATAGCGTTTTCTTCTAATGTTTTTCCGGTTTCCTCAGGCATTCTCAAGTCAGGAAAGTCGCCAAGAGTTAAATACTCAATCTCTTTATTTCCTATGTTTTTGGGCAAAATACATTTGAGTTCTTTTGCTTTTTGCTCATTTCCTGTAGCCAACAGTATTTTCATTTAAAGACTCCTGTTAAATCCTTTATAGAATTCTAATATATGCTTCTATAGCGCCGCAAGGGCCAAAAGGCCTAAGAAAGACATAGGACTAAAATGTATAATAAAAGAATGCGGATTTTAATTGTAATACCAACATTGGAAATGGGCGGCGCGGAAAAAACGGCTTTATACCAAGCTGTCGGACTTAAGGAAAGAGGGCATGATGTTACTGTCTTAACTTTATATAACAGACCCGGCTTCTATACCTTGCCGCGGGATGTTAAACGAATAAACCTTAATATAGAAACAAAAAAAGATTTTTTAAGCCTGCTTAAAAATTTTTTTATATTAAGAAAAGCCATAAAAACCTCCGGAGCCGAGGTTGTTATAAGCAATATGTCGGCCCCGCCCGTAACAGCGGCATGGACGCTGGGAATAAAAACAATTTTTGCAGAGCATACTTATTTTGATACGCAGTCTTTAAGTTTTAACAAAAAACTTGCTTTAAATAAGGCGGATTATGTTGTTTTCCTATCGGAAAGCGATATCAGCGCTTTCAAAGCCGCTAATTTTAAAAGCAAACCGGTTATTATATATAACCCCGCCGTAAAACCGATTGATATGCATAATAAAAAACCCGCTTTTTTTAAACCCGCAAACAATGCCGCGGCCGCAGGCCGCTTTGATTATGTTAAAGGATTTGATATTCTTATAGATTCCTGGGCTATTGTTGTAAAAGAGTTCCCGGACTGGCACCTTTCAATAATAGGCGAAGGCCCGCAAAAAGAAATTTTGGCAAGGCAGATAAAATCACTGGGGCTTGAACAAAATATAACCCTATGCCAAAGGCTGGAAAATTTGGCAAATGTTTATAAATATGCCGATTTATTTGTATTATCTTCAAGAAGGGAGGGCTTTCCCCTCGCTTTGTGTGAAGCAATGTCTTGGGGAACGCCATGCGCGGCTTTTAACTGCCCAAACGGCCCGGATGTTATTATAAAAGACGGCATTGACGGGTTAATTATTAAAAATTTTACGGCAAAAGGCCTTGCTGAAGGAATAATCAGCCTTTTAAAAAACCCTGAAAAACGGGCCGAATTTGCCAAAAACGCCGCTAGAATAACGCAAAAATTCAGCATAGAAAAATATATTGACAAGTATGAGGCTTTATGCCAAAAGTAAGTATTATAATACCTGTTTATAACTTAGAAAATTATCTTCCACAATGCCTGCAATCGGTAGAACAGCAGACTTTGGAAGATATAGAAGCGCTTGTGGTTGATAACGCCAGCACGGACAACAGCGCTGAAATAATAAAACAATTTGCCGCTTTAAACTCCAAAATAAGAATTTTACACTGTAAAACAAAAGGCGCCGCTAACGCCAGAAACTGCGCCCTTAAAGAAGCCTCCGGTGAATACTTATTCTTTTTAGACGGAGACGATTGGCTTACCCCGCAATGTCTTGCCGCTTTATATAAAGAAGCTAAAGCAAATGACGCAGATGTTACTGTTTGCGACAACGCCCTTTATACAGAAACAACCAATTTAATGTCTTTCCCGCAGGAAAATATGTTTTTTTCAGCCCCTAAGCTTGAAACTTTAAAAGAAAAAAGCCTTCTGTTAAAAGCCCCGTTTACAGCATATTCCTGCGCGGGCAAACTTATAAGAAGAAGCTTTTTTGAGAAAAATAGCCTGTCTTTCCCTTCAGAAATGCCCCGGGGCGACGACTGGCCCGTTTCCATGAAAATCACCGTGCTTGCCAACAGAATAAAACTTGTGCCCAATGAATACTATTTTTACAGAGTTGGCAGACAAAACGCCGAAAGCGCAAATCTGAGCGCTTTTAACTCTTACATTTACGCTTCCAGGCTGAATTATAAATTTTTAAAAGAAGCGGACGCCTACGAAACTTTTGCCCCGCAGTTTGAATATTTAAGAATGTATTACATTTTGTCTTTTATGGCTTTGCATAAACTTGATAAAGAGCAAAAAGCCGCGCTTTTAACACTTCGTAAAGATATTTTATCAATACCGCTTTCGGTGTTTGAAGGGCGCGAACTTAAATTTAAACTGTCTTTTTTAGGTTTAAAAATTTGTATATTATGTAAAATCACTTTATACGCGGATATGATAAATTTTATATATGCGCGTTTAAAAGGTAAAAAAATATCATAAAATAAATAAAGAAGGTAAAGGAGATTATTTTTTATGACCAATTGGACACAACTAGTTAATTCAATAACGCCCGCGGCAAAAACGCTTGGAACAGAGTTTATTACGATATTATGGCATATAGGATTAGCAGTGCTCGCGCTTATATTGGGTTTGTATCTTTCGCGCTTTGTTAACACCTATGTTAAAAAAGTTTTAAATAAAATTGATTTTGACAATAGAACATCCAAAATAGGCATTAACGAAATGTGCGTTCGCTTCGGCTTTGGCAAAAGCCCGACGTATATTTTAGCTTTTATTTTATCTTGGGTTGTAATGATTATAGCCATTATTTACGCGGCGAAAGCTTTAAATTTAAACGAAGTGCAGGTGCTTTTGGAAAAGTTTCTCGCTTTCTTACCTAAACTTTTTGTTTCAATACTTATCCTTTTCGGAGGTTTGATATTCGGCAAGTTTTTGGGTAATATTATTGAAAACTCCTCTAAGGCCAACAACTTAAGCGGCGGTTTTATAGTGGCAAGAGGCGTCGACGCTTTTATAGTTCTTTTCTCAGCTTTACTGGCTTTGGAAAATCTGGGCATGGCCACAAGGCTGGTAAACAATGTTATTTTGGTTTTGCTTGCCTCAATGGGCCTCGCTTTTGGTATAGCGGTAGGTTTAGGCTCTAAAGATATAGTAGCTGAATTTCTTAAAAAAACTTTTGATAAAAATAAAAAATAAAACTTAGCTATAAAAAAAGCCCCTGCTTTACGGCAGGGGCTTTTTTATTAAATATTATCTGTACGGACCGTCGAATACAGGAAATTGTTTAGTATATCCGCCACGAAAACGGCAAGCGGCGATTGTAAAAAACAAAAAGTAAAATTACCGCTACGGAAAAAATAAAAAAAGGTATACAAATAAAGGTACTTATACCCTGCAATTATATATGTCTTGATCTGGGTTTTTCATCCATGGGCTGGATATTACTTAAGGCTGACCAAAATTCGTCTATAGACTGTATGCGTTGGTTGGGATCTTCTTTTAAAGCGGCTTCTAAAAGAGCGTCCAGTTCCTCAGGTATAAAAGGAACCAACTTTGAAGGCGGCACAATTTTTTTATTTGCTATGTCAAAACCGGCAACGCTCCACGGTACCTGGCCTACAAGCGCCTCATACAAGCAAACGCCTAAGGAGTAAATGTCAGACTGCTTTTTCATAAAACCTTTTTGCTGTTCCGGCGCCATATACGCGGGGGTTCCGGCAACGGTTCTTGCGCCGTTGTCCCCCTCAACAACTTTTTTAGCGACGCCAAAATCCATGACTTTGGCAGTTGCTTCGGTAATCATAATGTTACCCGGTTTCAAATCACAGTGGATAATATCCTGCGCGTGGGCGTAATGAAGCCCCCGGCAAACCGCCTCAAATATTCCTTTGGCTTCGGAAAAAGGAATAAAACCGTCAATATCAAGTCTTGTTTCAAGCGTTTGCCCGTCCACATATTCAAAAACGAGATACAAACTGTTTTCAGATTCTATAACAGTATAAATTTCAACAATATTAGGGTGCCTCAAAAGGGCTACCATTCTAGCTTCCGATAAAAATTGTTCTCTTACATAATTACTGCGCACAAGCTCAGGCTTAACGCGTTTAACTGCGCAACGGCGCTTTAGCACTTTGTCATACGCCTCATATACCTTACCCATGCCGCCTTCGCCTATTTGGCGTATAAAATGATATTGCTCTTTAATATCCACTTTACGGGCGCCGGTTTTTTTAACCGGGCCGGAATATCTTACATAAACAAAAATACAAATGGCCGATAAAACTAAAATAAAATAAATTAACCACCATCGTATGTTATTAAGTTTTTGCTTTGTGCGCGCGTCAACCTTAGGTCTTTGGGCTGTTTGTGTTTGCGCAGGAGCGGAAACCTGCTGCGTTTTAGCGGGCTCCGCTTTAACGGCAACAGGCGGGGCTGAAACTTCATTTGCCGCGGCGGTATCAATTAACTGCTTTATATATTTAGCTTTAGTTGAGTTGGAATTAATTTTTAAAGATTTCTCTATGTCAATAGAGGCTTTTTCATATTCGCCTTTTTTATAATAAGCGCCCGCTCTTATGGTATATCCCCTGGAGTCGGAGGGAAAAGCGCCCATAAATTCACTGGCTCTGTAAATGCAGTAGTCCCACTCGCCAAGCCCTTCATAAGCCTGGGCTAAAATTAAATTAAATCTTGGACTTTCTTTACCTGAAGCTATTAAAGAGTTTACCCTGGCTATTGCGTACTGATATTGTTTATTGCGTATAAGAACGGTAAGATCGGACATTTCCTGGTCTACATTTATTTTATTAACAGGCAAAACGCCCAAAGATTCTGATTGTGAAAAAGCACCCCCCACCTGCAAAGGCACATCAACCGCAGGTCTCGTTTGGGAATAAACTAAACCTGTCGTGGTAAATATCATTAATAATAAAAGATATATCCTTTTATACATAGTATATTTGATATTATAATAAATATTAGCTGTTCGGCAAGAGATTTTATCTGTTAACAACTGTGGCAAAAACGCGTAAGCGGCCTGCGTAAATAGTATAATAGTAAATATGAGATTTGAACTTTTTGTTGCAAAACGCTATCTGAATTCCAAACGCAAAGGTCTTTTTGCGTTAATAACCACAATTATAGGCATAGCCGGCGTAACGGTAGGCGTAGCCGCGCTTATTACCACTCTTGCGGTTATGACGGGCTTTCAAACCGATATTAAAGAAAAGGTTATCGGTGCGCAAAGCCATATTCTTATTTTCGGGCATATGACGGAAGCCGTTTACCAGGATAAAATTAAAAAGATTGAGCAATTACCCCTAGTTTATGCAGCGGCGCCTAATATTTTCGGACAAGGTATAATTACCCATAACGGCAGTTCTTTGGCTATAGTTCTCCGTGGGCTTGAACCGGAAATGGAAGATAAAGTAAACCGCCTTAACAGTTCTTTTGAGGAGGGTTCTTATGTTGCGCCTTTAAGAGAGGGCGAAACTTCGGCCCCGGCGCCTTTGGTTTTAGGCACGGAGCTTGCCAATTCCTTAAACCTTGAAGTAGGCGACGATGTTGTTTTAATCTCACCATCATCAATATCCACAAGCGCGGGCATGGTTCCTAAAATGAAAAAGTTTAGGATTTCAGGCACGATAAAAACCGGATATTATGAATTTGACCGCACAATGGGCTACACTACGCTTGAGCATGCGAGTGAGTTTTTAAATTTACAAAAGGGCGCCACGGGTATATCCATACGTCTTAAAAATATTGATAACGCCGAAAAAGCCGCAAAACTTATACGTCCTATTATGGGCAACGGTTTTAGTATACGCACATTCGCGCAGTTAAACGGCACCTTATACGCCGCGCTTAAATTAGAAAAAACTATGATGTTTATCATCCTTTCCTTAATTATTTTAGTGGCATCGCTTAACATAGCGTCAAATTTAATCCTTTTAGGCACGGAGAAATTAAAAGATATCGGCATTTTACGTGCCATGGGCGCCAGCCCAGCCAGCATAAGAAAAATCTTTATCTACGAAGGTCTTATGATAGGCACGGCAGGCATTGTGTGCGGCGTTATACTGGCTATGATTTTATGCTGGATTATCGCTACGTTTAATATTGTACAGTTGCCGGGGGATATTTATTACCTTACAAAAGTGCCTGTAAGAATAAGTTTAACGGACATTCTGTCTGTAGTAGCGGGCAGCTATTTACTTTGCTTTTTAGCGGCGGTTTACCCGGCTGTAAGAGCTTCTAAAGTTAACCCGACGGACGCGATAAGGTACGGATAATATGAAGATTTTAGAAATTAAAAATTTAACCAAAATATACGGACAGGGCACCGAAAACCTGAAAGTCCTTGATGATGTTTCTTTGGAAGTAAATAAAGGGGATTTTATTGTTCTTTTAGGCCCGAGCGGCAGCGGGAAAAGCACGCTTTTAAATATGATAGCAATGCTTGACACCCCTACTGAAGGCAGCATAATCTTTGAAGGTAAAGAGCTTACTAAACTAAACGAAAAACAAAAATCCGCCTTAAGATTAAAAAGAATGGGATTTGTTTTTCAGTTTGATGGGCTTTTGCCGGACTTTACCCTTCTTGAAAACGTTAATATGCCTTACATAATGGCGGGTAAAAAAACCGATACCAAAGCTAAAGAGCTTTTAAAAAACTTTGGCCTTGAGAATATGGAAAATAAGCTTCCTTCCGCGTTAAGCGGTGGTGAAAAACAGCGCGGCAGTATTGCGCGCGCGCTTCGCAACAACCCCGCCCTTATTTTGGCCGATGAACCTACCGGCAACCTCGACGCGCATAAAAAAGTTTATGTTTTTGAGGACTTTGCCAAATTAGCCAAACAGGGTATCACGGTTATAATGGTAACTCACGACTTAAACGCCGTTGATTACGCTGATATCGTTTACTCATTAGAAAACAATAAACTTGTAAAAACAAAATAACTTTATGTTTTAAAAAATAAAAAACCCCGGGTTTTAAACTCGGGGTTTTTTATTAAGAACTGTTTTCTATTATAAAAAAGTCCTACAAAAAGTCCTTATAACGTTTAGGTCTTTAGACCCTTGCCGCAGGCTTAATAAAATAAGAAAATTTATACATACAAAATAAAAGAAAAAAGAGGAAAATATGAGAAAATTAATTAAAACAACAGCATTTATATTAGCCGCTGTATTAACCGCATCCTGCGTTTTTGCGGGTAACTTTAAAGACGCGTGCGACCTGGTTGCCCAAGGCCGCGTAAAAGAATCTATAAAAATAACCGATATCGCTTACCAAGACGAAAGCGGCTTTTTCTATTTAAATAAAGATGAGAACGGCAATACTTTACTTCATTGCGCCCAGGACGGGCACACAGCCTCATGGCTTTCAACGATTATACGAACAAAAGTTGAAAAGGCTAACCCATACCAGCCTTTAGGCGACAACAATTACAGAATACAAAGAATATCTGATATCAGCAAAAGCCTTATAAGCGCGACACGCAATAAAAAAGGCCTCTCCGCCTTTGAACAGGCCGTGGTAAAAGGCAAAACAGAAGTAGCATTGGAATATGCGTTATCAGAAAACAACCCCGCGTTTGCATTAGCAAGGCTTGCCAATAAAACGTCTGTATCTAAAAACACTTTGCAAACAGTTCTGGGCAAATACAGATCTTCACTTCCGTTAGATGAAAATAAAAAATTATCCGCTTCTATAAAAAACCCGGAGTTAAAAAAAATCTTTCAAAATGAAGAACAAACAGCTTTAGATAATACTTTCTCAAAAAAGTTTGAAAGATTTGCAGGTACAGTAAAAGAAAAAATTAAAGAAAGGGTGGCGGCTCACGCCAGATGGCAAAGAGAACTTGACGAATTAGGCGTATACACAGGCCCGAAATATTAAACAAATATAAAACCCCCGCTTTAAAGCGGGGGTTTTTATTATATTTTTTTAAAAACTTTAATTTATAAAGTTCAGTTTAAATAAAAATCATTAGGCAAATAAAACACGCGTTAACGTATGGAGGCGAGTTATTTTACTCAAACCTGCATTTTTTAATTTGCGGCAGTAAAAAAACGGCGTAATACTCATCTTGGCAGCTAAAAACGGTAAAACCTGTATTTTTATAACTTGCTCATAGCAACACGACAAAAAAGCTCCGCTAAAACAGCGGAGCTTTTTTAAATAAACTTAGTTACATGTTTTTAGTAAAAAATTGCGCCATTTTATATTTATATTCCTCTCCGCCCACTTCGGCGCCCTGGTTATGTTTCGCTCCGGGAATAATCCACAAATCCTTAGGTTCTTTAGCTTTTTTATAAAGGTAAGTGGCGTTAACCGCAGGCACAAGGCTGTCGTGTCTGCCGTGAATAATAAAAACAGGCCTTCCCGCCAAACCGTCTATATTATAAGCGGGGCTGTAAATCTGCGGGTCAAAACCTAAGCGCTTTCTCATAAAATATAGCACTAAGGGCATAACAGGAAAATAAGGAATTTTTTTATTAATCCACGCCCATCTGGCAGCCACACGGTTAAAAGAGTAGTATGCGGCTTCACTTAAAACACATTTAATTTCTTTATTCTTAGCGGCTACGTAAATAGCTACCGTGGCGCCCATGCTTATGCCATATAACCCTATTGATTTACAAACGCTTGAGCGGGTTGATTTCATATAATCAATGGCGGCTTCTAAATCTTTGGTTTCCAAATATCCTATTGAGCTCACTTTGCCGCCGCTTTCGCCCATGGCCCTGAAATCAAAATATACAAGGTTAAAACCTAAATCGCGCAAATATACAGTGTTTTTTAAAATATCTCCGCGGTTTTGACCCCAACCGTGTAATAAAAAAATTGTTTTAGAACTTTCTTCATTCGGGATAAACCATCCTTTTATTTCAACCCCGTCCGCCGTTTTAAAGCGTATGTTTTCAAAAGGGACCTTAAACTGGTCCGGAAAAATTATAAGCGGTTTCCTTTTATATGAAGGTTCCAAAATTTGAATGCTTTGCTTATAAATGCTGCGCACCGTCAGCGCGCACGCCAACAACAAAATAAGTATAACAATAAGTATTATATTCATATAGTAATTTTATAATATTAGGACTGCTTTGAGGGCCGCTCACAGCATATTTCAACATGCAGCGCCTTAGAATTTTCAACAAAAAATAACTCCTGTGCGGTTTGCGGGTCAACCTCTAAAACAAAAGCCGTCTCCTCAGGAACAGATTTCATGCTTACAATTCGTATATTTTTAAAACTGTTTATAAGGGTTTCTCCTCTATATATATTAATATCGGTTTTTGTATGGTCTCTCGGCACCGCTTGGTATGGCAAAACCAAACTGTAAAGCCTATACCCGATATCAGGAGCGGTAATAACAGGTTCGGCGGTTATTATATGTTTTGTCATCTGGCTGCCTTGTACTATATCTACAAGAGCGTAACTCCCCAAGAGAAGCTGTATATCTCCGACCAAAAAAGCTCCTGGCTCATGCGCTATCATTTTTACCGGAGAAAGCAACCTCTGCGTAATAACAGTTCCTTTATTTATATCCTCAGCCGCCACAAATATATTTACGTGCTTTGTTTCATGCATGCGTTTCTTGTGGGCAAAAATGAAAAGTACGGCAAACATAATTAAAATTACAGACATTACAAGGAAAGCAAAAACTTTCGGGCTCATAGGCTGTTTAATATTTTCCGTTATATTTGTTGTGGGCATATCACTCACCCTTCTTGGCTATAATATTTTTTGTTTGGGTAACGGAAATATTGTGAAGCCCTATATCCGTTTCAGCCCGTAACAAAACCTTTACAAAAGCGTCTTTCTTTTCCGTTAAAAACAAAAGTTGGGCATCCGCAGGGTCTGTTATTAAAAGCAACGAGTAAGCGCCGTTATTTTCCAAAACATCTTTAACCTCTATATTTTGAAGAAGAGTAAAAACAACAGGCTCATTTAAATCGCCTATCTCCCTGTAGGTTCTTACAATTAAATCCACTCTCTCCCTGCTGCCGCCGTTAGATAAAACCATATCCGCCGTTTGGATATCAACCGGAAGTATATAGTAACCCCAACCTTTATTTAATTCCGACGAAGAAGGTTTTTTATCTTTAAGCTTTAAGGAATTTTTTTTAATCTGCGTCCCTTTCGGTATATTTACCAAAGCCACCGCGCCTTCTATAAGCGCAATATCTTGTTCTGAAAAGAAAGCGTCCCTTTCCGCTATAGCGGGCACGGCGGTCGCGATATCTTGCCCTGTTATAACGCTAAGCGCGGGAATGTCATGCAAAGCGACAAAAACCTTAATAGGCTCCGAGTAGGAAAATAAAGCGCTAAAAAACAAAGCTGATAATAGAAGTATTTTTTTCATTATCTTCCCCCCAAAACTCTTTCATAAGAAGAAGATGCCGCGGCGGGCGGATAAAGCTCTTTATCATTTACAATAATAATTTTATAATCCTCCGCTTTTAAGGAATTATATTTAAAACCTTTTGATTCGCTTGGTATTTTTAATGTAATAAAATTCTCATTCTTGCCTGTTTGCACATTTTTTTCCGCTTCCACAAAAAGTACTTGCAGCCCGTAAGCTACCGTAACAACCGTTTCATGCGAATCATAATGATTTTTATAAAAATATAATATATTTGCGGTGTCGCCGGGGACCACCAATTTAGCGGTAAAAGCATCCGTCTTCATTTTTACGGTTTTAGCCAAATCAATACTTTGTGGGGGGTTGCTTTGCGCGGCATCAGCATCGGACGCCGAAGGGTTGTTTTGTGCGAAAGCCGTGTTTTGCACCAGCTCACTATCCGAGGGCGAGCCGCTGCTCTCTGCCAGCAACGAAGTTGTTAACAGAAACAAACATATTATTATAAATAAACATCTTTTCATTTTTAACCCCTTTAAATACCTGGTTACTATTTAAGCTATAATTTTTTTTTAATTATTTAAAGTCTTTTTTATAGCCCGGCCTATATATTTATTTAAATCAGAAGCAAGCACACTGTAACTGCTTATATCTAAAGCGGCGTCTTCACCCGCCAGGCCGTGTATATAAACACCGCATACGGCGGCGCGTAAAGCGCTGCCAAAACTAAAGCCATTTTGTTTTCCTTCCTGCGCCCAAAACCCGGTTATAATACCCGCTAAAACGTCACCGGTGCCGGCTTTGGCAAGGGAGTCAGAACCCGTAGTATTTATAAAAACTTCGTTATTATAAACTATTACAGTCTCTTTTCCTTTTAAAACGCATACACAATTATATCTGCGTGAAATTTCTTTAGCCGCGTTTTCCCTTTCTTTTTCACAAGGAGGCTCTTTAAGGCAAAGCAGCCTGGCCGCTTCTAAAGGATGCGGCGTAAAAACACAAGGTGTTTTAAAGGCCTGCGCATCCGCCCGCGTCAAAGCGTTAAGCCCGTCGCCGTCTAAAACAAAAGGTAATTTTAAATCATTAAGTAAAAAAGGAATGTATGCTGAAGCTTTTTCTTTACCAAGGCCGGGGCCTGCCAAAACCAAATCGATTTTATTTTTTAAAACGAATGAGGCTATTTCTTCTTTATCGCCGACGGGCAGAACAACAGCTTCGGGAACAGAGGTAAAAATAACGTCTTTTTCTTTTTCAGGCACCGCCGCCACAGCGTAACCCACACCCGCAGAAAGCGCCGCTTTTACAGCCAGAACGGCCGCGCCCATCATATTTTCACTCCCGCAAACGCAAAGCGCTTTACCGAACGTGCCTTTATTTGAATCCGCCGGGCGTTTGGGAAGAAACGCTTTCGCAATCTCTTTATTTATTATCTTCATATTCGGTTACCAGGGCAACCGCTGTCGCGTAGTTCTTGGTGTGGGAAAGGGAGATGTTAATTTTAAAAGTTTCCGCTCTTTTATCATTAACCGTGACTTGCGGACTGCCGTCTGACAAGTTGCTCACTTCAATATCTTTTAAAGCCACGCCGCCAAAAGGCAGCGCTTTGTAAACCGCTTCTTTCGCGGCAAACCGTACGGCCAAGTGTTCATATTTATTTTTTTTATTCAAACAGTATTCCAGTTCGGTTTTACTGAAAACACGTTCCAAAGCGGCGGAGTTTTTGGCAAATTCCGCTATGCGTTCAACTTCAACAATATCAGTACCTAACCCCGTTATTTTCATTATTCCACCGTTACGCTTTTGGCAAGGTTTCTGGGCTGGTCTATTTCGCACTTTCTTAAATCCGCTATATAATAAGCGAAGAACTGTACAACCACGGCGTTTAAAATAGCGGTTAAAAAGCTGTTCGCTTCAGGTATTTTTACCAAAGCAAAAACTTTTTTGCCAAGTATCTCGGCGCCTTTTTTGTCCGTAACTGCAATTACTTTAGCGCCTCTGGCAGCTGTTTCCTCACAGGCGGAAAGCATTTTTTCAAACAAATTATCCTTTGGAGCCAAGACAAAAACAGGAACATGTGAATCAATAATGGCTATCGGCCCGTGTTTAATCTCCCCGCCGGGAAAGCCTTCCGCGTGCAGATAAGATATTTCTTTAAGTTTTAAAGCGCCTTCCAAAGCTATAGGATAATTTGCCGAACGGCCTAAAAACACAAAAGTTTTTTCTTTATAAATTTTCTTAGCTGTCTTTTTAACAGCTTCAGCCGTGTTTTTAATAGTGTTTTCCAAAAGTCTGGGTAAGGCAAAAAATTCTGTGCTGTATTTTTTAAATTGCGCCGAATTTAAAACACCCCTTTGGAAACCCAAAAACACCGCTAGACCGTAAAGGGCGGCAAGCTGACTTGTAAAAGCCTTAGTTGAAGCAACGCTTATTTCTAAACCGCAGCGTGTAAAAAAAGTATGGTCCGCCATACGCGTAAGAGTTGAACCTAAAACATTGCATATAGCCAAGGTTTTAAAACCAGCTTCTTTGGCTTTTTTCATAGCGGCTATGGTATCAGCCGTTTCGCCCGATTGGCTGACGGCTATGGCAAGCGTGCCCGGCGTGGAAGGAACAAAACGGTATTTATATTCAGACGCGTAATCAACTTCAACGGGTATACCGCTGTATTCCTCAATAAAATATTTTGAGCAAAGCCCCGCGTGATAGGCGGTTCCGCAGGCTATTATTTGTATTTTTTTAATATTTTTAATTTGCTTGCCGCTCATGCCGAAAACGGAAGGCATATCCTCAACGCCGAAACGCAGCGTGTCGGCCACAGCGTCAGGCTGCTCGTAAATTTCTTTAAGCATAAAATGCTTATATCCGCCTTTTTCGGCCTGCGCGGTATTCCATTTTATCTGTGTTATCAGCGGCTTTTTTTCTTTACCGTTTTCATCATAAAAGCTTATGTTGTTTTGGCGGGCCACAACAATTTCATTATCTTCTAAAAAAACAACTTTATTTGTATGCTTTAAAAAAGCGGTGACGTCGGAAGCTAAAAAACTTTCCCCATCGCCTATGCCGGCCACAAGCGGGCTTTGCTTTCTTATGCCAACTATAATCCCGGGGGCACCCGTCCAAATTATGCCCACGGCAAAAGCGCCCGATATTTGTTTGGCGGTTTTTCTAACCGCTTCAAAAAGTTTTTGTTCGGCGGTTAAATTTTTAACGGTTTTTAAATTTTCTTCAAGCAAGTGGGCTATTACTTCAGTGTCGGTTTCGGATTTAAATTTATGGCCTTTCTTTTTTAAGTCTTCTTTCAAAGAAAGGTAATTTTCAATAATTCCGTTATGTACAACCGCTATGTTGCCGCCGCAATCGGTGTGCGGGTGCGAATTATTTTCACTGGGTTTTCCGTGCGTGGCCCAACGGGTGTGCCCCACGGCGCATAAAGAAGAAAGTTTGTTTTTTAAAAGGGAAGTTTCCAACTCTTTAACTTTGCCTACAGCGCGCAGCCTTTTAAGCTGCCCGTTTTCCAAAGCGGCTATACCGGCTGAATCATAACCCCTGTACTCAAGGTTTCTTAACCCTTCTATAATAATTTTTGAAGCAGCCTTCTTTCCCGTGTAGCCGATTATCCCGCACATAGTTTAATATCTCTCTTTAACAGCTTCCTGCATTTCCATAACAGCGGCCGCCAGGCCCGTAAAAACAGATTTAGCTATAATAGCAAAACCTATATTAAGGCATTCCATGGCCTCTAAGTTAGCCACGGGAACAACATTCTCATAGTTAAGTCCGTGCCCGCTATGCACCTCAAGGCCGAGCTCGGCGCCTAAAATTGAAGACATCGCCAAATCTTCCAATTCTTTATATTGCTGTTTTTTTGTTTTAGCCTCGCTGTAAGGGCCGGTGCAAAGCTCAATAATCTGCGCGCCGGTTTTTTTAGCCAATCTTACCTCTTCAGCGGCCGGGTTTATAAACAAACTTACTTTAATCCCCTTAGCCTGAAGATTTGTTGTTATCTTTGAAATATTTTCAAAATTTTTTTTATTTAAATTAAGTCCGCCCCTTGTTGTAAGCTCGCCCTTAAATTCCGGAACCAAACATACGCTTGCGGGTTTATATTTTAAGGCGATATCTTGCATTTCTTTAGTGGCGGCGCATTCCAAATGGATTTTACCGGGATAAGTTTTGCATAAATTTTCAATATCTTTATCTTTGATATGTCTTCTGTCGCCCCTTAAGTGGACTACTATAAACTCCGCCCCCATGCCAAGGCAAACTTTTGCCGCCGTTAGCGGATCGGGGAAATCAGCCCCGCGCGCGCTTCTTAAAGTAGCTACATGGTCAATATTTACGCCTAATTTTACTGTCATAGGTTACCCCTTAAGGTGCTTTTGCCTTCTTATTTTACCCTTTCTTTAAAATGCGTTTCAAGTTTAAAAGCTACGGAAGAAACAAGATCCTTATCCTCACCTTCAACCAAAATTCTAAGTTTAGGCTCCGTGCCGGAATAGCGCACTATAATGCGCCCCTTTCCTTTAAAATTTTCTTCAAGTTCTTTAGTTAAATCATTAAAACCGTCAATCTCTTCCAGCGGAACTTTTTGGCTTACCTTTACCGCGCTTAAAACGGAAGGATATTTGCTCCATAAATCATGAAATACGCTCATTTTTTTACGTGATTCCAAAGCGCTGGCGGCGATTTGAAGAGCGGCCAAAATACCGTCCCCCGTGGGGCTTATTTCATTAAAAATAATATGTCCGGAAGTTTCGCCCCCTATGGTAAGGTTGTCTTTTTCAAGAGCTTCGGAAACATATTTGTCGCCCACGCCTGTAAGAATTGTTTCTATACCGTTGGCTTTTAAAAAGTTAATCATTCCCAAGTTAGCCATAATTGTAAGCACAATTTTACCGCTTTTTAATTTGCCTGCTTTTTTTAGTTCAACCGCCGACGCGCTTATAATATGATCGCCGTCAAGCTGTCTGCCTTTTTCATCAGATGCTATTACTCTGTCGCCGTCGCCGTCAAAACTAAATCCGCAAAAAGCACCGTTTAAAACAACTTCCTTTTGCATCGTTTCAGTATGCAACGCGCCGACATTATCATTTATATTTTTACCGTTGGGTTTGTTTGCCAAAACAACAAGGTCTGCCCCTAAGGCTTCAAACACGCGCGGCGCTATTTTTGAAGTGGCTCCGTTGGCGCAGTCCAAAACTATTTTTACGCCTTTAAATAAGTTTTGGGGAACGGTATTAACTAAAAAATTTTGGTAGTCAAGCATTAGGGTTTCATCATATATAAATTCGCCGTCTGAGGAAGGACGTGTTGTTATTGAATCTAAAATAATTTCTATTTCCTCTTCCTCTTTTTCATTCATCTTTTTACCGTCATAATCAAAAAATTTAATACCGTTAAATTCAGCCGGATTATGGCTTGCGGAGATAACCGCGCCAAAATCAAACCCCAGCTTTTGCACAAGGCAGGAAACCGCCGGCGTTGGCGCGATACCTACGCTTACTACGGTAAAACCCGCGGCGTTAAGCCCTTTGGCTAAATAAGACATAAGCATAGGCCCTGACGCTCTGGAATCCTCCGCGACAAGCACTTTTTTCTTGAGATTTTTATTATTTTTAACGGCAAAAAGGCCCGCGGCATAACCCAGCTTTTCAACAAACTCCTGCACCAAAGGAAATTCGCCCGCTACGGCTCTTACTCCGTCTGTACCAAAATATTTCATAAAAACTCCTGTCCGTTTCTAACCTTCCTGTACGCTTTCATCCATAGGCTGTATTTTTTGGGCTTCTTTCGCTTTTCTCATTTCTTCAAGCTTAAGTTTGTAAGCAGCCGGGTCTGTCAAAATTTCGTCAATCTCTTTAGCTTCAACAACCTCAATTTCTAAAAGCCTGTCAACAAGCACGTCTAAAGCCATTCTGTTTTTAACAAGAATATCTTTGGCTCTTTCATAAGAACCTTTAACAAGCTGGCTTACTTCCTCGTCAATGCTTCTTAATAATTCTTCAGAATGCTTAGCCCTGCTTATATCACGGCCGAGAAAAACTTCATCCTCACCCGTATGAACGGAAATGGGCCCAAGTTTTTCACTCATGCCCAGCTCCGAAACCATACGCCTGGCGTAAGCGGTGGTTCTGGACAAGTCGTCATGCGCGCCTGTAGTAATTTCTTTAAAAACAATTTCTTCGGCCGCTCTGCCGCCGAGCAAAACGCAAAGCCTGTCCAAAATTTCGGATTTAGTGGTTAAAAATTTATCCTCCAAAGGAAGCTGCATTGTATAACCCAAAGCGGGCCCTCTGGGAATAACCGAAACTTTGTGCACGGGGTCGCTGTTGTCCGTTTTTTTAGCTATAACGGTGTGTCCCGCTTCATGATAAGCGATAATCCTTTTTTCTTTATTTGAAATAAGCCTGCTTCTTCTTTGCGGGCCCGCCATAACACGTTCAACGGCTTCTTCCAAATCGCTTTCAGTAACAGCTTCTTTATTAAAGCGGGCGGCCAAAATAGCGGCTTCGTTAACTACGTTAGCCAAATCAGCCCCTACAAAACCGGGTGTCCCTTTGGCGATATCTTTAAGCTTAACTGAAGGAGCAAGTTTTACTCTTTTAGAATGCACTGCCAAAATTTCTTCCCTTCCTTTCATGTCCGGGGCGGGAACATTTATATGCCTATCAAAACGGCCGGGGCGTATAAGCGCCGGGTCAAGCACGTCGGGTCTGTTGGTTGAAGCCATTAAAATAATGCCCTGTTTTGACTCAAAGCCGTCAAGCTCAATAAGAAGCTGGTTTAACGTCTGCTCTCTTTCGTCATGGCCGCCGCCGATACCGGCGCCTCGGCGTCTGCCCACAGCGTCAAGCTCGTCGATATACACAATAGCGGGCGCCATTTTTTTAGCTTTATCAAATAAATCCCTAACGCGTGAAGCGCCTACGCCTACAAACATTTCAACGAATTCCGAAGCTGACGCCGAGAAAAACGCGACCCCCGCTTCACCCGCAGTGGCTTTCGCGAGCAGAGTTTTACCAGTGCCCGGTGCGCCGTAAAGAAGCACGCCTTTGGGAAGCTTTCCGCCTAATTTCTGGAATTTTTTAGGATTTTTTAAAAATGTAATGGTGTCCTCAAGTTCTTCTTTCGCCTCATCGCAGCCGGCAACGTCTTTAAATGTAGTGCCGTCGGGGCTTCCAACCTGGAGTTTGGCTTTTGTATTGCCGAAGCTTAAAGGATTGCCTTTACCGCCGCCTTGTTGCGGGCGAATAAGCAAAAACCACCAGGCTAAAAAGAAAAGTAAAATAAAACCGACATTTCCCAAAACGCTGAAAATCCAGCTTTTATCCGTCTCGGCTTTAAACTTTATACCCTTTTTCATCAAGTCGGATACAAGATCTTTATCTTCCACTTTAACGGTTTGGAAATTAACAACCGAGTCTCCTTCTTTTACAACGCCTTTTATAAGTTCCGTGCCGATAACAAGGTTGCTTACCTCGGTCCTTTCAACCCTGGCCCTGAAATCGGAATAATCTAACGTAATTGTTTTTGATGTATCAGATCTGTTAAATAAAAAAATTGTAACGGCAAAAACAGCAATCCAAAAAAGAATTTGCTTAAGCGAAACAATGTTTGGATTCATTTTCTTTTTCATTTTTGTTTATAAACTCCTATATATGGTAAATTTCTGTAAAGTTCGTTATAATCAAGCCCGTAGCCTATAACAAACTCGTTGGGGATTTCAAAACCCCTGTATTTAACCGGAACGGTAACCTTTCTGTTAGAAGGCTTGTCTAGCAAAGTGCATATTTCCACGCTTGCGGCGCCGCGGTTTCTAAGATTTTTTAACACATAATCTAAAGTTAAACCGGTATCAACGATATCCTCAATTAAAATTACATGCCTGTCTTTAATAGTACCTCGAACGTCTAATAATATGCGCACTTCCCCCGTAGACTCCATTCCGCAGTAAGAGCTTAAACACATAAAATCAAGCGTACATTTTGTTTTTATATTTTTTAAAAGCTCACTGTAAAAAACTACGCAGCCGCGGAGCATTCCAACAAGTATAGGCTCTTTCCCGTTATAATCTTTGGTTATTTCAGCCCCAAGCTCCCGCACCCTGGCTTCAATATCGGCCTCAGGTATTAAAATACGCTCAACAGCACTTTCTAATGACATCACATCCTCCGCGCCACATTTAAATATATATACATATTACAGGATACCTTTTTTTACACACTTCCTCAATAATAACTTTCTAAAACCTGTTTGTTATGCCAAGTTCAAAAGTATGTTTTTCAAATCCGCCGTTACGTATGTTTGACGTGGTTTTATTAAACGAATAGTTAAAAGTAGGCGTAAAGCCTAAAATATTTATCTGCCTGTTAAGCAAACGCACGTCAATCCCGTAAGAATTTTCTATACGTTTTTTTATTTCATAACTAAAATCTTGAATCCAGCCTCTCTTTGTTTTTGAGGATGAATAAAAAGGCTCCGCATACAAAGATATGCCCAAGGGCAGCTCGGTTCCTAAACCTACTCCGTATCTGTAAATGTCACGGTCAGTCCATCTGTTTTCGGTTCTTATAAAATTGGCCGAAGGCTTTAAAATAATATATGTTTTGGAGTTTATACCTATATAAAGCGAAGGCATTACTAAAACGCTGTGCCCGTCAAAATGTTTATGTATGTCCTGCTCATACTCATTTTTCTTTAAAGCGCCGCTTAACCCAATTCCCAGACGGCGGGTAAGGTCATAACTGAAATCCGCTATAGGGCCGTAGCTGTTTAAAAACCCTTTCCCGCCGTACCAAACACGCTCGGCCGAGGCGTATGCGCCCGCGCTTCCGCGCTTAAAATTATAAAGGGGGCCTGTGGAAAACGAAAGGGAATATATATCAAATTCTTTACCCGCAAAATCGGAAATGCCGCCGCTTAAAGTGCTTTTTAAACGCAGGCTTCTGTTTAGCCTTAAATAATTTTCTATACCCGCGTAGCCGCTAAGCCCTATGGAAGAACGCTTTTTTTCCAACTCTCTGCACATGGGGATAATCCAACCCCCGAAATCAACTTCTATACATTCAATTTGAGCGCCCGAAACATTGTTAATATTATTTGTAGGCGCAATGCCCAAATTCAAATAATAATCCCACCTTTTGCGGTAGCGTATTTGGTAAAGAAAATAGCCTATTTTTTGTTTAACTTCCAAAGGTAAATCTCTTGAAGCCCACACCAGACGGAAATGATAATCCGCCTTTTCGTTGCGGCCTGTTTCAAAATATAAAAGGGCAAGTTCTAACCTTACGCGGGAAAGAGAAGGCTGGTTTCTGAGTATCCTTCTAAAAATCCACTCGGCTGTGGCAAAGTCTCTTTTTTGCATGCTTGCCATACCCAGCAAAAATTCAATCTGTGTTTTTTGTTCATTATTAAAAACTTTGGGAAACAACTCCAAAAGCAGGGTGACGGCCTCCTCCGTTTTCTTAGCGGAAACAAGTTCTTCGGCTTTCTCGATATTACGGTCCATAAGGTAAACGGGATCGTCAAACAAATATTGCGCGCGGGCCGTAGTAAGCAGAAAAAAACAAAAAAGCGCCGTAAAAAGGCGCTTTTTTGTTTTTTTGCCGGGAAACATTATAATACCGCTTTTAAAATTAATAATAAGTTAACAGAATTCTTACCGCAAGAACTATCATTATAAGCCCTGCGATGGATTCAAATATTTTTGAAGATATTTTTTTAGATTCGGGTTTGCCTGTTAAAAAACCTATCATTGACATTATCATTGATATGGCAAAAAGCGAAAACGCGGGCCAGAACAACTGATACTCAACGGCCATAACACACATGGCAAAACCTATCATTAAAGAATTAAGCGCCAGCAAAGCGCTTGTTTTCAAAAGTTTCGGATTCATGTCTTTGTCCGCCACGGAAAAGCTTGGGCTTTTTTCAACAGTCTCCATTAAAAGCCTTATTCCTATAAGAAGGATAAAAGCAAACGCTATCCAGGCGCCTGCTATCCAAGTGTGCGGATATGGTTTCAATAAAGCCGCAAAACCGTAACCTACAAGGAAAAAAAGCACATGAAAAATGGAAAAAGATAATGATATCCTTAAAGACAAAGAACTTCTTACGTCATTATTTTGCGGCTTCATGGCTGACATATTGGCCATAACCATATTATCAACACATAAACATATAAACATTATAAAGACTGCCCAAAATTCCATAATTGCCTCTCTGTGTCACTTTAAAGTATCTACTTGCCATTGCACCATTTTTTACATCATAGCGTCAAGCAGAATTTTTAAGGCTATGCCTATAAGCACGATTCCGCCAAATATTTCAGCCTTTATTCCAAGCTTATCGCCAAGTTTGCCGCCGATTTTAAAACCAAAAAAGGTTGTTATAAGAACAAAAAATGATATCGCCGCTACGGATAAAACAAAATGAACGCCCGCTAAACTTAAACTTATGCCTACGGCCAAAGCGTCCATGCTCGTGGCTAAAGCGATTAAAAGCAAACGGCTAAAAGTTTCCGTAATATTAACGCATTCCTGCTGCCCTTTTTTGGCTGCGGCTTCTTTTATCATTCTTAAACCGATAAAAACCAAAAGGCCGAATGATATCCAATGATCATAAGCGTCAAAACGCTCAGCTATAACACTGACGCCGAACCAGCCTAAGGAAAACATTACTAAATGCGCAGCAACAAATAACAAAGCGGCTTTGGAAATATCTTTAATTTTTATATTGGGGTTGCAGCCTGAAGCTAAAGAAACGGCAAAATTATCCATAGAAAGACCGGCGGCTATCATTAAAAGCGTAAATATATCCATTTTGTTATTTTAACATTTAGCGGGCATTAATGCCAATTCTCTTTAAGTGCTATAATGTTAATTAATATGAAAACATTGAGAAGTCTATACCGTATAGGAATGGGGCCTTCAAGCAGCCACACAATGGCGCCGAGGAGAGCTGCCCAGGAATTTGCCGCGGAAAACGAGTCCGCCTGCTCATTTAGAGTTACTTTGTACGGCTCGCTGGCTTTAACGGGCCGCGGACATTTAACCGACCATGCTATTAAAGACGGAATGTCCCCCAAAACAGTTGAGATTATATGGCAAGGCGATACTTTCTTACCCTTCCATCCCAACGCTATGAAGTTTGAAGCGCTTGACCAAACAAGCAAAGTATTAAGCGAAAAAACGCTTTACAGCATAGGCGGCGGGGAAATATCCGACGGAACTATACCTAAAGAAGATGAAAAATCAATTTATCAGCACGGGTCGATGGAAGAAATTTTAAAATATACGGCTCAGCAAAAAATTGCCCTTTGGGAATATGTGGAGGAATGCGAAGGTAAAGAGATTTGGCCTTTTCTTTATACAGTTTGGGAGCAAATGCAGGCCGCTATAAATAACGGCATTGAGAGACGTGGTATTTTGCCCGGCGAACTTAATTTGGAAAGAAAGGCCCGCAGGTTTTTTAAAAAAGCGGAAACCGCCCCCAGATACGTACGCCGCATTAATACCGTTTTTGCTTACGCGCTTGCCTGCGCGGAAGAAAACGCCAACGGCGGGCAGGTTGTTACCGCCCCCACTTGCGGAAGCTGCGGCGTTGTGCCCGCTGTACTTCGCATTACAAAAGAAATTTATGATTATGATGATAAGGCTGTTGTCTGCGCTTTAGCAACAGCCGGCCTTATAGGAAACCTTGCTAAAACAAACGCATCAATATCAGGCGCTGAAGTAGGCTGCCAGGGTGAAGTGGGCGTTGCATGCGCGATGGCCGCCGCCGCAGTATGCCAGCTTGAAGGCGGCGATAATAAAAGCGTAGCGTACGCGGCCGAAATGGGCATTGAACACCATTTGGGACTTACGTGCGACCCTGTGGCCGGGCTTGTGCAAATACCCTGCATAGAAAGAAATGCTTTAGCCGCCGTACGCGCCATAGATTGTGCTACGTTTGCCATAACCTCTGACGGAGAGCATAGCGTCTCTTACGATGAGATTTTGCAAACCATGATGCAAACCGGCAAAGATATGAAAAGCGATTACAGGGAAACATCTTCCGGCGGACTTGCGAAGTTTTTTAAAAATAAATTTTTTAAAGGAACTGAATAGGAGGTAAAGATATGGAAACATCAAAAGCTATTTTTGGCAGAAGAAGCATAAGAAAATATATAGCGGACATTCCCGTTGATGAAAACCAGATAAAAATTCTTTTAGCCGCCGCCATGGCCGCACCTACTGCGAGGAACGCGCAGGAATGGGAATTTTTGGTAGTAAGAGAAAGGGAAACTTTACAAAAAATAGTTGAAACGCACCCTTACGCTTCTATGTTAAAAGAAGCGCCTTGCGCGATTATCGTATGCGCTAACTTAAAAAAAGAACTTATACCCGGCTACTGGATAGGCGACTGTGGCGCGGCAACACAAAATATTCTGCTGGCGGCTACAAATTTGGGACTTGGGACAGTATGGCTTGGCGTGCAGGCGGTTAAGGAACGTGTTGACGCCGTAAGAAAAATATTTAACCTGCCCGAACATATAATGCCTTTTTCTATAGTAGCGGTCGGAACGCCCGCGGAAGAAAAGGACCCGCAAGACAGGTATGACGAAGCAAAAGTGCATTATGGAAAATGGTGATTTTAAAAACCTTTAAAACAAAAAGCCCAAACGGCGTTTGGGCTTTTTATATAATTTAATTATGCGTGAAATAATAAAAAAGGCCGCCAAAACAAATAACCTTACGGAAGAAGAAATAACGCTGCTTTTAGAAAATTCCTCTTTTAACGGGGAGCTTTTTGCCGCGGCCGATTTTACGCGCAAGCAAAATGTGGGTGACGGCGTGCATCTGCGCGCTTTAATAGAATATGGGAATATCTGCCAAAACAACTGTTTTTACTGTGGCATAAGGGCCGCTAAAAAAGATGTAAAAAGATACCGCCTGGACACGGAAACCACGCTAAAAGCCGCCGCTTTGGCAAAAAACCTGGGTTACAAAACAATTGTTTTGCAATCAGGTGAGGAAAACGCCGCTCCTTTAAATGAATTTTTGCAAATTATAAAAGAAATTAAGAATATGGGCCTTGCCCTTACTTTAAGCATTGGTGAAAAAACTTACCAAGAATATCTTGCTTACAGAGAAGTCGGCGCGGATAGGTTTTTACTGCGTATTGAAACAACGGACGAAAATTTGTACCAAACACTTCACCCTGGTATGAATTTGCAAAACAGGCTGCGCTGCCTTAAGGATATAAAAAAGCTGGGTTATGAAACAGGCACAGGCATAATGGTAGGGTTGCCGGGCCAGACGGCAAAATCAATAGCGAAAGATATTTTATTTTTTAAAGAGCTAGACGCCGACATGCTTGGCATAGGGCCGTTTATCCCATGCCCCGGCACCCCTTTGGAAAATGAAAAGGGCGGCAGTTTGGAAACAGCTTTAAAAGTTATGGCGATATCACGCCTTATTATGCCAAAAATAAATATCCCGGCCACAACAGCTATGGAAGCTATTGAAAAAAACGGACGGATAAAAGCATTGCAAAGCGGAGCAAATGTAATAATGCCAAATGTTACACCACAAAACGAGCGCAAAAATTACGCCCTTTATCCCGGAAAACCGGGCATTTTGCAAACTCCTGAAGAGTTCTTAAATAGCCTTAAGCAAACGCTTAGCCAAATAGGCCGTTTTGTATCGCAAGACGCGGGCATGAGTTTAAACTACCGTCCTATAGAAAAATAGATTTATTTGACAATTTAATCCGTAAATAATAAAATATAACAGTTGATTGATTTTTGGAGTCGTGGTGTAGCCCGGTCAACACGCCCGCCTGTCACGCGGGAGATCGCGGGTTCAAATCCCGTCGACTCCGCCATTTAGAATCCCCTTTTAGAGTAAGTCTCCTCCAAAGGGGGATTTTGTTTTTATTTGTTGACAGAAGTTTCAAGACATTCCTATCTGCCAGCATTCTCTGGGGCACTTTAGGGTAAAATAAAACTCCCCGAAAGCAAAATTGTTTGATTCTCTTTTCTTTTTAATTTAATATACTGTTTAAAAATTAAAATAAGGAAAATAAAACTATGATATTAATATTCTCTCCAATTTTATTAACTGCTTTAATAAGCTGTTTTTTAGCATTTCGCGCTTTAGAATATCTTTCTCAAATGAAAAAAAATTCTCTTCAAAAAAATTCAAAAGAATATCGTTATTGGAAAACATATACAGTATTATCTTTTTTATTGCCTTTAATTATTGTGAGCATCTTCTATATAATCATGTTAGCCACGGACCCTCAGGAAGCCATTTTTGTAATTGCCGGTTTTTTACTATTTGCCATATTTATTTATATAACTGCTTTAGTAAATGTAGTTAAATGTATACTGTATTTTAATAAGATAAATATAGAATACACTAAGCAAAATATTGAAAAACAAAAAAACAGTAAGACCTTTACCCCGCTGCAGATAATTTTGCTTGTACTTAATTTTATTTGCGCTATAATATTTACGAACAGACTTATAATGGCATTTCTTTATTTCATAGATACTTGGGCAAAGAGTTCTCAGCGAACAGACGGACAATCTGGCATGGGTTTATTATTTTACTTGATTATGATATTGTTTTCAGCAGGTGTATTGGCTGCTAATATAATAGTAATAATATTGATATTCAAAAACAGAAAAGAACAGCAATAAAGAAAGTCCTTTTACCTTTATTTAGCATTGTTTACACGATAGTTACAGGATTAGGCTTTTACAATATTTTTGTTAAAAAAATTAACAAAACGAAGTATGGAATATTGGATGTTCTTATTACTAATAGTAAAGGTACACAAGACAATAACAACAAAGCTATTGAATATTATGAGAAAGCTGTGCCTAACAAGAATAATAACAACCTTTTAGAACTTGCAGATACCATAATCAAAAATTTTTATGCTACTGTTTTTTAATTTTACGGGTAGGCAAAGAATAAAAACTATTTAATTAACATTAACTTCAAAAGCCCGATTCTAAACAGGAGCCGGGCTTTTGGCCTTTTTTATATAATTAATTGTAAATGAAAAAATATTTCTTTGTATTTTCTGTTTTTTTAGTTTTTTTTGCCTGCCTCCCTAAGCAGCCGCAAATTAAAACTACTTTGCCATCCGAACAAAAAATGCAAGCCAATGACGAATACGCCGTTTTAGAACAATCAAAAAACATATCGAACAAGGATAAAGAAGCACCTGCGCAAACAATTTATACTAGCAAATCACAAAAAAAGGAAAATGAACAAGATGCATTTTCCCTTCCGCAAAAAACCCAAACTTTAAAGAAAACAGATAAAGAGGAGCCATTTAAAGAAGCGCACTCTATAAAAAATGAAAAAGGTTTTACTCCTGAATACACCAAAGAAAATGAAATCATTTTCCCAATTGACCCAATCAATAATCCCTCCGAAAACATAGCTAACCAGGAACAAAAAAAAGCGCCCTACACAGCAAAACCTCAGGATTTTAATGCTGTACAAAACACCGCAGACCCGCCAGGCGGCCCGGCCGCACAAAATTATAAGCAAGAGCCGCTACACTATAAATTAAAACCGTACTACGGTATTATTGCGGAGCTCTTTCTGTTATCATTATTATTTGTTTTGTTTTTTACTTTATCTCAAAAAATATATAAGAAAATCAGGGAAAAAGCAGAAGAACATAAGACTTTTTTTGCTAAGTATCCTAATTTAAAAAATATAATTATATGGGTTTCTTTACTTCTTTTTTTAGTTTTGGCGCTTTTTGTCATTCAGTTTATTTTTAACGACGGATATTTTAAAAACATAAAACAATATAAAGAAATAATGGCGGTTTTAATTTCTTTCATAATTGCTTTTATTATTAATTACACACTTAACTTTATAAAGAATTTTTATTTTAAAAATACTCCTTATGAAAAATATTTTAAAGCGTTAAAAGCGGCAGTAATAGCCGGGTTTTTATTATTTATCGCGGCATTCTTTTTTAGCAATCATCCCAAATTAATCATAACGTTTGCCTCTATAGCGGTCCTTGCGGTAACCTACATCTTTTCAAGCACGGTTTTGGATTTTTTTGCCGTTCTGTGGCTTAAAAATAACGACATGATTAAAGAGGGCGACTGGATTGAAATGGAAAAAAGAAATATTGACGGCGTAGTAACCGAAATAACCATAACAATGGTAAAAGTACGGCATTGGGATAAAACGGTTTACTCCGTGCCTGCTTACGGGATGCTTTCTGATTCTTTTAAAAACTGGTCCCACATTTTAGAAAAGCAAAACAGACGTATAAAAAGATCCGTTAATATTAATTTTAACAGCATATTTATAATTGACGATAATTTTTTAAACAATCTTCCCGAGTATATTGATAAAAAATATTTTCAAAATGTAAAATTACAAACAAATTTACAAGCTTTTGTACATTATTGTTCGGCAACGGTAAAAGAATTGCCCGTTTTTTATCCCGATGATATTTTTATGATACGCCAGCTTCAGCCTTCCGCAAAAGGTTTACCGCTGGAGTTATACTTTTTTATTAAAACACATTCTTGGGAAGATTATGAAGTTAAGCAGGCCGATATTTTTGATTATATTTTAACTTTAATGCCTTTATTTGGCCTTAGAATGCACCAAAACCTTACCGGACCTGATTTAAAATCTTTGTAAACTAACGGATTTAAATTTTCCCCCTTTAAATTCAAGCGTGCTAATCATATAGTCCAATATAGGGAAATACCGCTCATTAAAAGTATTAAGCATTATGTGGTAGGTTATGCCGTCTTTAACAAAAATATATTGTTTGGATTTCCAGCCGCCTTCCAATTGGGCATATTTTTCTATATATGGAAATCCTTGATAATCGTCAAGCGTAACCTGCTGGTAAACAACATCTTTCACAGGGCTCATAAGCATGTTTTGGTAAGCGTCTAACCGGCGGGGGCTCATTTTATCTAAATCTTGTTTAAAGTTATATACCGCGCCTACCTCTAAGTAAAAATCGTCATCTTTATAACTGGCAAACAAAACAAAATCCGTATCCTCCCCAAGTTCCATTTCAACATATGCTGGGTAGGACACTTTAAAACCTATCACATCGTTAATTATTGAATTGTCCGATATATATGTATCCTTTCCCATGCTTATTGTTTTAGAAACAGGTCCGCTTGCAAACACAATAAAACACGCCAAAATAAACCCAATAAAAACACTGGCCGCGTCAGAAACTTTTAACTTTATTTCGGCGCCGCCGCCTAATGGTAAAATTTTATTTATATACGCTTGGAAAAACAACATCATAAAGGCGCTAGCAACACTCAAGATTAATAGAACATAAATATTAAAACAGAAAATAACAGCCAAAACTTTTAAACAAATGTTTAAAACAGGCACGACTAACACAGTTGACGGTCCGCCGCCCTCTCTTTTGGCAAAAGCGGCCTGGGGGAACATGAAAATATCTAAAAATACGGCTCTGAAAAACGGAATTATCTTTTTATATTCCGAGGCGCTTATTTTAGCCGCATCCCACTGCCTGTAAGCCCATATATAGGAATAAAAGCCCGCGCTCAGCAAGGTAAGGAAAAACACTTTTATAGGATTAATTTTTAAAAATTTATATTCTGCTGTTTTCATATGCCGCCTTAAGGTTAATTTAATTAATTTTATCTTATTTGGCCAATTGTAGTAAGGAGGATAATTTAATAAAATATATAAAGAGGTGGCAGTATGATAATAAACGACGCCGAGCTTTCCGAGCTTATAAAAAACTCCAAAGCCCCTACAGAAAAAGAATTAAACAAAATCCTTTTAAAAGCAAAAAAATTAAACGGCCTTAATAAAGACGAAGTTTTAAGCCTTCTTAATGTTGAAGACGAAAAACAGCTTGAACAAATATATAGTACCGCAAAATTTATCAAAGAGGAAATTTACGGCAACCGCATGGTTTTGTTCGCGCCTCTTTATATTTCAAATTTATGTTCTAATGAATGCCTTTACTGCGCTTTCCGCGTTTCAAACAAAAGCCTTGTAAGAAGGGCCCTTCCGCAGGAAGAAATTGAAAAAGAAGTAATTGAACTTTTAAAACAAGGCCACAAAAGAATACTGCTTGTAGCGGGCGAGTCTTACCCCGGCGGCGGGCTTAAATATATTTTTGATTCCATAGACACCGTTTACAAAACAAAATGGAACGGACAAAACATAAGAAGGGTAAACGTTAACATAGCCCCCCTTACGGAAGAAGAATTTAAAGAATTGTCCAAACACAATATAGGCACGTTCCAATTATTTCAGGAAACGTATCATAAACCCACTTATTCGGGCCTTCATATAGCGGGGCAGAAAAAGAATTTTGAATTCCGCCTAAACGCTATGGACCGCGCCCTTAAAAACGGGATTCACGACGTGGGCATAGGCATATTGTTTGGTCTTTATGACTATAAATTTGAAGTTATGGCCATGCTTGAGCATATATCCCATTTGGAAAAGACTTACGGCATAGGCCCGCACACAATTTCCGTTCCCCGCATTGAACCGGCGGACGGCTCTGACCTAAGCCTTAAACCGCCGTACCAGCTTTCGGATTTGGAGTTTAAAAAAGTGCTGGCTATATTAAGAATAGCCGTTCCTTATACGGGAATTATTTTAAGCACGCGCGAAAACTCCCAAATGAGAACGGCGGCCATTGAAATGGGCGTGTCACAGATGTCGGCAGGGTCAAAGACCAATCCCGGCGGATATGAAGAAGGATCCGCGGGCGCGCAATTTTCTTTAGGCGACCACAGAACCTTAGAACAAGTGATTTTAGACTTAGTTAAGCATAACCATGTGCCGTCTTTTTGCACGGGATGCTATCGTTTAGGCCGCGTGGGCAAAGATTTTATGGATCTGGCTAAACCCGGGCTTATAAAACACCATTGCCTGCCAAACGCCATTTTTACTTTTGCCGAATACCTGCATGACTTCGCGGGTGAGGAACTTAAACAAAAAGGTTTTGCCTTAATAGAAAAAACCGTTAATGAGGAAATCAAGGACGAAAACCTAAAAAAACTGGCCCTTAAAAACCTTCATGACATAAAAAACGGCAAAAGAGATATTTACTTATAAAACACAAAAAAAGCTCCTTTAAAAGGAGCTTTTTTATTTAATATTTTGGGGCCGTCTTTTCCCATTCCTCTTCTTCTTCCTTCCAACCCGATAATATGTTTTGAGGCGGTTTCATAATAATTGCCGTGCAGCAAGCGCTCACGCTTCCGTCGGGAAGCACAACTTCCCCCTCAACAACGGCTTTTGTTTTCCCTGTTCTTTTAACGCGTCCGATAATTTGTATTTTGGTATTAGTGGGAGTAACTTTTTTGTACACAACTTCTAATTTTAAAGTAACCATTAAAGAGTCATACCCGTTATCCATTAAAATGGCTCTGCCCGATGTTTCGTCAAGCAACGCGGCAACAATACCGCCATGTACTATCCCGGGATATGAGCGGTAATCTTCCGAAATTGAAGTTTCGCAAACAACGCGTTTGTTTTCAAGATCCTCAACCCAGTGGACTTTCATGCCTTTCGGGTTATCTTTGCCGCACAGGAAGCACCCCAGCGAAGTAGATTGTTTCTGCATAAAACCTCCCTTTGCGCTAAAACATTGTGTGTTACAGCGTCTGTATTTATTATAGAATTTTATTATGCAAAAGGAACGGGAGTTCAAATGGGCAGCCAAAAGCCCGGACGATTTTAAAGTTTTTTTAAGCGTGTTTAAAGAATTCTACACGCCGCCCAAACCCGTTGTTTTAAAAATTACGGATAACTATTTCGATAGTGAAGATAAATATTTTTCAAAAAACAAAATTTCCTGCCGCATAAGAAAACAACAAAATAAATATATTTTTACATTAAAAGGCATGAGTAAAATTGTTAACGGTTTTGCAGTGCGTGAAGAAAAAAATATTAATCTTAAACAAACTAATTTACGCGCGGCAATTTCCTTTTGCACAAAAAAATTAAAAACAAAAAAACTTATAAAAAAATTTTCAATATCAAACAAAAGGACCGTTTATAAAATAAAAAAAGATTTTATTTTTGAAATCTGCATGGATAATTTTTTAATAAAAAAAGGCTCAAAAAAATTACGCATGTATGAAATTGAAATGGAACTTTTAAAAGGAAACGAAAAAAAGTTTTGTAAACTGGCGCAAAATTTAACTAAAAAGTCTAAATTAAAATTTGCCAAAATTTCAAAGGTAAGCGCCGCTTTAAAAATGTGATTTTACTTCTAAGAAATTATAAAAATAATTCGTTTTTGAAACAAAGCGCAAAAAGCTGTTTTTTAAATGCCGTGTTTTGTAAATACAAACAACTTGCTTTTTAAATATTTTTGTTGTATCATTTTCTTGAGGTTAAAACTAATTATCTTAGGAGAAAGAATATGGCTGTTAAAAAAGTTGCTAAAAAAGCACCTGCTAAAAAAGCAGTAAAAAAAGTTGCAAAAAAAGCTCCCGCTAAAAAAGCAGTAAAAAAAGGATGCGGCTGCAAAAAAGTAGCAAAAAAACCCGCCGTTAAAAAAGCTGCGGCAAAAAAACCGGCAAAAAAAGTAGCGAAAAAAGCTCCTGCTAAAAAAGCCGCAAAAAAGAAATAAGTTTTTTCTAAACGCATAAGGCCCCGGGCATCCGGGGCCTTTTTTTTGAAAGAATAGGGCCGGTTTTTAATTTCTTATATTCTTTTATCCCAAAACGCTGATTTTATCTTATCTTCTTTTGTCCGGCACGGCCAAAAATTAATAAACCCGGTCTTTATATACGCTCAACAAACAACAAAAAAACCCTATAAAAAGTATAATGATATCATATGACAATATTCGCAAGGCTTTTTAAAATGTTTTTATGGGTTGTTTTTATACCGCTTATCCCGGTAAGTATGCTTGTGTTCTACTACCAGGGATACGCTAAAAATAATATTTTGGAAACGCATGATAATTTAGCCAAAATGGCGGCTTCCGCCGTTACTCAGCATATAGACAATATAACTTGGCGTATGTCCTTTACCGACGGATTGGAAAAAATAATTAATAACAAAAACGCCGTAGAACGCAAACTTGAGGAAGTGCTTGCTTCTAACCCGGATTTTCTTATGCTGGCCGTATTGGATTCCGAAGGGCGGGAAAAATATAAGGTAGGCCCTAAATTTATTACCGACAATGTGGGTGTTATAGATTTATCTTCGGAGGGAACTTTATCTGAAATAAGAAAGCAAAACCGTTTAAACGTAAGCGGGTTTGACGTTCACCTTAATTTACCGATAGCTGAAATTATTTACCCTTTACAAGACGGAAATTTTCTTTTTGGAATTGTAAGTTTTTATAAACTCTGGTCCAGGATTTCAGCGCAAAGAATAGGCAACAGCGGCCGCATTTACCTTGTTCACAGCAGTGGGGAAATATTTATGTCTTCCCCGGGGGAAGAGCAGGCCGTTTCCCCATACTATCTTAACACGGCTATTGTAAGCGGACAGCCGCTTCAAAAAAACCTTAAAGGCTCAAACGGCGTAAATTATATAGGCGCGATAGAACCTTCACCCATTTTAGACGCGTATATAGCAGTGCTCCAAACTAAAGACGAGGCTTTTACTTCTATTAATTCAATAACGGCATTTCTTATATTTTTTATATTAGCTATTGCGCTGCTCGCTTATTTTGCCGCTTATTCTTTCGCGGGCAGCATAGCAAACCCGATAGGCGAACTTATTGCGGGGGCAAAACGGGTTTCTAAAGGTAATTTTGACACTCCCGTTTTAAAGGACAAAGAGTGGGGTGAGTTTAACAGCCTTATAAATTCTTTTAACACCATGATGAAAGATTTGAAAGACTACCGCGACCTGCAGATAAAACAGCAAGTAAGCGAAATGAAGGAATTTGTTTTTAAAGCCGTGGCGCATGATTTGCGCGCGCCGGTATTTGGCCTGCAGGGATATGTTGAACTTTTGCAATCGGGCAAGATTTCCGAAGAAGAAGCCAAAAACTATATCGGCATTATGAAAGAATCTTTGGAAAATCTTTCCTCTCTGCTTGAAAATATTTTAGATGTTTCTAAATTAGAAGCGGGTATGTTAAAACCTGAAAAGAAAACATTTGACGCGGCCCAAATGATAGAAAAATGCGTAAACCTGCTTAACCCTTCAGCCAAAGAAAAGGGGATATATCTTACAGTGCATATTGAAAGCAACAAAGAAGCGTTTGGCGATGAAAAACTTTTAGAAAGAGTTATAACTAACCTGCTTTCAAACGCTATTAAATTTACGGACAAAGGTTCCGTTACGGTTACGTATAAAACAGATGAAAAATATTCTGTTTTTGAAGTGGAAGACAGCGGCAAAGGCATAGCGGAAAATGAATTAGAGCAAATTTTCAAAAAATACCATCAAACCGATAACTCCGTCAAAGGCTACGGTTTGGGCCTTGCCATTAGCAGGGAAATAATTAACTCGCACGGCGGCGCTATAAAAGCGCAAAAAACTAAGAACAATGAACACGGCGCATTAATAGAGTTTAAAATACCTTTTAATTGATTAGGAGATTTTTATGATAGTTTTTTGGAGAATGCTTCTTGTTCTTTTGCTTACCGATTTTGTGTTTCAGCCTAAAAATTTTTACATATGGAAAGCGCGTTCCTGGGTAGGCCAAATGGCGCATTTGGCAATATTTTTTACGCTGGCCGTATTATTAACGCGTGATTACCTGCACCTTGTATGGTTTAACTGGTTTGGACTAAATCTTACGGGCATTCCGACAATACTTTTCTTTTCATTATTACACTTATGCATGGACAAACTTTTTTACAGTTCCTGTATTTCTAATGAATATTGCGGAATAAAAAAAGATATTCCTGTTATGTATAAGTTTTTATGGCATGAATTATTTGTTCTTATGGCTATTTTTGTAATGTCTCCCCATATCGAAATTACCCAAGGGCATAATATGTTCCCGGAGTGGTGGGTTATAGCTCTTGTAGGATTAATCTTTGTATCGCAAGCGGTTAATATGTTAATAGCCACTTATGAAACAAAATGGTTTCAATCCGTTACGTTTACCGACTACAATTATATAACCGCCCTGCAAAGAGTTGTTTTTTACGGCCTTTGCCTGTTGCCCGGGTACAGTTGGATTTTATTTATAATCGTATGGTTTTGGCTGTGTTATTACTTTAGCAAAACAAAAGTTTTAGACATTTCCAAAGTTAACCTTTACTTAGGTTCCGCGCTGTCCGTTGTTACAGGGCTGCTTGTAAGGGCTGTTATTTATTATTTATGATATTAAGAGAAAAACTCATTCACGAAGTAAAATTTGCCTTCCTTGATACTGAAACAACGGGCCTTTCCCCTTACGACGGCGCCAGATTGTGCGAAATAGCCGTTATAACAAACGGCGCGCTTATCGCTAAAAGCGAGTATGGCACCATCATTAATCCCCGTTGCGTTATATCCCAAGAGGTAATTAATATACACGGCATAACCAATGAAATGGCGGCCCAAGCCCCTTATTTTGAGGATATCGCCCCGCTCTTAATCGGCCTTCTCACAGATTCTGTGATAGTCTGCCATAACGCGGATTTTGATATTCCTTTTTTGGCTGCGGAATTCGCCAGATGCGGGCTGAGAATGCCGCAAACCGTGATTTTAGACACTCTTAAATTTGCCCGTAAAAACGGTAACTTTAAGAAAAATAACCTTGGCTTTATAGTCAGCGAGCTTGGACTTAGCAATGAAGGATGGCACAGGGCTATGGCCGACGCCAAAATGACAGAAAAAGTTTTTTACCATTTTCTTGCCGCATTCAAACAAAAAGGCGCGGCCACTATAGGCGATTTGGAAGAGTTTCAGGTAAAAAGAATTTGCGGAAGCATAAGAAGTTAAACGTTAGGAGAAATTATGAAGAAGAAAGTAATGTTAGTAGTACGTGACGGCTGGGGCAAAAGAGAAGAAGTAAAATATAACGCCGTACGCCAGGCAAAAACACCCAATATAACAAGCTATTTGGAAAATTATCCAAGCACATTTTTAGAAGCCGCCGGAGTTATGGTCGGCCTGCCTGCCGGGTACATGGGCTCATCTGAAGTAGGGCATTTAAACATGGGCGCGGGCAGAATTGTAGTGCAGGAACTTAAAAGACTTAAAGATACTATTGAAGACGGTTCTTTATTTAATGCCAAACCTTTTAAAGCGTGCATTGATAACGCCGCGCAAAATAACAGCGCGCTGCATTTAATGGGCCTTGTTCAAGATGAAGGCGTGCACGCGCATCAGGACCATTTGTTCGCAATTATTGAACACGCCGCTAAAAAAGGCGTTAAAACAATTTACGTACATTTTTTTGCCGACGGGCGTGACACACCTCCCAGGAGCTCTATAGGTTTTGTGCGCGAGCTTGAGGCAAAAATTAAAGAATACGGAGCCGGGCAAATTGCCACCGTTATGGGCCGCTACTACGCCATGGACAGAAGCGAAGACTGGAATTTAACAGATAAAGCCTACGCTCTTATAACGGAAGGCAAAGCGGTAAGGTCCGCCAAATCCGCTGAAGAAGCCGTTCAAATTTCTTACGATACGGACAAGACCCCCGACGGCACAGAAATGACCGATGAATACGTGGCCCCCGCTGTTATAAACGGCTACAAAGGCGCTAAAGACGGCGACAGCGTTATTTTCTTTAACTTCCGCCAGGACAGAGCCATACAGCTTACCCGCGCGTTTATAGACGCAGATTACCCCGGTAAAAGAGAAAAATTTGTTAAAGTGGTTTTCTGCGGGCTTACAAAATACTATGACGCTTTTGAATTTAACGCCCTGCCCTCAATGACTGACGGCGGGAGCATGAATAATTTGCTGGGCCAGGTTCTTGCCGACAACGGCAAAACGCAGTTAAGAATTGCCGAAACGCAGAAATTCAAACACGTAACATCTTTCTTTAACGGTAAACTAATTAAACCTTTTAAAGGGGAAGACAGAATTGAACTTAAAGGCCGTTTTGACCCCGCCACCTTCGCCGAACATCCGGAAATGGAAGCCTATCTGGTAGCGGACGAAACAGTTAAGCAAATTAATTCGGATAAATATGATTTTATCTTAGTTAACTTCGCCAATTGTGACATGGTCGGTCACACAGGCAATATGAAATCGGTTATTAAAGCGGTTGAAGTGGTTGACGAATGCACCGGCAAAATAACCAAAGCCGCCCTTGATAAAGGATACACCGTTTTAATCACGGCGGATCACGGCAACGCCGAAACAATGTGGGACGTAAAAACAAATATGCCTAAAACGGCGCATACCTGCAGCCTTGTTGAACTTATTTATGTGTCTAAAGACGCGGAAAATATTAAACTTGAAGAGCTTGGCTGCCTTGGCGATATAGCGCCCACAATACTTGACATCCTTGGAGTTGAACAACCCAAGGATATGGACAGAAAATCGCTTGTTTCAAAATAAAAACATAAACAGCGGCGCCTAAAACGCCGCTGTTTTTTTACAGACTATGTATATAAAAGTAAAAGTTCACGCTGACGAAAAACAAAACAAACTCATTAAAAAAAATGAGGATACTTTTGAAATTTGGGTTAAAGCCCCCGCCGAACGAGGTTTGGCCAATGAAGCCGTGCGGGAAATTTTAGCCAAAGAGATAGGCGTTGGGGTAAAAAAAATACGCCTTATAAAGGGCGCTACATCGCCTTCAAAAATATTTGAATATTAAAAAAGGCGGCTCTTAATAAGAGCCGCCTTTTTTATTTTATCTTACCTGCAGTAAAGCGAAATGTAAGTATTCCGTTTCAGGCATACCCACTAAAACAGGATGGTCTTTAGCCTGGCCGCGAAGCTCAAGCATAACGACCCTTTTGCCCGCTTTATAGGCGGCCTGCCTTATAATATCAACAAAAATTTCCCTTGATATATGGTGCGAGCAGGTGGAAGTGGCCAAATAACCGCCGGGCTCCAACCCTTCCAAAGCCATACGATTGAGTTTAACATACAAGTTTATTGCTTGCGGCAGGCTTTTGCGGTTTTTTACAAAAGCGGGCGGGTCAAGCAAAACAAAATCTGGTTGGTCGGGTAATTCTTTTTTGCCCATGGCTGATAAAAGTCTTTCGGCGTCGTCACGTTTATATGTAACAATATCCTCAACGCCGTTTAATTTAGCATTTTTATTGGCGTATTCAACCGCTAGAGCAGAAGAGTCCGTGCCCCAAACCTGGGCGGCGCCGTTTTTAGCCGCGTAAATGCCGAAGGCGCCTATATACGAATATAAATCTAAAACAAGTTTGTCTTTAAAATAAGGTTTTAAAAACTCCCTGTTTTCACGCTGGTCAAAATAGAAACCGGTTTTTTGCCCTTCGCTTAAAGGCACTTCATATTCAACTTTGTTTTCCTCAATAATGACGCTTTGGGGAACTTCGCCCATAATTTCAGGATTAACGGGAAGATTTTCCATTATTCTAAAAGAACTGTCATTTTTATAAATTATTCCTTTAGGTTTAAATATTTTTTTAACCGCTTTTGTTATATCTTCTTTTAAAAGTTCCATGCCGGCGGTTAAAATATCTATAACCAAAATATCGCCGTAACGGTCAATAATAAGGCCGGGAAGCATGTCAGACTCGCCGTAAACCATACGCCCGTATTTCCTAAGTCCAATCTCTTTGCGGTAGCCGTAGGCCGCGTCTATATAATCTTGTATAAAAGATTTTTCCAAAGGTTCTTTACCACGTTTAAGAAGCCTTACGGATATTAAACTGTGCGGATTAAAATATCCGTACCCCACAGTATCCCCTTCCGCGCTAAGCACACGGCATAAAGAGCCGGAAACAGCGGTTTTATCTAAATTTTCAATTTCGTTTGAGAAAATCCAAAGATGCCCCGCGCGGACTCTTTTATCTTCCCTTGCTTTAAGTTTAATATCTAACATTATTTTTCCTCTTTAGTTTTTAGGGGTATTTTATTTTTGCAAAGCGGACAGTCGTCTTTAATATAAGTTTTTAAAGGGTATGAAACAAGCGCCCTTAAGGGTGCTTTAACGCTTAAAATCCCCGAAGACCTGTCTACAATAACAGAAACTCCTATAACTTTGCCGCCGTGCTTTTTAACTAAAGCGACGGCTCTTTCTATTTTTTTGCCTGATACGGCCACATCATCTACGATAAGAACCCTTTCTCCGGGTTTTATAATAAAATTTCTTTTTAAAACAAGGCGGCCCTTTTCGCATTTTTCAGCAAACATGGCGCGCACATTATCGCGCACTCTGGCAACCTCCTGCGCTATTACGGAAGTTTCCGGACTGGGAGATAAAACAATATCCGTTTCTTTTGCAAATTTGTCCGACATTGCCTGCGCCACTTTTTGCGCTATATGCGGGCGCGACATTATTGAGCAGGCGTGAATATAAATTTGGCTGTGACAACCCGAAGGAAGGGCAAAATGACCAACCTCAAACGCGCCGTGCTCTTCTAATATCGAAAGAATATCTAAATTTTTTGTTCTTCCCATAAAAACTCCCGTTATTTTTTAGGCCTGAATTTTTCCGCTGCGGAAAAGTCCGTCCTTATACCTCTGTTTATGGCTTTCCTTATTTCAGCTCCGCTGGTTCTGGGTTTTAGCATTTCCACCTTAGGACTTGACATAGAGTCATGCACTCTAAAAGCAAGCGCGGGCGCGCCGGAGGCGTCAGTCAAATTTTCAGCCAAAGCGCCTGAACGCGAAGTATTTTTAAATATGGTCCAAATAGTCGCGTTAAGCCTTTCGGCCAGCCAGTTAACCTCGCCCGTAGCGGCAAAAGCTAATGTCGAGCCGTCGGAAAAAAAGTTAACTATATCCATTGTACCGTTTTTAAAATCAGTTGAAAGAGATATTTTATTGTAATTAACGTCTTTTAATACGCGTCCTACCCTGAACGTTCCCGCTTTTTCCATTCTGTGCATGACGATAAATGGCTGGAAAGCCACACCCAAAACTTTTTCCTCTTCCGCTTTTCTTTCAAGCTGGTATATTACGCCGTTAGAAACTTGCGCGTCCAAAGTGCCGCTTAATTTACTGCCCGGAGGTATAAGTCCGGTTAAATTAAATTCCGTATAAAAATTATTTCCGGAAAGCACGGGGGATGTAAAGGTATCAGCCACAATAAATCCGTTCAAATTCGGCATAAACGCAGGCAAACCGTTTTTAATTACTCTAAGCCATGCCATGTTGCTGTTATCCGTGTTTTTGCTTTTTACAGGTCCTACTATTGTAATAACAAAATCAAATATAGTGTCATAAAAACCCACAATATCAAAATTTTGCATATAGAGATTAGCCTCAACCTTTCTGCGGGTTTTATGTCTGAAATTGCTAATTGTAGTGCCCACTTTCATAGGAACGCCGTTTAATTTGGCGCTTGAGACAAGGCCTGTAAGTTTATTTGCTTTTGAACTGTATTCACAATCACCTTTCACTTCGCTAAATACTTGCTGCCCTATTTTTAAAATACCTGTGGAAACTTTTGTTCCCAAAGTTTTAAATCCGTCTTTCGCGTAAAGTACGCCGGTAGCGTCAGATATATTCCATCCGCCGTTATAATTACCTATTTTAGCGGCAGCATTTTTAACTGAAACCTCCACTTCCGGAAAGGTTACCTTTTTATCTTTAAAAACACCTTTTAAATTTACAGCTCCGTTGCCCTTAAGATTAAACTTTTTTATGCCCGCGTAAATTGTTTCCTTACCTTCCATTTTAAAGAAATCCGTTTTAACGTTAAAATCCCCTTCAAGCCTGTCTAAATACAAGTTGCCGCTGGCGTCAGCCTTAATATCGCCTGATGTAAGCTGCAGTTTATTTACGGAAAAATGATGGTATGATCTTTTTAAAACTGTATTGGCGCTTATTTTCATTTGTGGAAAATTGATATTTAAAGGTTTATTTAAAAATAAAGAAAGGTCAGCGTCCGTTAAAGGCGGAATATCCGCCGTAAAACTTAAAAAAGGAGTATAAACATTATCAACGTCAAGCCTGATTTTAATAGGTTTGTCAAAAAAAGCTAGTTCAACATTTGTGTTTCTTAAATTAAATCTGCTCCAGTCAAAATTGGAAAAATTAACGCTGCCACCGGCTTTTACCGCCACTTCTATCATTTTATCCTGCCAAACATTACGCATTAAAAAGCCTGTTTTAAAATTGGACGGTGCATTAAAATTCAAATTCCTAAACTCCATATCCACGTCGTAAAGCGCATGTACGGTATTTTTAAAATCATCACGCAGCATAAACGTACCGTTCACAATTTTCCAATCGTCAATTCTTACTTTAAAAGATTCTTCTTTATTTGTTCCGGGCGTTTTTGAAACAATCTGGCGGGCTGAAGAAATATCAATTACAGGCATATTTAAACTGCCATCCTCATTTTTACTTATAATTATTTTCGGATTTTTAAGGGTAACTTCCTCAATATGAATTTCTTTTTTTAAAATGTCCCAAATGTTGTATCTTAAGGAAACTTCCTCAGCTTCAAGCAAAGGAGGGGCATTGGGAATCTCGGTGTCTAAAATGAGCATTTTTTTAATTTTGGCTGAGTTAAAAAACTGCAGTTCCAAAGAGCCTATAACAACAGGTCTTGCAAGAGCGCTTTGCATTTGGTCGGCAATCAGCTGCGAAACATCCTGCGCGTTAAAATATTTAATAAACATAGCCCAGCCCAAGGCAGCCAAAAACACCATAAAAAGCATAAAAAAGGTAAGCGTTTTAATGGAAAGTTTGATAGTGCCTTTAACAAACTTTTTTAACGCTTTATATAACTTGGAAAAAAAACTTTTAATTTTCCCTTTTTTATTCTTTTTTTCTGCTTGTTTTCCGCTCATAACCTAAAAATTTCCACAATACCCCCGAATATATAGTTTAGCAGTTTTTTCCAAACTAGTAGAGTGCGGGCAAAAATGTCATAAAAGAAACTTAAAAGTGATATATCCGACGGAAAAACAACCGCTAAGAAAATTAAAATAAATATTATGTTTGAAAGTGTTATCACCACAAAAGAAAATATGCGCCCGCCCGCCATTTTAACATCCGGCTGAGATACCTCGAATAAGGTTTTTAATGTGTGCGTAATATGGAAACAAAATAAAAAACCAAAGATAAAGGAATAAATATTTCTGTAAATTACGTTATCAAGCCCGTTGTATATCAAAATTAAGGAAATTAAAGCAAAAACTAAAAAATATAAAGGAATAACATAAGGAGCAAGCACCACAATTTCGTTAAAACCGTCTAACTTAACATTGCCGCTGTCTTTACTTATTTTTAAACCTTTAACCTTATAGCCGAAAAACAATGCCACAACAGCGTGCGTAAATTCATGCGCCGCAACATAGAAGCGTGAAAAATTATAAACAAAAAAATGAAATGTTAAGTACAGCGCCGCCCCGCCTAAAAAACAAAACGCCGGCAAACCGCTAAAAAGCAGCCGCCATAACAAAAAAAACAAATGTTCCGCGGCAAAAAACACTAACGGCAGCAGTAATATGGAACAAATTACCTTTAAAATATTTTTCATTAAAATTTCCTAATCCATTCTTCCGCGGTATATTTAGAAACCGCTTCTTCTTGCGCTTTTTTAATAAAAACACTTCCGTGTGAAAACTGTTTTAGATTGACGTTCCAATAGTCCGCCACGGCATTTTTTAAAGCGTGAATATAGTTTTTGTTTGCTCTGGCCGTTGCAGTCTGCAAAGAGCCCTGGTATAAAACAATATTATCCCAGCGTCTTATCGCACCGCCTAAAATTTTATTGCCTTCGGAATTAAGAATATCGCTTTTTACCGGATTAGAAAAACAAGCATTAGCGCCGCCGTCAACCGAGGGCGCGTAAAGCGCTGTCGCGCTTTCTTCTTTTGACACCGAAAGACCTTTCTCCTCAACAGCTAAATGTTTATTTATGGCACCGTGTATATTGTCATATAATTCCTGCACTCTTTTAATTTCGGACCTAAACACTAAACTAAATGTTAAATCACAGTTGTGGTAAACAACCCCGCCGCCGGTAGGCCTGCGGGTTACGTCTTTGCAGGTTTTAAAAGAAGACTCTTTTTGTATATCTGAAAAGAACTGCGCGTAACCGAAAGTCATTGCTTTGGCGGCGTTTTCACCCCAATTGTAAAACCTTAAAAAAACCTGGTTTTTATCTTTAGGCAGGCTTGAGGCAAGAAGCTCATCATAAGCCATATGCCCAAAAACATTTAACACGTCCGTTTCAACAATAAATCCGCTCATAATTTATTTTACAATTTTAGATATAAACAGGCATATTAATATAAAAAAGCCCCGCGTTTACGGGGCTTTTTTAAAAAGTGCCGAGGGACAGGATCGAACTGTCGACACCTGGTTTTTCAGACCAGTGCTCTACCACTGAGCTACCTCGGCTGATCTAAATATACTATATGATATCAAAAATAAAAACTTCGGGCAAATGTTTAAACGTTTTAAGACGTAATTTCCTCATGCGAATAATGCCTTGCGTTAACAAAACTATGCTTTAAGTTAAATTCTTTATCAATAATATTTAAGTTCGCTTTAAAACCTTTTTCAATCCGCCCCATGTTTTTTAAACCTAAAAATATCGCTTGGTTATATGCGGACGCCATAAAAGCGTTTTGCGCGCTAAAGCCAAAGGAAACCAAATTTTTTACTCCCCCCATCATAGTTAAGGCGGATCCCGCTATAACATTATCGCTTACTCGTTTAAAAACGCCATCTTTAAAGGACACCGCCTCTTTATTGGCAAATAAAGAGCCTTCCGTTTGGGACACCGGCTTTAAGGCGTCTGTTATTAAAAAAACCTCCTTAGGGTTTTTTACCTTGCTTAAAAAGTTAACAATGGCGGGATGCACGTGCACGCCGTCGGCAATTATTTCAACGCTGAAATTTCCCATTAAAGCCGCTCCTGCGGCGCCGGGCTCACGGTGGTTAAAAGGCGACATGGCGTTAAATAAATGCGTTACATGGCTTACGCCTTTTTTAAGCGCGTCCGTCATTTGCGAGTAAGTCGCATTAGTGTGGCCGATTTGTAAAAAAACACCGTTTTGTCGGGCAAAATCTATAAGAGCAGAAGAGCCTTCAAGTTCCGGCGCAAAAGTCATTATTTTAATTTTACCCTGCGCGGCGGCGCAAAGTTCTTTCATAAATTTTATATCTACGGGGGTAATATCTTGCGGCTTCATTACGCCGGGTTTTTGTGGTGATATAAAAGGCCCTTCTAAATGAAATCCCAAAATTTCCGCCCCTTCTTCTTTGCCGAAAGCGGGTAAAAGTTTTTCTATATTCTCAACCATTGTTTTTTTATTGGAAGGATACAATGTCGGACAAAAAGCGCTTACGCCCATTTTAGCAAGAAAAAGAGACATTTTTAAAAGCGACTCGGCGCTCATATCCTCGGTGCCAAACCCGCCGCTTCCGTGGATATGCAAATCTATAAAACCGGGCGCGAGATACGCACCTTTAGCATCAATAATATCATACCCCGTAAAATCTTTCTTAACCCCGTCGCTGTCAATCAAAATATCTAAAATTGAGTCCCCGTCAATTGTTACGGAGCCTCGTTCTATACTCCCGGGAAAAACAATATCGGCGTTTACAATAACTTTCATACCCCGCTCCTTAAACTAATTAATGTTTTCCAATTCTGAATATTCGTCTTTTAAGTTCTTAAAGTATTCAAATGTGGCAGGTTCTAAATTAGCGCAAGCGGCCGAATCCGCCACTATAACCGCCTTCTTATGCAGCTGCAAAGCGGATATCACCCATTTGCTTGACACCGCGCCTTCAAGCGCGGCTCTTACCGCTTCAGCCTTTTTAAAACCGGTAGCTAAAATAACCACTTCACGCGCGGACATTATTGTCCCCACGCCTACGGTAATGGCGGTTTTGGGTGTTTCTTCTTCCGAATTAAAAAAACGTGAATTAGCTTTTATTGTGCATTGCGTTAAAAAAACTTTATGCGTTTGGCTTTGTAAAGAAGAAAACGGTTCGTTAAAAGCTATATGCCCGTTTTCACCCACACCGCCAAAAAATAAATCTATACCGCCGGCATTTTTTATTTTTTCCTCATAAGCAAAACATTCTTTTTCAATATCTTTGGCGTTACCGTCAGGAATATTAATGTTTTCGGGCTTAATGTCCACATGGTCAAACAAATGCCGCTTCATAAAAGAAATGTATGACTGCGGGTGCGAAGCCGGCAAACCAAAATATTCATCCATATTAAAAGTAACCACGTTTTTAAAACTTAAATTCCCTTTGGAATATTCTTCCCTAAACGCGGAGTACATATCAACGGCGGTGCCGCCTGTGGGAAGACCTAAGACAAACTTTTTGCTGTCCTTAAGCCTTTTTTTAAGCAGCCGCGCGGCGTAAGCCCCGGTGTTAATTTGCGGTACTATAAGACGCATAAATTAAAATTCCTTCCTTATTTCGCCCGCTATTAAATCAGCCTCAGGCCCTATAATAACCTGCACAAGCCCATCGCCCGGTCTTAAAACTCCCCTGGCGCCCAAAGCTTTTAAATCCACGTCTTTTACTTTGGAAGAATCAACAACCTCAAGCCTCAGTCTTGTGGCGCACGCGTCAACAACTTTAAGGTTTTCTTTACCGCCAAGAGCAGTCATATATTTATATCCCCTTGTATCTCTGGCGGGCGCGCTTGTTGGGGCCGCCTCAACAGCTTTAGAATTCTGCCCCGGTTCACAGGTTTCTTCCGATTCAACAACGTCATCTTCCCTGCCCGGGGTTTTTAAATCCCAAAACTTAATAGCAAAATAAAATACGACAAAATAAAGTACCGCATACACACCGCCCACTATAAAGAAACGGGCGGGATTGGTGGCCTTACCCCAATTAAGAACAAAGTCAAACGCACCAGCTGAAAAAGTAAAACCCAGCTTAATGTTCATCAAATCCATAACAACCATTGATATCCCTGTGAGCAAAGCGTGTAAAACATATAACGGGAATGCAAGAAACATAAAACTAAATTCAATAGGCTCTGTAATACCTGTTAAGAAGCTTGTTAAAGCCATGGAAAGCAAAATGCCGGCGGTAGCTTTTCTTTTAGCGGTTTTAGCGGTAAGCATCATTGCGAAACAAGCCGCCGGAAGGCCGAACATCATAACGGGGAAAAACCCCGCCATAAAACTGCCCGCCGCAGGGTCGCCCGCAAAGAACCTGGCGATATCACCCTGGTAAAGCACAACCGCGCCTTCTTTAACAACTTCAAAATTACCGAATAAAAACCAAACCAAATTATTAAGAACATGGTGTAAACCTAAAGGTATTAAAAGCCTGTTCGCGAAACCGAAAATGAATAACCCTACGCCTTTAGATCCTATAATCCAAGTGCCCAAAGAATTAATAGCGTGTTCAACAGGCGGCCAAATAACGCTGGCCGCTAAAGCCAGGAAAACAGCGCTTGTGCCGGTAATAATGGGCACAAATCTTTTACCGCCGAAAAAGGCTAAATATGAAGGAAGCTGTATATCATGAAATCTGTTATAAAAATAACCCGCCATAACACCTATTATGATACCGCCGAATACGCCCATGTTAGTTTCCGGATTTAAAACTTTAAGCCCTGCTGTTAAAACAACATAACCCACATAAGCAGATAACGGAGCGGCACCGTGGTTGTCTTTGGCAAAACCTATGGAAACGCCCAACGCGAATATTGTGGGCAGGTTTTTAAAAATAGCGTCCCCCGAATCAGCCAGGAACGCTATATTAAGCAAATCAGGCTGGCCCAGCCTTAATAATAAACCCGCTATAGGAAGCACGGCTATGGGGAGCATTAAGGCTTTGCCTAAAGTAACAAACGCTTTTGTAACGGCGGAAAAGTATTTCTTCATTTTTTCTCCTATAAATTAAACTTTTGTTTAACCAGCTCTCTTACATTAACGCTGCTTCTAAGGCTAATAGCCTCTTTGGCAAACGCCTCGCACTCTTTTACGCTTAAAGTTCTTATTAAAGCTTTAATATTTGCTATTTCAGGCGCTGATACCGCAAGCTCGCGCACACCCAAACCTATAAGCAGCGCGACGGCGTTCATTTGGCTGGCCATACCGCCGCAAACACCCGCTTTTTTACCAGCTTTATTCGCGGCCGTACTTGCCATATTTATAAGCGTTAAGACCGCGGGGTTAAAACTGCTTGAGAATTTAGCCAGTTGGGCGTTGCCCCTGTCTATGGCAACGGTATATTGTGTTAAATCGTTTGTACCTATGGAGAAAAAACTTATTTTTTCTATAAATCTGTCCGCCAATATAGCCACGGAAGGAACTTCAACCATAATACCCAAATTATAATCTTCTTTTAAGCCCATACTTTTCTTTTCCTCATCGAAAACATTAATCATATGGTCAAGTTCTCTGGCCGACGAGATCATGGGTATCATAATACGCACATTAGCCTGGGGTTTTAAACGTAAAAGCGCGCGTATCTGATTGGTAATTAACTCTTTGTTCGCTTCATAATTACGCACGCCTCTTAAACCCATAATAGGATTTTCTTCCTTAGGGAGATTCATGTAAGCCACGGGCTTATCGCCGCCTACGTCAAAAGTTCTGAATGTAACGGGTTTGCCGCCCATGGCGTTTAAAATATCGCTGTACGCTTTATATTGTTCCTCTTCTGAAGGAATTGTTTTGTTGTTGGCGAAAATAAATTCCGTTCTTATAAGGCCTATGCCGTCCGCTCCGCTTTGGGCGGATTTCACGGCTTCGTCCAAACTGCCTATATTGCCTTCAACCGATATCGCTACTCCGTCAATGGTTACTGCGGGTTTAGAGGCGTTTAATAAATTTTGCTCATGCGCTTTTTTATCCGCTTCAACCCTTGTTAAAGCTTCTTTTTTTACAGAATCTGAAGGATTAAAAACCGCGTAGCCTTCCGCAGCGTTCAATATAACCTCCTCACCGCCTTTAAGCTGCTTTAAAACGCTGCCGACAGCCACTAAAGCGGGCATACCCGCGTTTCTTAGCATAATGGAAGCATGGGATGTGGCTGAACCGCCCGCCGATATCACTCCCAAAACATTGGCGTTTAATTTAGAAATATCATTAGGCAAAAATTCCTGTCCCACAAGCACGCTGCCCGCAGGCACGTTTAAAATTTTGGGCTTGGCGCCGGTTATTGTCATTACAACTCTTCTTTGTAAGTCTTTATAATCCGCTATACGCTCTTTAATTAAATTATTTTGGGCGGCGTTTAATATCTCAACGCTTTTTTCCACGGCGTTTACAAAGGCTTCGGCGGCGTTTTTGCCCGCGCCCACAAAGGAATTAGCGTTATCAATTAAAAAATGGTCTTCTAAAATTCCCAAATGGGTTTTTAAAATTTCCTCAAAACTGTGTTTGCCTTTATTTTCCTTAATTTCTTCTTTTATATTATTTTTTACGGAAGCTAAAGCTTTATCTAAAATTTCAGCTTCTTTGGCGGGGCCTTGGTTTGTTGAGGGGATTTCAATTGTTTCCTCAGCCATTAAAAACACTTTTCCCGTTACAAAACCGGCGCTGGCACTGATACCCGTAATTTTAGTTTCTTTAGATAAATCTGCACCTGTGTTAGCGTCCGAGGCCACGGTTTGCAAGGCGGGATGATGCTCCTCTTCAGTTTCATTAAGACCTTCTTTAACAGCAGGCATAAGCGCTTTTAAGGCTTCTTCCGCGTCCGGGCCGGAAGCTAAAATGGTAATGCTGTCTTGGTATTCTATGCCAAGCCCCATTATTGAAACAATGCTTTTTGCGCTTGCTTTTTTACCGTTTTTTTCTATTTCTATTTTTGATTTAAATTTGTTGGCTATATTTGCCAAAACGCCTGCAGGCCTGGCGTGAAAACCGTTTTTGTTAACAATTTTAATGGGGGTTGAAATAATTTCCTCGCCTTCAAGCTCCAAAGCCGAGGGCTCTCTTCTTTCGCCTATATTTAAAAGAAAACTTTTGCCGGCTTCAACCAAAGACGCTTTTGTTTTAAAAACCTCAACGTCCATAGGATTTGTAATAATTGTTATAACAAGGCCGCTTGGCGCGTTGGCAGTGATAAAATCAACGTCAAACTCAATTAACTTATCGCCTTTTTTTACTTTATTATCCTGCTTAACAAAAGCTTTAAAACCTTTGCCTTGCAGGTTAACAGTTTCAACGCCTATATGAATAAGAACTTCAGCCCCGCTTTCGGAAGTTATAGACACGGCGTGCAAACTTTTATGCAGGCTTGATACAACCCCGTCAATAGGCGCCACAACCATTCCGTTTGTAGGATTTACGGCAAGCCCGTCGCCAAGCATTTTTTCCGAAAACGCCGGATCCGGCACCTGCTCAATAGGAATAACGGCTCCGCTTACGGGGGCTAAAATTTCCAAATTCATATATTTCCTCTTTAAAATAAAATTAAACTACCATCGTAAATTAGGTTCGCGCGCGGCGCTTACTTCATCTATACGTTTAACAGGCTGCGTTTGCGGGGCGTTTGTAACAAGCTCCGGTGTTTTAACAGCCTCTTCATAAATAGAAATCATGGCATCCGCAAACCTGTCAATTGTGTTTTTAGATTCTGTTTCCGTAGGTTCTATCATCATAGCTTCAGGCACTATGAGCGGGAAGTAAATCGTGGGCGCGTAAAAACCGTAATCCAAAAGTCTTTTCGCAACGTCTAATGTTTTAACGTTTTTAAATTTTTCTTTATTAATAGTTAAAACGCATTCGTGCATGCACACGCTGTCAAAAAAAGAAGGATAAAAATCTTTAAGTTTTTCTTTAATGTAATTAGCGTTAAGAATAGCGTTTTGTGCTATTTCTTTTAAAGTGTCGCCGTCATGCTGCTTGATATAACAGTAGGTTTTAACAAGCACCGCTATATTGCCGTAAAAAGCTTTAACCCTGCCTATGCTTAAAGGACCCGGACAGGCAAGAGTGAAAAATCCGGTCTTTTCATTTTTAACCACAATCGGGCCTGGCAAAAATTCAGCCAAATGCTCGGCAACGCCGACAGCGCCCGAACCTGGCCCGCCGCCGCCGTGCGGCGTGGAAAATGTTTTATGCAAATTAAGGTGCAAAATGTCAGCGCCTATTTCACCCGGTTTGGCAAGGCCTATTAAAGCGTTAAAATTAGCCCCGTCCATATATAAAAGTGAGCCCGCGTCATGCACCATATCGGCAATTTCTTTTATATCTTTTTCAAAAAGACCCGCAGTGTTGGGAACCGTTAACATAACCAAAGCTGTTTTAGGGCCAAGGACTTCCTTTAAGGCTTCTAAATCAACGCAGCCGTCCGCGCCTGATTTAATGTTAACCACCTTAAGGCCCGCCATATTGGCCGTTGCCGGGTTTGTACCGTGGGCCGTGTCCGGAACAATTACTTCCGTTCTGTTAAGGTCATTATTTTTAGCGTGATAAGCCTTGGCTATAAGCACACCTGTCCACTCACCGTGCGCTCCGGCCGCGGGCTGTAACGTAAAAGAATGAAAACCGCAAATTTCGCTAAGCCCTCTTTCTAAGTTATACATAAGCTCCAAAGTACCCTGCGCCAAATTTGCGTCGGCAAAAGGATGCGCGGAAGAAAAGGAAGGTTCCGCCGCGGCGGCTTCATAAGCTCTGGGATTATATTTCATGGTACAAGAGCCGAGCGGATAAAAATGAGTGTCTAAAGAATAATTTTTACGGGAAAGGTTGGTAAAATGCCTTACAACCTCAAACTCGCTCATCTCAGGTAAAACAGGTTTTTCTTTTCTCATTAAATTTTCGGGCAAAAATTTGGAAGCTTCTTTACAAAGCTCTGGTAAGGCAACGCCTTTTTTGCCTTCTGTTGATTTTTCTATGGAAAGCTTGCTTTGCGGTTTAATCATAATTAGAACCCTCCCATAATTTGCGCAAATTTTTTAATTTCTTCATCAGTTTTAGTTTCCGTAGCGCAGACAAGAAGGGCGTTTTCAAACCCTCCGCCAAACTCTTTTAAAGGATAGCCCGCCGCTATACCTTGATTGGCAAGTTCTTTACAAATTTCTTCAGCCGGTTTGGGACATTCAATAACAAATTCATTAAAGAAAGGCTGTTTAAATTTAAGCTTGCAGCCTTCTTTTGAAAGAAGATCTTTAAGTTTATGCGATTTTTCCAAATTTAAAGAAGCCACCTTCACCATACCTTCGGGCCCTAAAAGCGTCATATAAACAACAGCGTTTAAAGCGCACAAAGCCTGGTTTGAACAAATATTGGAAGCCGAGCGCTCGCGTCTTATATGCTGCTCTCTGGCTTGCAAAGTAAGCACAAAAGCGCGGTTACCGTCTTTATCTTTAGCTATGCCTACAACCCGGCCCGGCAAACTGCGCACATATTCTTTTTTGCAGGTAAAAATGCCTAAATGAGGCCCGCCGAAATATACGCTGTTGCCTAAAACCTGACCATCACCAACGGCAAAATCCGCGTCATATGAGCCGGGCGTTTTTAAAACACCCAAACTTAAAGGATTAACGCACGCTATAAGTAACGCGCCCGCTTCTTTAACAACCTCGCTTATTTCGTCAACTTCCTCAACAACGCCGAAAAAGTTGGGGTTTGCCAACACAAAAGCTGCCACATTGGTATTTTCAAGTTGTTCTTTTAAATCTTCTATATCGGTAGAACCTTCTTCACAGGAGACTTCAATAAATTTTATGTCGGCGTATTTAAAATATGTTTTAAGCGTTTGCTTATAATGCGGATGCAAAGCCGCGGGTATTAAAACGGTATTTTTATTTTTAATTTTTACCGCCGCCCCCACAGCTTCCGCCAGCGCGGTAGCTCCGTCATAATGGGAGGCGTTTGATATGTCCATATCAAATAAAGCACAAATACTGCTTTGGTATTCGTAAATAGCTTGCAGCGTTCCTTGGCTGGCTTCAGCCTGGTAAGGAGTGTATGCCGTCAAAAATTCACCCCTTGAAGAAATAGCGTTAACTGCCGCGGGGGTAAAATGCTCATAAGCGCCCGCGCCGATAAAATTAAGCGCTTTTTTATTTTTAGAGGCAAGCTGTCCTATATGCTTTTGAAGTTCCAGTTCGCTTAACGCGGCGGGCAAATCAAAATCAGCTTTGCCTATGCCGGGAGCGGCGTCTTTAATAAGCTCCTCTATATTTTTATAACCTAAAAAAGACAACATTTCCTGTTTTTGTTCTTCACTGTTTGATACAAACATATTTTTTCCTTTGTTTACCGCCGCCGTATTAGCGGCGGCTTAAAATTTTATTTTAAAGAAGCTTCGTAGGCCGCAAAGTCAAGAAGGGCGGCTTCTTCGGTTTTATCCGCTATTTTAATTTTAAATAACCAGCCGTTACCGTGCGGCTCTCTGTTAATGACGGAAGGATCGTCCGCCACGGCACTGTTTACTTCAATAACCTCACCGCTTAAAGGAGCGTATATATCGGACGCGCTTTTAACAGATTCTATAACGCAGCAAGATTTCCCCGCGTCAATTTTAGCACCTATTTTAGGAAGTTCGACAAATACTATGTCGCTTATTTCATGCTGGGCATGGTCGCTTATACCGATAACGGCGTTGTCGCCTTCCACAAAAGCCCATTCATGTGTTTTGGCAAATTTGCAATTTTCTTGGTTATACATTTCAATTCTCCTGGTTTTAAACTCTGTTCTTGTAAAAACTTTTTACTACTTTCGCGGTCATTTTGCGCGCGCCTGATTCTATTTCAACTTCATCGTCAATTTCTAAAATTCTATTTACATAGCCTTTTCCGATACCTTTAAAAATGGGGGAATACGTTCCGCTTGTTAAAGAACCTATTTCCTCCCCTTTAAAAAAAACTTTGCAATGTTCTCTAGGTACTCCCGGCCCGGTAAGCTGGAAAGAAGTTAATTTAATTTTTACGCCTTCTTCCTTTTGTTTGGCCAAAATAGCTTTTGCCACAAAGTCCGGTTTGTCAAGCTTAACAACCCAGCCGCAGGAAGCCTCGTAGGAGGTATGTTCGTCATCAACGTCAACGCCGTACAAAAGATAACCCGCCTCAAGCCTTAAAACGTCCCTCGCGCCTAAACCGCAGGGAGCCGCGCCTAAATCAATAAAAAAGTTCCATATATCAACAATTGCTTTATGAGGAGCCATAATTTCCAGTCCGTCCTCACCTGTATAGCCTGTACGGGTAATAAGACAGCGCTGCCCAAATAAAACAACTTCTTTAATATTAAACCTGGGAAGTTCAGATATGCCGGGCACAAGTTTTTCCGCGTGAGACATAGCCTCCGGCCCTTGCACGGCAACCATGCCAAACTCGGAGCTGAGGTCCTCAACAACAACGTCAAAACCCGCAGTCATTTTTGAAAAGTATTTAAAATCTTTATGAGTTGTGGCTGAATTTACCACAACAAGGAATTTACCTTCTTCTTTACAAAAGGCCACAACATCGTCAACAACGCCGCCCTTTTCATTTAGGACATGTGTGTAAGTGCCCTGAGAAGGACTGTTTTTTATTTTATTAGACGTTACGTATTCTAAAAATTTATGCACGTCGCGCCCGGTCATTAAAAGCTGGCCCATGTGGGAGACGTCAAAAATCCCCGCGTGTTCGCGCACGGATTTATGTTCAGCTATTATACCTGCAAATTGTATAGGAAGTTCCCAACCGTGAAAATCAACCATCTTGCCGCCCGCTTTTACGCAGGCTTTATGCAAAGGAGTCCTTTGTAATTGTATATCTGTTGAGTGTGCCATTAAGCCCCCATATTTATGTGGTATAAACATTCTATAATATAACTCCAAAATTAACAACCTGAAAAATGTATATATGTTTACATTTAAATGTATCACTATAAAAATGTATTTAAACATAAGATTTTAGAACATGGTTTGATAATGTTTAAAACATAAATCTCCCCTACTTTTTAAGGCTTAAAGCATAAAAAAAGGCCCCGCCGTACGGCGGGGCCTTTTTATTAAAAAATCTTATTTAGCTTCAACTACTACGGGCTCAATTTTAACTTTGATTACAGCTGAAACTGTAGGTTTAAAGTAAATATTGACGTCTGTTTCGCCAAGTTTTTTAACGGGCATATTAAGTTCGATATTTTCCTTTTCGATTTCATGTCCGAGTTCTTTAAGAGCTTTGTATATATCGGCTTTGTTAACTGAACCGAAAACAACGCCTTCCGTATTGACGCTCTTTGTAAAAGTAAGAACAATATCTTTAAGCTTAGAAGCTGCTGCTTGAGCGGCTTTAAGTTCGGCTTCAATTTTTTTGGCTCTTCTTTCCGCGCCAAGCTGCCAGTTTTTAACTGCGCCTTCGGTGGCTACTTCCGCCAAGCCCTGGGGGATTAAATAGTTTCTTCCATAGCCGGGTTTAACTTCAACAATATCGCCGACCATGCCTAAATTTTTTACGTCTTTTCTCAAAATGACTTTCATTTAATTCTGTCTCCTTAAAAGATTAGGTATTGCACTGTTTGAAAAATTATTTTTCAAACCGCCCGGCAATGCCAAAATTATACGCGGGCAAATATATTTTTATTTTTTAGGTAAAGAATAAGGCAAGATAGCCAAGTTTCTGTCCCTTTTAACAGCTGACGCTATTTGGCGCTGATGTTTAGCGCATGTGCCGGTAATTCTTCTGGAAAGGATTTTACCCGAATCCATTGTAAATGATTTAATGAACTGAAAGTTCTTATAATCAACATTTTCAATTTTTTCAGCGCAGAGTTTGCAGACTTTTCTTCTGCTTTCAAAGCGTTTTTTTCCAAAAGGACCTTTAGCCGGCCTTTCTGGTCTTTCTGATCTTTCTGCTCTTGCCGGCCTTTCTGCGACGGCTTCGGGAGCAGCTTCTGTATTAACAATCTTTTCTTCTGACATTATAACTTCCTCTTAGTTTTTGTGTAAATTTTTAAAACGGGACATCATCATCAATAGCTTCATTGTCAACCGGGGTATCATTAAACGAGGCGCCGGAGCCTGAAGCCGATTCAGAAAACGCAGACTGTAAAATCTGTATTCTTCTGCAATTAACCTGAAGATTTTTGTGCGCAACGCCGTTTTTATCCGTATATTCGTTAAGCACTAAACGGCCTTCAACGTGCACGGGCACGCCTTTTTTAAGCCTGTCCTTAGACCTTTCGGCCGCGGGACCCCAAAGGGTTACGGGCACAAAGGTTGTTTCGTCCTGCCAGCTGCCGTTAGCGTCCATATACCTGCGGTTGACCGCTATGTCAAAACGGCTTACAGCGGCGCCCTTTTGGGTAAAAGCCGTGTTCGCGTCTCTGGTCAGTCTGCCGGTAAGAAGAACAAGGTTCTGTTCAGGTAATCTTATTTGTGATGCCATTTTTATTTACCTATTTTACGGTTTGCGCTTTAGCTTTTATTTCGATAGAAAGCATTACTATTGAGCGCAGTATTTGTTCGTTAAGCTTGGCCATTTCATCCCAGCTTTTTACGAATGCAGGAAGAGCTCTGAATTTTAAATACACATAAAAACCGTCACGAACGTGATCGATTTCATGAGTAAATCTTCTTCTACCAAGCTTTTCTTCGGAGACTATTTCCCCGCCTGCTTTTGTAATAAACTCTTTCGCAGAGTTTAAAAACTCAGCCACTTCATTATCTGAAAGCTGAGGCTTAAGTATTGTTACTGTTTCGTAAGTTCTCATATTCCTTTTCTTTATTTTAGAATAAAAAAACCCCTACAAGAAAACCTTACTTTGGTTTCTCGTGGAGCACTAAGCAATTTTTGGCAATTTCACCGAAAGCCACGGCCTGCTTTTTCCTATAAAAATATTATCATAATTAAAAAGAACAGTCAAATCACAATGTTTGTATACCGTTATTAATATTATAAGAATAAACTTTTTTAATTCAACTAAACTCTCAAAAATAATTTTCCTCGAATATAAATTCTACTTTACCCGCCGAAAAACAAACAATTTCCAACAAAAAAAGAGCCGCTTTAAAGCGGCTCTTTTAACAAACAAAACAAATTACCTTACTATAACGTCTTCCAATTCGGCGCCGTGTGAAATAAGCGCAACTTTGGGGAAAGGATATACATCTTTCATCATATCCTCTATATTAAAAATGAAGTTTTTAGCTTCGTCGGTAAGGTCTTCAAACTTTTTAACATTATCATTGCCTTTAAACATATCAATGTGGGTAATGGCTATTTTATTACCGTTATTAATTGCGATAGCGCGTTTTGCGTAGTAAGGTTCAAAATCGCCTATTCTTCTTAACCTTTTGCTTACGGAGCCTACTTCGCCGCCTTTTGTATGGTAAACTTCCAAATCTTCTTCTTCGGTAATTTCACCCTTTAAAGGACCGGGGCCGACACGGCTTACATAAGGTTTAAAAATAACGTAAACGTCTCTTACCGCTTTGGGGCCTAAACCCGCTTCGGCCAAAAACGTGCAGGCGGTAGTATCGCGTGAAGTAACAAAAGGGTATTCCCCGTGAAGCAAAGAAAGTTTGATGCCTTGTGTTCCTTCAAGCAAAATATCCTCATTCTTACCAAGAGCCTTGTTAAGAAGTTCAGGTACTTCCCGTATATACTCTTTAAGCAAAGGCTCGTCTTTGGCAAAGGTAATCTGGCGGCGTTCAATTCTGTCCCTGACAGCCTGCCCCAAACCCGTGCCGACGCTTCCTATACTTTGCATAAAATGCGCATTTTCTTTTTCGGCCGAGGTCTGTGCGTCGTTAATTAAAACGGCAAAAGGGTCAACTATAATTCTGTCCCTAACGCCGGTAGCTTCAACTTCCGCCATAAACCATTCAAGTTTTGTATAAGCCCCCGGGCCTAAAACTAGTTTTGTTTTAGGGTTTAAAAAGCCCGAAGGTATGTTTTTTAAAGTGTATTTTTTACCGTCTTTGATAACAGTATGTCCCGCGTTCGGACCGCCGACGCGCACACAGTAACTGTAATTGCCTTTGTATGAAAGGTAGGCGGAAATTTTGCCCTTTCCTTCGTCTCCGGCTTGACCGCCGCTAACTATATCTATCATATTAACCTCTTATTATTTCAGCCCTTTGGCCAATTTTGCCGCTATTCCGGTGTATTGCTCTAAAGAAAGCTTTTTTAGTTTGTCTTTTACTTCTTTGCTTACATCTAAATCCTCAATAAATCTACGTAAAACTTCATTATCAATCTTTTTGCCTCTGGTTAAAGCTTTAAGCTTTTCATACGGGTTTTGAATGCCACAGGCTCTAAGTATTGTTTGAACACCTTCGGCAAGAACTTCCGGGTGCTCATGCAGCGCCTGGGCACACTTTTGCGTATTTACGCTTATTTTGCCAAGGCCTTTAAGTATGGCTGAGTAAGCCACAACAGAGTAACCGAAAGCCACGGCGAAATTGCGGGAAACCGTGGAGTCTGACAAATCCCTCTGCAGCCTTGAAACAGGCAACTTTGAGGAAAAATAGCCGAAAAGCGCGTTGGCAAGCCCTATATTTCCCTCGGCGTTTTCAAAATCTATCGGATTAACTTTTTGAGGCATGGTGGAAGACCCTACCTCCCCTTCGACCGGACGCTGCTTAATGTAATCGTCGCTTATATAACGCCACATATCCTGGCAAAAATCCAAAAGTATTGTATTGGCTCTTTTTACATTATCAAAAAGCTCCGCGTAAGTATCATGCGAATCAATTTGAGTGGAAACTTCATTTAAAAATATCTTTACGCCGCGGCCTTTGTTAAAGCCCGAAATAAATTTTTTGGCGAAAGAATGCCAGTTTACTTTATCAAACGCGGCAAAATGCGCGTTAAAGTTGCCCACGGCTCCGCCGAGTTTGCAAGATATCTGCTGTTTTTCAAGCTGTTTTATCTGCCTTCTTAATCTGTATTCAAAAACTTTAAATTCTTTACCGAAAGTGGTAGGAACGGCCGCCTGCCCGTGCGTTCTTGCCAAAATAATCGTTGAGGCGTATTTTTTGGAAAGATCCGTCAATTCTTTATGTATTTTTTTAAGCTCTGGAAGCAAAACATTTTCAACCCCGTCACGAAGCATAAGCGCGTAAGAAATGCTGTTAATATCTTCCGAAGTTAAAGCAAAATGTATCCATTCCAAACGGTTTTTAAGGCTTGAAGCGCCGAGCCTTAATTTTAAAAAGTATTCTATGGCCTTAACGTCATGGTTGGTGGCCTTTATTTGGCGGTATCCCCTAAATTCAATATCTTTTATTGTAACAAGGTCCGCTTCGGAAAGGGGCAAAATGGAATTTAAAATTTTAACTTCACTTTCTTTAAGTTTGGGAAAGTTTTTTAAACCCAGGCCTGCTAACGCTTTAAAATATTCTATTTCAACATTAACTCTTTGTCCGCTTAGCGCGGCTTCCCCCATATAATGGGAGAGCGCGGAAAGTTTGCTCTTGTAACGCCCGTCTAAAGGGCTTATGTGTGATTTTGACATAACCAAACCTATTATACAAATTTTAATTTTTTTTGAAAGGCCGTAAACCCTTTTATTAGTCCAAAAAATAAGGGAGGTTGTTTATTCCTCCCTTTATCTTTATAAAAACTAACTGTTTTCTATTTTTTAACTCCGAAAGCCCCGCTTACCACAGGCCTGAACCCGGCGCCGTTATACCCTTGGAAATTTATGTTAAAAATACCCAAAGCCTCGTCAGGGATTTTCCCGTCCTCACCGTAAAAATTGCCTTGAAAGCTTGATGTATAACTTCCGGTAGATTCATACTTTGAATCAATGCCTGAAGGCGTTGACGTAACTTTCAAACTTCCGCCCGAATTGTTAAAAGAACCGTCCGCCAAATTCAGATTTTGCGAAGTATTGTCCGTTTCAAAACTGTACCATTTGTGACCGTCAACATTTAAATCCATAGAGGCGCTTACTTTTTGGTCTTTGAAATTAGCGCTTAAAGTGATGCCGCCGGTTAAGTCAGCGTAACCTGCCGCCGTTTCCGGGTTAACTCCGTTATCTTTCATTAAAGTAACGCTGCCTAAAACATTACCTTTAAAGCTGTGATTGGAATCGTTATTGTTAAGGGCTGTTAAATCAGGTTTTTTGGTTGAGTCGGCAATTACAAAAGCGTCTGTAAAAATATAATTTCTGTCATAATGTGTGCCAACGGCAGAGTTATTAATATTAGCGGTTACAACCTCCCTCCAATAACCGAAATCACCGTGCTTAAGTCCCATTTTAGCGCCGCCTACGGCAAGTTTATTTTTGGCGGTATAAACAACACTTCCGCCCGTTGAAATAGCGGATGTGCCGCTGAAATCGGAAGTAAAAACAAAAGCCGTTAAAGGATAGCTTGATAAATTGTCTTTTTGAAAAATAAGAGGAGTGCTCATTGTTATAAAGGCAACATCGCCGTTTGCATCCAGCGTTACGGTCGGGGCCAGTTCTTTGGCGTAAACCGCTATTCCGCCTTTACCGTCAGTTGTTGTAGTGCTGTCCAAAGACATAATTTGCGTACCGTTAAGCGTAATAGTGTCACCGGCGGGCAGCGCGTTTAAAACAGAAAAAATTTGTGCTGAAACCGGTTCGCTTTTACTGTCGCACGCCGTTAAAACAAAAGCCCCGGAAAGTAAAATAAATAAAATTTTTGTAATTTTTGACATTAAGTCCTCCGCTAAAAAAGTTAAATCTTTATACAGTAAACACTAATAAATATAATTTGTCTTGTCCAGTGGGAAATGATAATAAAAAAACCGCAAGCCGGAAATTATATCTGGCTTTTCGCGCGCATGCTGTAATAACCGCCGCGCACAACAATAATATGGTCATGCACCATTATGCCCAAAATCCGCGCGGCCTGCGCAACTTCTTTGGTAAAAGAAATATCTTCCATAGAGGGGGAAGGGTCCCCCGAAGGATGGTTATGCACAAGCACTATCCCCACGGCTTTTGCCTTTAAAGCGCCTTCAACCACTTTCCTGGGTGATATGCTGGCGCGGTCAATAGCGCCTACGGAAAGTACTTCCGTACCTATAACAGTGTTTCTGACAGTAAGATAAATTACTTCAAAAACCTCATCCTTGTGTTCGGCCAAAGAAGCCCTGCAATAGTTAGCCACATCCTCAGGCGTTCTTATAATATCGGCCTTTTTTAATTTGCTAAAAGCGTATTTTTTATAAACGCCGCGCACCACTTTTAAAAATAAAGCCGTCTCCTTTCCTACGCCTTTAACTTCCATAAGTTCCTGGGGTGACGCGTCCAACACCCCGCTTAAAGAGCCAAATTTTTTTATAAGCTCCCAAGCTATGGGTTTTGTGTCTTTACGGGGTATAGAATAGGTAAGCAAAAGCTCAAGCGTTTCGTGCTCCATGAAACCGTCCAACCCGTTTTTGGCAAACTTGTTTTTTATTCTTTCCCTGTGTCCGGTATGGCTTGGCTTTTCTTTTTCTTTCATACTTGTTATTATAGTTTTTTGTAAGAATATTTTTAATGATAAAATATATTTAGTTTCCAATAGGGGGTTTTATGAGCAAAAACATTGTAATTATAGGCGCCGGCCCGGGCGGATATCCCGCTGCGTTAAAAGCCGCTTCTTTAGGCGCGAAAGTAACAGTTATTGAAAAAAAAGCCGTCGGCGGAACCTGCCTTAACTGCGGCTGCATACCTTCAAAATCTCTTTTAGACGCGGCTCACCGTTTTGATATAGTTAAAAAAATACCCTCGCTTGCTATAGAAGAATCCATAACCGCTAATCCCGATTGGAATAAAATCTCTTTAAGAAGAAAAAATGTTATTGAGCGTTTTCAAAAAAGTATTCTTTCAATGTTTAATACGGCGGGTATTACATATATTGAAGGCCGCGCTAAATTTAAAAATGATAGCGAAGTTGAGCTTTTAACACAAGAAGGAATGAAAATAATCCATTTCGACTCTGCTGTTTTAGCCGCCGGAACACACCCTTTTATACCGGAAATTTTTAAAGGCATTGATATTTTAGACAACAGCAATGTATTTGATATACCTAAACTGCCACAAACAATTACTATTTTAGGCGGCGGCGTTATAGGGTGCGAATTTGCAAGCCTGTTTAATTCTTTAGGCGTAAAAGTAACAATTATTGAAATGCAGCCCGCCCTTGTACCGGGTGAAGACGAAACCTCGATAAGAACGCTCACACAATCCTTTAAAAAACGGGGAATAAATATTTTAACCTCCGTAATAGCGGACAAGGCGCGCGTTGAAAACGGCAAAAAAATTATTACTTTATCCACAGGCGAGGATATTGCCGCTGACGAAATTTTAGTTGCCGTAGGCCGCACGGCGCACCTTGGCGATATCGGACTTGAAAATATAGGCGTACCGTGGACAAGAAGGGGCGTTGAGGTTAACCCCCAAACTTTACACCTTGCCAAAAATATTTACGCTGTGGGCGACGTAAACGGACTTTGCCTGCTTGCGCACGCGGCTTCAAAACAAGGCGAGGTGGCGGCTTCAAACATTTGCGGACATAAAGAAGTTTATAATAATAATTTAATACCGAGAGCAATGTATACCTCGCCGGAAGTTGCCTCTGCGGGTTTAAATAAGGCGCAGGCTGAAAAAGCGGGATATGAGGTTAAAATCCAGCGCGCGTTTTTTTTAGCTAACGGCAGAGCACAAACGCAAGATGAAACCGAAGGGCAGTTGCAAATTTTTTCTGACGCTAAAACTTTAAAAATTTTAGGCGCGGCCATAGCCGGCCCGAACGCCAGTGAAATGATTCATATTTTTAGCGTGGCTATTGCCGCCGGTATGACAACAACCCGGCTAAAAGACGTTGTGTTCGCGCACCCCAGTTTATCTGAAATTATAACGGAGGCTTTGGCTAAATAATATGGAAATGCCCGAACTCTTTTTTTATCTTATAGTTTTGATGGTTTTTATATCAGCCGTATTTAAAACTTTTAAGATAATGTTTATAGGCTCTTTGGCCGGCATAGTTACCATGCTTTTTAAATGGGGTGCGTTTAGCTCCTACGTTGAAGCTAACCCGGGTATAGGATTACATTCACACCCGTTCCCGGTGGAAATTATTTTTATACTTCTTATAGTAATTTTTATAGTTTCTTTTACAGGTTTGGCAAAACAAAAAAATGATAACGATAATACTGGTAAAACCGAGAAACCCCAATAACATAGGCGCCTCCGCGCGCGCTATGGCAAATTTCGGGTTAAGCGACCTAAGAATCGCAGGCGCGCATATCCCTAATTTGGAGGAAGCGCAAGCTGCCGTCGGGGCTGAGGATTTATTAAAAAAAGCTAAAATTTTTGACAATTTGCAAGACGCTCTTGCCGACTGCAATTTTGCCTTCGCCGCGACAAGCCTGAAAAACAGAAACACACAAAAAGAAATTGTTTCGCTGCCAAATATAAACAACCATATTAAAAGGGGCAAAATTGCCGTTGTGTTCGGCTCCGAAAAAACGGGTCTTAGCGTAAAAGACATTGAACTTTGCGACGCTGTTTTAAATATACCAACAACAACAAAACAGCCTTCTGTAAATTTGGCGCAGGCGGTTAATCTTGTGTGTTATGAAACAGCAAAAACAAAAAATTTTAAAACTTTAAAACAGCAAAAAACGAACCTGCCTTCTTTTAAAGATATTGATTTGCTTACCGCTGATATTTTGGAATTATTTGACAGGAAAGAGTTTAAAAAAGAGCTTACAAAAACTGACCGGGAACTGCTTATAAAAAATATTTTAAAAAGTTCGTCATTATCAAAAAAACAGCTTTTTATTATTAAAAAATTCCTTAATTTGTTAAAATGATTATATATATTCATTAGACACGGCTTGAAAAGGTGAAATATGGAACACAATATTTTAGTTATAAATCCAGGGTCAACCTCGGATGATATAGGCTATTACAAAGGCCCAAAAACCGTATTTGAAGAATCAGCAAGATATTCTCAAGAAGAGTTGGATTCATTTGCAGGCAAAGAACTTTCCGAACAAATTCCTTTAAGAAGAAAATTTTTATTAGACGTTTTAAAAAAACATGAAATCAATTTAAATGAAATAGACGCCGTTATCGGCCGCGGCGGGCTGTTAAAACATATTGAAGGCGGCATTTATACAATTAACGAAGCTATGCTTGCCGATTTAAAAAGGGGTTATAACGGCCATCACCCGAGCAATCTGGGCGGTATTTTGGCGCGTGAAATCGCCGAATCTTTGGGCAAACCATGTTTTATAGCGGACCCTGTGGTAGTGGACGAAATGGAGCCTCTTGCCAGATACACAGGATTTAAAGAAATAAAAAGAAAATCAATTTTTCACGCTTTAAACCAAAAACGCGTGGCTATTACCGCAGCCAAAGAACTGGGCAAAAAGTATAAAGAATGCAACTTTATAGTAATGCACGGCGGCGGCGGCGTAAGTGTGGGCGCACATAAAAAAGGTAAAGTTATAGACGTGTCTGACGGCTTTGAAGGCGCAGGCCCGATGACTCCGCAAAGAAGCGGCGTTTTACCCAGTTTAGAGCTTGTTGAAATGTGTTTCAGCGGGCAGTATACAATACAGGAGCTGCGTAAAAAAATGCGCGGCCGCGGCGGCATGATAGCGCATACGGGCACTTCCGATATTGCGGATTTATATAATTATATTTCCTCCGGGAAAAAGAAGCCCGGCTCAACAATCAATTGTTCAAGAGAAGCGGCGCAGGAAGCATTTGACGCCATGATTTACCAAATCTCAAAAGAAATAGGCGCTATGGCTACCGTACTTAAAGGGGATGTTGACGCTATTATTTTAACAGGCGGGCTTGCCTATAATGAATATTTAGTTAATATGATAAAGGAAAGAACAGGATTTATTACGGATAAATTTTTTGTGTATCCCGGAGGCGATGAAAAGGCCGCTTTAAAAGAAGCCGCCGCGCGCGCTTTGGAAAACCCTGAAATAATTAAACAATATAAATAAAACTTAGGAGAATTAAATAAATGAAATTCAAAAATTTCACCGACCTTATTACCCAGGTCAAAGGCAAATCGAACAGAGTTGTAGTGCCCGGCGCTAACAACTCGGAAGCGTTAGAAGCTATAAAAATGGCTGATGAAAACGGACTTATAAGCAGCGGTATTTTAATAGGCCCCGAGGCGCAGGTTAAAGAAATGATGTCCGCCATAGGATTAAAAGAAGATAAATTTACATTTATAGAATGCGCCGACGTTCCTACAATGTGCAACTTAGCGGTTGAACAAATTATTAAAGGCAACGGCGACTTTTTGGTAAAAGGTTTAGTTGACACCAAATATTACATGAAAGCTATTTTAAATAAAGAGGCCGGCCTCGTCCCTGAAGGAGCCATACTTACGCACTTTGTTTTATTTGAAGCCGCGAAATACAAAAAAATGTTCGCTGTTTCGGATTCGGCTATATTAATTTCCCCCACGCTTGAACAAAAAGTAAAAATTATTAATAACGCCGTAAGCGTGTTTAATAAAATAGGTGTTGAAAATCCCAAAGTATCAATGGTTTGCCCCGTGGAAAAAGTTAATGAAAAAATTCCCAGCACGGTTGACGCCGCCGCCTTGGTTGAAATGAATAAAAAGGGCGATATCAAAGGCTGCGTTATTGAAGGACCTTATGACGTTTACATGACGTTTTCAAAAGAACTTGCGGCTGAAAAAGGCATTAAAAACGCCGAAATACCGGGCGACGTTGACCTTTGCGTCCTGCCTGATTTAGACGCGGCCAATCCGCTTTATAAAGCGCTTACATTCTTTGGCGAGGGTGTTAAAGCGGCCACAATACTTGTAGGAGCTAAAATACCGGTTATTTTACCGTCAAGAGCGGACGCTCCCAACACAAAATTAAACGCGATAGCGCTTTGTTCTTTTCTTAAAGACCAAAAATAATTAATACTAAAACGGCGGGGATTCTATCCCCGCCTGAAGTTTTTATAACCCATGAAAGAAAAAATAAAAAATACGGTTAGCTTTTGCAAAATCTGTTATTCTAAAGTAGAAAAAGGGCTTTTCTACTTAATGCTGCTTTGTATTGTTTTATGTTCCATTGCTATCTTCTTAATAATGAGAGATAAAAAAGCGCAAAGAAACGCTATTATACCGCCGCCTAATACCTCTGTACGCGAACAGAATATGCAAAAGACGCTTCTTTATAACCACCTTGAACAAACAGGTTTAGATAAAATTCTTATTTATAACATAGTAAATAAACTTGATACTGTAATGCATACGCGTAAAATAAGACCGCAAGATTCATTTATGCTTGTTACCGGCGATGACAACGCCTTTAAAATGCTTGTGGTAACACGCGATTTAACAAGGTATTATGTAGCCGCGCTTGAAGACGGTGAATTAATCGCGGGAATTATAGACATAGAAGTAAAAACAAGGCAAAAAACGGCTTACGGCACCATATACAGTTCTTTATTCGCCTCCATGCAGAGCGAAGGAATGACTGTGCCTTTAATAGTGGCTTTTACGGACATTTTTTCTTGGAATATCGATTTTAATTCCGAAACCAGAAAAGGCGACACGTACAGCATAATTTGGGACGAAGACTACACCGTTACCGGAATGGTGGTTGACCAGCATATACTTGCCGCAAAATATGAAGGCGGTATGGCCGGCAAAAACTACGCGTTCGGCTTTGAGGGTGATTTTTACGACAAAGACGGCAAAGTAACAAAAAAAATGTTTTTAAAATCACCGATAAGTTTTAAAGGTGTAAGAATAACATCGCGCTTTAATCCGCGCAGAATGCACCCCATACTTCGCATAAGACGCCCGCATTTAGGCATTGATTACGCCGCGCCTGTGGGCACGCCGGTTGAAACAATAGCCGACGGCGTTGTAACCTTTGTGGGCTGGAAGGGCGGTTTTGGCAATTATATAGAAGTTAAGCACGCTAACTCATTTGTAACCACTTACGGGCATTTAAAAAGTTTTAATGTTAAAAAAGGGGAAAAGGTTAAGCAGGGTAAAGTTATAGGGTATGTAGGCTCCACGGGATTAAGCACCGGACCGCATTTGGATTTTAGAATAAGCGAACACGGCAAATTTCAGGATTTCTTGAAAATGAAAAACAGAAATTCCGCAGTAAGCGAAATAGCTAAAGACAAAATGAAAGAGTTTGAAGTTGCCAGAGATAAATATTTGGAAACTTTAAATAAGTTAGATGAAAAACTAAAAACCCCTGCGCATATCGAAAATGCGCCGGAAGACACCATCCAAGAGGGCGAGCTATGAAAAAAACAATTGCATTAACCGGAGGCCCGAGCGGCGGTAAAACAACGGCCTTATCAATACTTAAAGAGGCGTTCGGCCAAAAAGTTGAACTTGTTAAAGAAGCGGCTACATTAATTTACAGCGGCGGTTATCCCAGGAAAGACAATTCCCCCAGACATACGTTTCACGGACAGCGCATAATTTATTTTGTATCCAAAGAACTTGAAGCCTTGGCGCAGGAAACTTCGAACGCTAACGTAATAGTATGCGACCGAGGAACGCTTGACGGTGCGGTTTATTGGCCTTACGGCGTGGAAGATTTTTTAAAAGAAATGAACACCACAAAAGAAAACGAATTTAAAAGATACGACTTGGTAATACACCTTTCCCCCCCTATGGATAAAAGTTTTTACCAGGAAACAAGCGTGCGTACCGAAACATTGGAAAAGGCGCTTGAAGTTGACCAAAAGATATTAGATATTTGGCAAGGCCATCCAAACAGAGTAGTTATAGAAAGAACAGCCGATTACTTTGAAAAAGCCAAAATCATAAAAAATTTAGTAGCTCAAATTGTAAATTCACAGGAGTAACAAATGATTTGGAATCCGTTTAAGAAAAAAGAAGATGCCCAAAAGCAAAACACATCTTCGGCCGACCAGGCAAAAACCCAACCGGGAAAAAAGGAATCTATTGAAGAAAAAATAGAACGCGAATTTGCCACTTTACCGGGACCTGTAAAAAAACAAATGTCTGACCCTGCCGTTAAAGCGCGGTTTATTGAAATTGCCAAACGCATGGAAAAAGACGGCGTGGATTTTAAAAACATCAAACAGATGAAAAAGTGGATAAAAGCCCATGAATCCGAACTTAAAGAAGAACATCAAAACGGACATAAAATACAAACCGTGGTAAAAAGCGATGATGAAAAAATAGGACGCAACGACCCTTGCCCTTGCGGCAGCGGTAAAAAATACAAAAAGTGCTGCGGATCCGCTTCATAATCACCTTATTTTAATAAAATCCCGTTAAAATTTAACGGGATTTTATTTTTAATGTTTGTATAATATTCAAATGAAAGCAAATATAAAAAAAGGATTTACCTTAATAGAACTTTTGGTGGTAGTTCTTATTATAGGTATTTTGGCCGCCATAGCTTTACCCCAATATCAAAAAACTGCGGACAAGTCACGCCTGATAGGCCTGCTGCCTTTATGTAAAGCTATTAAAGACGCCGAGGAAAGGTATTTTCTTATGACGGGGGAGTACACCTTGGATTTTGATAATTTAGACGTTGAAATGCCCTCCGGAAGCAGTTCCTCCACAACAAGCCGCCGCTCATATTCCAACGGTGATTATTTTAACTTAGTGGCCGACACGCCAAGCACTACTTGGGCGGTTTACGGACGCAACTCAAAAGTGCTTAAGGATTTTTTATTAAGAGTAACCTTAGATAACGGAAAAAGCAACGGCAAAATATATTGTTACGCCTATAATGAAAATAAAAGGGCGCACGGGGTATGCAAATCTTTGGGTGGTAAATTATCAAGCACAGGGTGCAGTTCAACGGGACCTTGCAGTTATTATCAAATATTATAAAAATTAGTTTTAAATAAAAATCCCCCCGGTTAACTGGGGGGATTTTTATTTCTTTAACTACAATAAATTAATAAAAGCCCTTCCTGTTTGTTCGGCAATTTCGCTTACCTTCTTACTGGGGTCATTTTTCATAGCCGCTATTAAAGGAATTAAACTTTTTAAATTTTGCTTTTCCAAATCCATATCGGCAATTTTACCTTTATATTCAGACAACGCTTTTGCTTTTACGGAAACGGCGCGCAAAGAATTTATCCTGGTATTTTCATCAGAACTCTTTAACCCTTCTCTAATAATATCAATACCGTCCGCTTCCATAAAGCCCAGTGTTAAAGAACATCCTAAGGCAATTTTTTTGGAACTGTCCGTTGAAAGACATTTCTTTATACCCGGTGCGGCTAAATCAGGTCTTCTGCTTAAAGAAAACGCTATATCGGAAATAATGTCTGAGTCACTTTCCGTCTTAAGCATGGCAAACAGCGCTTTTGTACTGTCCTCCCCGGTAAAAGTGCCAAGCATCTGCGCGGCGCCCTTTCTTACGGAACTGTCTTTACTTTTAGCCGCTTTTTTTACCAATTTAACAAGCTCTTTTTCTTTGTAGCCGGTTAAAGCGTTTAAAGCTTTTAAAGCAAACACTTTGTCAAAGCTGTAAAGACCGATAATCAAATCCGCATTCTTTTTATCAAGCCCGCCTAATAAAGCCAAACTTGCGGCTGCGTAACCTTTTACAATGGAGTCTTGGCTGCTTAAGCCGCTGCTTACAATATCAATAAGGTCCTTGTTGCCAGAGTCCATAGAAGATAAAATAACCGCACCGAAAAATACTTTAATAGAATCAGCCGTAGGGGAAAGAATAACGCTTAAAATATTATTTTCAAACTTAGCGGGAGGCACGGAATCAATAAGCGCGGCTGCCGAAGCAAACATAAGATTTTGGTCATGTGTTCTTGAAAAAATTGTTATAGCGTTATAGAAGTCTTGCTCGGTAGTTAAGTTGCGGGCCATTATAGGTTTAAGCGTTTCTTTATCTTGCGCGCTCAGCCCAGCCGCGAACAAACAGATAAAAATAAATAAAAATATTTTTTTCATAAAATCTCCGTTTTTGAATATAAAGAAATTGTATCAAAAGAAAAACCCCTTGGGGTTTATCAAGGGGTTTAAAAGGAGGGGTTTAGGGAATAAAATCAGTCCATAAAGAAAGTTTGCGCTATTCTTTTTAAGGAATTTTCTCTTTGCTTTGTATCCGGCTTGGCAGTATAAATATGGTGAGGTCCTTTCTCGTTGTCTATAATAACCATTTTTGAATCGCCGAGCGCCAAAAGGAATTTTAAAGTATTTTTCATGGTATCTCCATTGCTCTACTATACTTTAATTAAATTTTGCAGGTAAAACCAGGGTCTAAAGGCCTATTTTAACGATAGGTCCTTTTTTCATTTAAGTTCTTAAATGGTTTTATGATTTTTAAAAGAAGATAAAAATAAAAACCCCCGTTTTAAAAACGGGGGTTTTAAATTATTGCCATCCTTCGGCTTTAGCGTAAGAAAGTATTCCTTTATAAATACCTTCCGCCAGTTTATTCCTTACGGCCTTGGTGTTAAGCTGTTTTCTGTCTGAAGGGTTGCTTATATACCCGCACTCTACAAGTATAGCGGGTGAATCAACGCCTTTTAACACATAAAAATTAGCCTGTTTTATGCTGCTGTTGGGGTTAACTCTTATCCCTGTGCCCGCGGTTGCTTTTACACTGTTGCGCACATGCCCCGCCAGTTTGGAACTTTCATTAATATATTCATTAACCGCTAAAAATTGAAGCAGCTTATCAGCGAAAGCAAGGTTAATTTTTGTATCTTCATACTGTAAGGCTTCGTTTTCAAACGCAGCGGTTTCGGCGGCTTCGGAGTCTGTGGCTTTTTCCGAGCGGAAATAAACTTCAAACCCCTGCGCGGCAGTTTTCTTTGAAGCGTTGGCGTGTATGGAAACAAACAAATCAGCATCAAACTCATTAGATATTTTGGAACGTTGGTTCAGCGCAAGAAAAGTATCGTTATCACGAGTAAGTTTTACGTCAAAACCTTTTTTCTTGAGAAGAGCGTACAACTCTTTCGCTATCCAAAGGTTTATATCTTTTTCCGTTGAGCTGTATTTTCTTGTAGCGCCGGGATCCTTACCGCCGTGGCCGGGATCGATAACGATTTTCATTTTACGTTTTGTGTTTTTAGAAGTTGTTTGCACGGCAGAAGGTTTTGCCCTCGCTATTACGACCGCTGAGGATGAGAAAAAACTGTCCTCCGCCAAGATTTCCCCGTCGTCGTCTTCGTCATCAGATTGGGAAATGTTGTCTTCTCGTTTAACGGCAGGTAAAGACGCGTCCGCAGCAGCGGCTCCAAACCCCTTTTCCCAAGCTTTAAAAACAAGGTTACGCCCTTCTTTTTCCAAACTCCAGCCGTCAGTCTTTGGGGAGGTTAAAAAACGTATACATTCATTATCGCCGCATTTTTTTACGGTAAAATTATTTATAAATTTATCTTTTAACCTTACTGTTCCTATACGTTTAAAAATACCGCCCTGAATTTCTACTTCCGCCACACGTTTGTTTTTAACCGTTTTTGTAAAAGGCAAATCTTTTTTCATGTCAAAAACAACTATTGAATGCGTGTTAAATGTTTCCGAATTTAAATATTCAATATTATAAAACCTTTCCAGGCAAAACTTCCCGTCTGAAAAAAGAAGCTGTCTTCCCAATGCTTCCGATAATGCTTTATGCAGAAAAAAATCAACCGGAATATAAATTTTTGACTTTGTAATTTCAGCAGGCAAAGACAGTTTTTCCTGCTGCCCGTTAACAATGATTTCCGTTTTACCGGCGTTGATAACCGCGGTAAAAGATTTTATTTTAATACGCATTTGTTTAGATTGGGCAAAAAACTGGCTTTCGCCGCCTAGTTTTTTGGCCATAGCCTGGGCGTCTACAAAAACAGTGGAGTAGTTTATGTATGATCTAACCGAACCTTTGCTTTTTCCGCTGTCAAAAATATTGACTTCATTGGAAAAAGCAAAAGCGGACATACATAAAAGTACAAAGCTTATTAAAACCTTTTTCATTTAGCTGCTCTTATTTATTCTAAAACTATTTTATAGTCTTCCCAGGAAAGCTGCGCGTCGGACTGTATTTTCATGGAGCGGTGTATATTTTGCTCGATAACGCTTTGCTGGTGTTTAATTTGGTCAGCCAGTTCGGGGTGAAGAACTATTCGCAAATTACCGCCTGGGCGCCCTTGGGTTAAATCGTAAATCTCACGCTGTATTTTAATGCGCATACTCTCGGCCGAAAGCACCCTGCCTGAACCATGGCACTGCGGGCACTCCTCTGTAAGAAGGCTGCCTGTGCTTTCTTTTTTTCTTTCTCTTGTCATTTCAACAAGGCCTAAGCGGGTAATAGGTAAAATTCTTATTTTGGCCCTGTCTCTGTGAACAGCATCGGCAAGAGCTTCTACCACACGGTGCCTGTTAGACGCCTTTTTCATATCAATAAAATCGATAACCACAATGCCGCCTATGTTTCTAAGGCGAAGCTGGTGCGCGACTTCCTGGGCGGCTTCAATATTTGTTTGGGTAACAGTTTCTTCTTGCGATTTGCTGCCAGTAAATTTACCGGTATTAACGTCTATGGCGCACAAAGATTCGGCCTCCTGAATAATAATACTACCGCCATTGGGAAGAGAAATTTTTGTTTTCCTTAAATTATCTATTTCCGACTCAATGTTAAAGGCTTCAAATATCGGCGTTTTGCCTTTATAAAGTTTTATTTTATCTTTAAGTTCAGGCGAGTTTTTGGAAACGAAATCCAAAACATTCTCATAATCTTTTTTATTATCAAGGTAATAAACTTCTATATTTTCAGATAAAATATCGCGCGATACCTGCAAAACCGCATCCATATCCTCATGCAAAATAGAAGGTGAAGGTAAAGTCTCAAATTTATTTAAAATACTTTGCCACTGGCGGTATAAGTATTTAACTTCCCTTTCAAGTTCGTCTTTGGTAGCCTCTTCAGCCTCTGTGCGCACTATACAGCCCATGCCGTGAAGATATTTCTCGGCAAGTTCTTGCACCATGTCGTTTAATTTATGCCTTTCCTGGTTGTCTTCAATATTTTTTGACACGCCCACAAAACTCTGGTGCGGCGTTAAAACCAAAAATCTGCCCGGCAGCGTTACGTCCATTGTAATTTTCATGCCTTTTGTGCCTATCGCGTCTTTTACGACCTGCACCATAATTTCCTGCCCTTTCTTAATTACTTTTTCAATATTTTTCTTTTCATCTCCCAACACGTCTGAAATATATAAATACGCGTTTTTCTCGTAACCGATATTTACGAACGCGCTTGAAATGCCGGGCAAAACATTTTCTACCGTAGCTTTATAAATATTGCCTACTATGTTTACGGCGCCTCTGCGCTCCCACATAAGTTCGGCAAGCCTTCCGTTTTCCACAATCGCAACTCTTGTTTCCTCAAAAGAGGTGTTGGCTAACACCTCCACTTTTAATCCCGTCGATGTCTTACTCATAAAAAATTCCTCTTATACTTCGCTGTACCCGCCAAGAGAGTTAGCGTAATATAACTTTTGTTTAATAATTTCTACTTCTGTTTTTTTAAAACCTTCGCCCGGTAAAGGAAAATCCAAATTAAGCCACCTGGCTAAAAACAGCTCAACTCTTTGGGATTTACCGTTAACGGTTTGAAGTATTATTTTTAAAGTGTCTCCGTCTGCCAGTGCCTTATAAATATAAGGCTTAATATCAATTTCAAGGCTGATATTTTCCTGGTTGACCGTAATAAAAATATTTTTACCGCTCAAAAATTCTTCCAACTTTACGGGGTTGTATTTTTGTATTCCCCGAACTTCGTACTCAACCGCGTCCGTCAAATTTGCCACTGAAGGAAACTGGTACGGAATGCTTTTTACTTCCAAAATCTTTATTCCTTTATCAGAACCAAATAAAATATTTTGTTTTACTTCGCTTTCTTTAACATTTTGCGTAAAATATAAATCCACGTATTCGGCGTTGCTTAAAACCCCTTGGGCTAGAGGCGGCCCAAAAGTAAGTCTGGGCCAGCTTTTATTAATTTTTTCCGCCGCGGCGTAAGGCAGAGCGGATTTTAAAACAGCGTCACGCCACGCAGCGCTTATTTCGCCCTGTTGCATATATTTACCGCGCGCGTACCTAATACGCATTTTATAAATTTTTAACATACTTTTAAATAAAAGTTATTCTTCTGGAATAAACCGAGTGTATTATTCCCAGCGCCCACATGCTTGCCACAAAATTTGAACCGCCGTATGAAATAAGCGGCAGCGGAATGCCCGCCACGGGAACCAGTCCTATAAGCATTCCGAAATTAACAATACAATATATAAAAAACATGCTAAAAATACCGCTGCATACCAAATAACCGTAAAAATCACAGGCGCAATACGCTATAAACACAATACGCCATAATATTACAAGAAAAAGCCCCAAAACGGACAAGGTGCCCCAAAGCCCTAGTTCCTCGCCCACTACGGCTAAAATAAAGTCCGTATGTTTTTCTGGCACGAAACCCAGGCGGGACTGCGTGCCTGAAAATACACCTTTGCCCAAAATTCCGCCCGAACCCATTGCTATCTGCGCCTGTAAAACATTGTAACCGGCTCCTTTAGGGTCCGATTTTGGGGCTAAAAAAACCTCCACGCGTTTTCTTTGGTAAGGCTTAATATGCTTATCTGCTATAAGCCCGCAAAGAAAACCTGTTATTATTACAGCGCCGGCAAGCAGGCAAACAGCCGCCGATACAGGCATTCTAAGTTGTTTTAATGTCCACCAAACACCCAAACAAACGGCTATCACAAAAGCGCAAAACCCTGCCATATAAAAATAATTAGTAGACATTTTCCCCACAGTAGCCCATAAAAAACTTTTTTGGGCCAGCTCCGGATACATTTGCAAATAAGTCCATAAAATAGGAAATATGCCCGCGAAAAAACCAAACAAACATATTAAAACCAAATAATAAAGATTTACGCCCGCGCAATATAAAAGCGCGAGCAATGCGGGAAGCGTAATTACAACAGATGAAAAATCGGGCTGTTTCATAATAAGTAAAAAGATGGGCGCTACCAAACAAAAAACTCCCGCCATTACTATAGGTTCTTTTATTCTGCGGGCGTTTCTTTCTAAAAAAGCGGCGGCTATGAGAAGCGTGGCCACACGGCATATTTCAGAAGGCTGGAATGAAAAAAACGGAAAAACAAACCAAGATTTTGAACCCCTTTGGTAAGTGCCGAAAATAAGCACCGCTATTAAAAGAAACAACACAAATCCGTAAATCCATTTCCATTGCTCCGAATAAATTTGGTAATTAAAAAACCAGCCTATCAAAAAAGCCCCCAAACCCAAAGGCAGCGCTATAAGCTGTTTTCTTACGATAACAGAGCTAAGGTCCGTATCAGCAACAGCGCTCATAATACATATTGTTCCTATGAGCACAAGCAAAAAGATAGCCCCGATAAAGAAATAATCCACACGGGTTCTTTTAATATTTTGGTCCGCTCCGTAAGAATTTTGGTTTAACATAAACAGCTCCGTAAAAAATAAAAATCAATCGCCAACTACAAAAACCTGCTCTTTTGTTACATTTTCTTTAATGCCAAAATAAGATTTAAGCATCGCGCGCACAATAGGTCCGCCGGCGCCGGAACCGGACTTACCGAACTCAACAAAAGCAACAACCGCTATCTCAGGCTCTTTTCCTTCAGGCGCGGCAAAGGCTATCATCCAACCGTGGTCATCGCCATGCGGATTTTGCGCCGTTCCCGTTTTAGCGTAAACATCATACCCTTTTAACTTAACGCTTTTAGCGGTGCCGTTATCAACAACGCCTTTTAAAGCTTTAAAAATTATATCCCAGGTTTTTTCTTTAGCCGCAACTTCTCTTAAAAGCTTAGGTTCTTCCTGAAGAAGTACTTCTCCTTCCGGGGAAACTATTCTGTCCAGGTAATAAGGACGCCACAGTTTACCTCTGCTCGCAACGGCTGCCGTTATCTGCGCCATTTTAATAGGCGTTACCAAAAGTTCCCCTTGCCCTATTGCAAGGTTTAAGGTATCGCCCGGAAACCAGTAAGTCCTGTTTCTTGCCCTTCTTGTAGGGCCGAATAAATTGCCGCCTCTTTCCCCCGGAATATCTATACCCGTAGGATAGCCGAACATGAACTCGCGCTGCATCCTCTCAATAGCGACAGAGCCTACCAGCCCGCCCAAAATATAAAAATAAGTATCGCATGATTGCGCCATTCCCCGCCAAAAATCAACGATACCGTGCCTTGTCCAGCATTTAAAAACCCTTGAACCTATGTCATAATAACCGGGGCAATTATAGGTGATTTCCGTATTAAGTTTACCCGCTTCGGACGCTGCCATAGCCGTTATTATTTTAAAAGTGGAAGCAGGCGGGTAAACGCCCTGTACGGCTAAGTTAAATTCTTTAATATCTTTTCTTAATTTTTCCGTATCTTCATGTTCGTAAGGAACAAAAATATTAGGGTCAAAAGAAGGCGCGGCGGCAATAGCTAAAACAGCGCCGTTTTTAGGATTTATGGCTATAACCGCACCTCGTCCAGTTTTGGATGAGGCAATACTTTCTTCCGCCGTTTTTTGCAAATCATGTTTTAACGTTAAGTGGACATCAGCACCCGGACGGCCTTTTTTATCTTCAATAACGCTTTGCAGTCTTGCCATGTGGTCAACTTCTAAAAATATTCCGCCGTCCGAGCCTTTTAAATATTTCTCAAATTTCTTCTCAATACCAAAACGGCCGACTTTACTATCTAACCTGTAGTCAAGGCTTTGGTCTCTGTCACGCCAGACCGAGCCTTCCATACTGCTCATATACCCTATAAGATGGCTTGCCATATTTTTATAAGGATATTCCCGTTTGCTTTCTTCAATAATATACAAACCGCTGTAATGTATTTGCAGCTCTGATAAAGCTAAAATATTTCCCGCGGAAAGGTTTTCCGCTATTTTGGAAGCCTTGCCGCTTTTTACCGCTCTTTTAAATTTGTTTGTAATATCCTCGTAAGGTTGTTTTATCGCCTGGGAAACGGCCTGAGCTACCGAAGCTATATACTCATTGTCTGAGTTGTTCTTGCTCGGGAAAAAATAAAGGGAAAAAACAGGACTGCTTTGCGCTATAGCGATACCTTCAGAAGTAAATATACGCCCCCTGGGCGCTACTTGGTAAAGTGTTTGTGTTCTGTTACGTTCGGACTGCTGTTTATAATACTCGTGGCGTATTACTTGAATGTCTATAAGACGCATGGCTATAACAGCACAGGCAACCAACGCCAGCGCAAAAAATTGTTTAAGCCTGCCAGATGTTATTTTCTTCTTCGCCATTAAGAACCTTACCGCACGGCATTATTCTTCCATGGCCCGGAAATTCAAAGTTTTAAAAACCATAAAAACACAGGGCGCGATAAGAGCGTTTATTAAAGCGCCTAAAAACAAACTTTTAAATCCGTGCCAGGCAGTGCCTTTTAAAAATATTATGCCTGAAAAATTGTAAAACAAAACACTGAAAATACTTAAAATAAAAATTAAAACTATTTGCGTGGGCACACTGTCTAACGCGAAACTTTTTTTGGCTAAATACATTATGCCCGAACAAACCGTAAAAGTTAAAGCGTAAGCGCCAAACAAATTTACGCCGAAAAAATCTAAAAACAGCCCCGCGAAAAAAGCTAAAGTATATCCGTGCCATTTATTATAAAGTGCGCATACCGCTGCAGCCACAACAAACATAAAATTAACGGCAATATTATAATTGGCGCCAAAGGAAACTAACGCCCAATGAATTACGGAAGAAATTAAAAAAACTATAATAAGCTGAATGGTTTCTCTCATAAATTATTTGTTTCCCGTTATTACAAAAACTTCCTTAATTTCAGAGGGTTTTACATACGGCATAATATTTAGTGTTTGCGATGTTTTAAAGTCATCGCCTTTTTCCACGCTTACGACCCTTCCCGTTTTAATGCCGGCGGGAAAAATCATGCTGCTTCTGTAAGAAATAACCTCTTCCCCTTCCTGTACTTCGGTATTTAAAGAAATATACTTAAGTTTTAAATAATTACCTGAGGCCCCTTTTAAAAGACCCGCTGCGCCGCTTTTTTCAAGATATACCGCCGCGGCAAATTCTTCGTCATTAATAAGTAAAATTTTTGAGGTATTTTCACCCTCTTCAATAACCGTGCCCGCCAAACCTAAGTTTTTGCCGTCAAACCCTATAACCGCGCTCTTTAAAGTAACCCCGTTTATCAAACCCTTATCTATCGTAATAGTAGTCCATTTGGAAGGATCTCTGTAAGCTATTTTAGCCCAAACGCCTTTCCATTCTTTAAGAGGCTCCAAATTAAGAGCCTCAGTAAGGCGCGCGTTTTCTTTATGGGCTTCTTCCGCATTTGCTTTAATTAAAACAACATTTTTAATTTCTTCTTGTAAAATTGTGTTTTGGGCATGAACATTTAATAATTCTTTTACAGTTTTATTTACTTCGGATAAATATTCCACGGATAAATGCGCCGCGCGTATTTGAGGAATAAAAATATAAGAAAGCACCGCTTTTACCGAGCTTACTACCCCCCCTAAAGGAAGTATTAAAAGCAGCACTGAAAATATTGTATAGAAAATAAAAGCTTTTTTAGACTCGTCAACCAAGTCTTCCTGAATTTTGCGCATATTATATTTTAACTTATTATTGATACAATATATATATAATATTTATAAATGAAAAGAGAATTTTCAGTATGAGACAAAACATATCTAAAAAAATGTTCCAAAAAGCCGAAATAATAGTTTTTAAAGTAGGGTCGTCATTAATAGTTGACTCGGACGGAGAAACCAGAGACTATTGGATAGACAGCCTTGCCGAGGATATAAGAGATTTGGCGTGTTTGGGTAAAAAATCGGTTATAGTTTCCTCCGGCGCTATAGCTTTGGGCCGCAAAATTTTGGGGTTTGGCGTAAATGACAAATTAACCTTAAGCCAAAAACAGGCCGCAGCCGCCGTAGGGCAGATTAAGCTTTGCGAACTTTACAGAAATATTTTGAAAATAAAGAGAATAAAAACCGCGCAAGTTTTACTTACCCGGGAAAACGCCAATAATGAAAAAACCTTTTTAAACGCCACAAACACCTTAAACGCGCTTTTGGCTATGAATGTAGTGCCTATAATAAACGAAAACGATACTATTTCAACAGAAGAAATACGTTTTGGCGACAATGACAAACTAAGCGCCTTAGTATCGCAAATGGTCGACGCCGACATTTTGGTTTTGCTTTCGGATATAGACGGTCTTTATACCAATGATCCTAAAATATCTAAAAAAGCTAAATTTGTTCCTCTGGTAAAAGAAATAAATGAAAATATTGAAAAAATGGCCGCGCCTACAAAATCCGCCTTGGGAACGGGCGGCATGGCCAGCAAAATTTGCGCCGCTAAAATGTGTGTAGCCGCGGATTGCAGCATGGTCATAACAACCGGGGCGGAATTATATCCTGTACGGAGATTAATACAAAAAGGACGATGCACATGGTTTGTGCCGGGTGATACAAAATGATTGAAAAGATTGTAACCGAAATATGTAAAAACGCTAAAGAAATATCCTATTCTCTTGCCAACGCTACGACCAGGCAAAAAAATGAGGCGCTTTACTATGCGGCACAGGAGCTCGAGGATAATGTTGATGAAATTTTAGAAGAAAACGATAAAGATTTAGACTCTTTACCAAAAGGTACGCCTAAATCATACCAGGACAGGCTGTACTTAAACGATAATAATATCGCCGCCATGGCCGACACTTTAAGAGATATCGCCGCCAGGCCTGATCCTATTAAAAAGATTCTTGATTACTGGAAGGTGCCAAGCGGTCTTCTTATTGAAAGGGTTACAACGCCGTTAGGTGTTATGGGCGTTATTTTTGAAAGCAGACCCAATGTATGTATAGACGCAGGCGCGCTTTGCTTAAAGTCCTCAAACCCGGTTATACTGCGCTGCGGGAGCGACAGCTTTCACACCTGCAATATTTTAGTTGATCTTTTTAAACACGCTTTAAGAGACGCGGGGTTAAACCATAACGCCATACAGCTTATTCCTTTTAAAGAACATGAAGCCGTTGACATAATGCTTAAAATGGAAAAATATATCGACGTGCTGGTTCCACGCGGAGGCAAAAGACTTATTGAGAAAGTATCGCAAAGCCGCATACCGATGTTAAAGCACTTAAACGGAATTTGCCATACATACGTGCATAAAGCGGCTGATTTAAATATGGCGATAGAAATTGTTTTAAACGCTAAATTAAGGCGTGTCTCAATTTGCGGCGCCACGGAAACTTTGCTTATTGACAGAGATTGGGGCGACGATAAAATACGAGAACTGCTTGCCGCTCTTTGGAAAAAGGGCTGCGCCTTAAGAGTGGACCAATATATAAACGCTTTAATACCTCAGCTTCCTTTAGCTACCGAAGAGGACTGGGGCACGGAATATTTAGATAAAATTTTATCTGTTAAAACTGTAAACTCCGTGGGTGAAGCGGTTACGCATATAAGAACGTACGGCTCCTCCCATACGGACGCTATTGTTACCGCAAGCGCGCCCGCGGCTGAAGAGTTTTTAAATAATGTAGACAGCGCCGTTGTTATGAAAAATGCCTCAACGCAATTTTCCGACGGGGGAGAATTTGGCATGGGCGCCGAGATAGGCATTTCCACAGGGCGCCTGCACGCGCGCGGACCCGTGGGGTTAGAGCAGCTTTGCACATTTAAATATGTGGTGCGCGGAACAGGCCAGACAAGGAGTTAAATTATGAAAATAATTTTTATGGGAGCCGGTAAAATGGGCCACGCCATTCTTTCAAGTGCCATACAAAAAAAAGCTTTAAAAAAAGCGGACGTTGTTGTAATAAAAAGAAATACAGGAGATTTAAAAAAAGAAGGTTATAAAGTTTTTAACTCTTTATCAGAGTTGCCTTCAGGTTACCTTGCCGACTTAATTGTTTACACGGTAAAACCTAATATTTTAGAGGATATTATAGAAGAATCCAAACCCTATTTAAAAGAAGACGGCTTTGTTATTTCCATAGCGGCGGGCAAAACAATAAAAACTATGCAAAATATTTTGGGCACTAAAACAGCCGTGGTGCGCGCTATGCCGAATCTGCCCATAGCCGTAGGTTATGGAGTAACGGGCATGTACGCAAGTAACCAGGTTAGCAAGAAACAAAAAGATTTTTGTGATAAAATTTTTAACTCTTCAGGCATATCTTTTTGGCTTAAAAAAGAGGCTGACATAAATAAAGTTATCGGCGCGGCAGGCTCAAGCCCCGCTTATATTTACGCGGTAATATCCTCGCTTGAAAAAGTGTGTTTGGGGTACGGGTTTAGCAAAGAGTTGTCTTCCAAAATAAGTAAATATTTGCTTTTAGGCTGCGCGAAATTAATGCAGCAAACAGGCGACAGCCCCGAAGTATTAAACAAAAAAATTGCCACACCCGGCGGAACTACGGAAGCCGCTTTAAACTTTCTTGCAAAAAATAAAATTTTAGATAAACTTATATTAAAAGCCGCTAAAAAAGCGGAAACAAAATTCCCGTTTTAAATAAACAAGATTGCATGAAAAAAGGTTTTACTTTAATTGAATTTCTAGCGGTTGTGTAATTATAGGAATACTTTACGCCATAGCTTTGCTTCAATATAATAAGCCGTAGCTAAATCAAGAGCTTTGGAAGCGTTTATATTAAGCAAAGCGGTAAAAGACATCCGGGAAATATACTGCCTTGCTAACGGAGTCTACAGCACGGATTTTGATGAACTCGATATTGAAATACCTGGAATAACAAGCGGAGATACCGCGGCAACAAAAAACTACAGTTTTAATATCTCCGTACAACCGCAATCGCACATTTATGTACCCGCCGTAAAAACAACCCAATGATTTGCTTTTTGTTATGACAACATAACAACAAACTCGGTATGACGCCCAAAGAATACAATGTATTACGTATACATTTTGGGAGATACAGAAGGAAAAAACCTTTTCTAGCAAAGCTCCTATACCCGGCGGAAGTCACTTAAGAATCCAAATAAATTAATTAAAATATCCATTATATCTTTAGTTTTATTTTAAGGTTTTATATTTTATTAAAAACAAAAAAAGACAGCAGTTTAAACCGCTGCCTTTTTATATTGTTTTTTACAATTTACTGTTTATTAAATAATTTTTTATATTCTCCGTATCCTTCTTGTTCCAAATTTTTTAGCGGAATAAATTTTAAAGCGGCACTGTTAATACAATACCTTAAACCGCCTTTATCTTTAGGGCCGTCGTCAAAAACATGCCCTAAATGTGAATCCCCTTTTTTACTTCTTACCTCGGTTCTTATCATGCCTCGGGTTAAGTCCTCTTTCTCTTCTACATCTCCCACCGGCTTGGAAAAAGACGGCCACCCGCAGGAACTTTTAAATTTATCCTCTGAGGAAAACAAAACCTCCCCACTCACAACGTCGACATAAATACCCTTTTCAAAAAAATCATTATACTCGCCGCTGAAAGGGGCCTCCGTTCCGTTTTCCTGCGTTACGTTGTAGGCTACAGGCGTTAATATTTTTTTAAGTTCTTCTTTAGACTTTAACAGCTTTTTATATTTATCGGCGCCGCTCAAATCTATATGGCAGTACCCGTTGGGGTTTTTTTCTAAATATTTTTGGTGGTAATTTTCCGCCGGATAATAGTTTTCAATAGTTTTTAACTCAGTAACAATAGGCTGTGAATATTTTTTTTGTTCCTCGTCAATAACTTTTTGGGCGGTTTCCTTATCTTCAGGCAAAGTATAATAAATACCCGTTCTGTACTGCGTTCCTTTATCGCCGCCTTGTTTGTTTAGAGAAACGGGATTAATAATTTCAAAAAATATTTTTAAAAGATGTTCTAAAGAAATTTTTTCAGGGTCATATTGCACGCGCACCGTTTCCGCATGGCCTGTTTTTTGGCTGCAAACCTGCTCATAGGTAGGTTTTTGTGTTTTACCGTTGGCATAGCCTACTTGGGTGTTTATAACGCCCGGTATTTTATCTAAATAAGCCTGCACGCCCCAAAAGCAGCCCCCCGCCAAATAAATATCTTTTAAATCCTCTCTGTGTTCAAGCCACATAGCAAACTCCTTATCTTTTTTTGTTTTGCCTTTACCCTGCATATTGTTTTTAATACTGTTTGCCTGCTGGGTAAGAAAAACCATCAGCAGTATCATTAACGCCGCGAATATTAAGTATGATTTTTTCATAATTACATTATAGTAATAAATAGGACAAAAGACCTATAGCTCTTTAGGCCTTTTGACCCTGTATAAAAAAGCACGTTTTTTATATCCTATAAATAACATTATAGAAGGAAAATAAAATGAAAAAAACCTTAACATTATTATTAGCTTTTACTGCTGTTTGTTCACATGCGCAGCAGGTTGATTTCAATAAACTGAGCAAAGAAATACAGAAAGAAAAACAGAAAATATCTGTTTCCTCTCCTGATTCTTTAGCCTGGTTTGTAAAAGGCTCTAAAGTAAAAAATGAAAGGGAAATAAACGAAGCGTTTGCCGGATACCGGACAATCAAAAAAAACATGTTATCCAAAGATAACATTAATAACGAGCTTGCTTTACTTTTTAACAAATTTGATGTTTTGGTAGCCGGGGAAGACCACACCCATGCCGTACCTCTTGAAAAACTTGCCGAAGCGGTAATTTTTTACAACAAAACGGCCCCCGAAAGCAAAAAAATAAAAATATTCGCTGCGGAAAGGCAGGAAGATCATTGGACGGAATATATAAATAAACAAAAAAATATTAATCCAAATGATAATAATTTGTGCAAAAACGCAGCCCAATTATTTTATAATGGATACAAAGGAACCAATAAAATTTACAAAACTATTTTAACACATTCTTTTTGCCTGCTTGAACAAAACGGCGTGAAAGTTATTCCCGTTGATCTCCGCTACGATCAAATAAATTGCCCTGAATGTAACAAATCCTCGGCAATATTAAAAAATACTCAGGTTTCGGTTATATCCCATAAAGGTTTAAACATGCGCAATATGAATATGGCGCAACAAACTTTAAAACATATGCCAAAACAAGGAAAAGCGGTTATCTATGTCGGCGCGTTACATATTACCACTGATAATAATTTGTTGGGAGTCCCCGCAATAATAAGAAGTAAAAATCCAAATTTAAAAACAGGCAGTGTGCTTATCTCAGGCGGGAGGGAAACCGTTGATAAGACGCTTTCTTTGACCTGCGGCTGCGCTTTTGAAGATAAACACCTCCATACAATAACTATTGCTTATATCTGCGCGCAAGAAGAAGACAGCTTGTTTAATTATATATTGCATTTTGGCGACGGCAATGAAGATACGCACCCTGTAAATTATCTTTTACATTACGATAAATATCAAGACACTTCTTTAAGGCGTTTAATGTATTAGTTGGCAAGCTGATATAAAATATAATTGGAAACGCGGCAATATTTATTAAATTTTATCACTAAACGATGAGGTTAAAAAGTACCTTAGAAAAATTATAATAATATATAATATTTAAGAGAGAATTATTATTTACAATAAGGAGAGCGCATGAGGTTTTTTTCAATTTTTTATATTAAAAAAAATAACGCTTTTACTCTTATAGAACTGCTTGTTGTTGTGCTCATTATAGGCATTTTGGCGGCCATTGCTTTACCACAATATACAAAAGCCGTGGAAAAGAGCCGCGCGGCGGAAACGCTTCTTGTGGGAAGGGCTATTAAAGACGCTCAGGAAAGGTATTTTTTATCAACAGGTTCATATACCACTAAGTTTGAAGACTTAGATATTGACATACCGGGCACATCTTCTTCAGAAGGTGTTGTATTTACTTTAAAAAATTATAAATACAGTTTAAGTAATACCACCCACATTTACAGCGTGCCTAATAAAAACTCTTTTAACCACTGGTTTGATTACTGCTACAATAATATAACACCTTATAGTTCTTGCCCGCAGCCGGGCGCGACATATTGTGTTTACAACTACGGAACCGACGGGGAAAGACTTTGTAAAACTTTTGGCACATCCGCCCCGATAGCAGGCGGAAATTCAACTTCAAGAATAAAAGTTAATTAAATATAAAAAAGGAATCCATTTATAAGGCGATATTCTCTTATAAAATTCGCGATATACGTTTGTATCGATAACAAATACGATATCCCCGCCGTTGCGGCAAATCGGAAGAAAAATATAAGCACTGTCCTTATTCCGATTTACACAAGCTGAGTTCCCTAATATTGCAAATAAAAAGGCCCGCTCTTACGAGCGGGCCTTTTTATTTGTTAAAACTATTTTCTGCGAATTAAGGTTGAACCTTTAACGGATAATTCTTCCAAAAATTTACCGGTACCTAACACAACGCAGCTTAAAGGATCGGCCGCGCGGTGAACGGGAATGTCGGTTTCTTTTCTTATTAAATCCGTAATACCTCTTAAAAGTGAGCCGCCGCCTGCCACAACCAAACCTCTGTCAACCAGGTCGGCCGCGAGTTCGGGCGGGGTTTCTTCAAGAGTGCTTTTAACAACGTCAATTATTAACCTGACAGGCTCCATAAGAGCTTGCCTGATTTCCTCGGAAGATACTGTAAGCGTTCGGGGTAAACCTTGTGTTTGGTCACGCCCTTTAACTTCCATTGTTTTTTCTTCTTTCAAAGGATAAACCGAGCCTATGTTAATTTTAACGTCTTCAGCGGTTGTTTCGCCTACGATAAGATTATATTTTTTCCTAAAATACTGGATAATACAATCTGTAAGCTCGTCGCCCGCGACGTCAATTGATTTAGCCACAACCATGCCGCCGAGTGAAATTACAGCGACTTCGGTTGTACCGCCGCCGATATCAACAATCATGCTGGCATGCGGTTCGGAAATAGGAAGATCAGCACCCATGGCTGAAGCCATAGGCTCTTCAATAAGATATACTTCCCTGGCGCCGGCCTGACGGGCCGCGTCCTCAACAGCGCGTCTTTCAACGCCTGTAATGCCTGAAGGTATACCTATGATTAATCTTGGGCGGAGAAGGCTTCTTCTGTTATGTACTTTACGAATAAAGTACCGTATCATTTCTTGCGTAACTTCAAAATCCGCTATAACGCCGTTTCTCAAAGGACGCGCGGCCACAATGTTGGCAGGCGTTCTGCCTAACATCTGTTTGGCTTTTGAGCCTACTGCGCGCACTTCACCGGTTTCGCGGTCAACCGCGACAACCGACGGTTCTCTAAGAACTATCCCTTTTTCTTTAATATAGATAAGACAGTTGGCCGTGCCAAGGTCCATACCCATATCCGAAGAAAAAAGCCCGCCCAAGTAATCTATAACCATTTAATCCACCAATTTTATTATGGCAACTTCCGCGTTATCGCCGGGTCTTTTGCCTGCGCGATAAATGCGTGTAAAGCCGCCGGGTCTTTTTTCATATCTGGAAGCCAATACTTCAAAAAGTTTTTTATAAGCAACCTTATCTTTCAAGGTGTCTTTTACTTGTAAGTTCTGGCCGTTTTTAGCTAAAGTAACTAAATTATCGACAACTCTTCTGACTTCTTTGGCTTTGGCTACAGTGGTTTCAACCTGTTCGTGCAAAATAATGCTTGTGGCCATATTGTTTAACATTGCACGTCTGTGTGAACCTGTTTTGCCAAGTTTTCTATGTCCTGTATTCTTAATCATAATATCTTACAACCGCTCCTTAAAATTTCATACCGAGGGAAAGATTCATTTCCGCAAGTCTTTCTTTAACCTCATCAAGTGAACGAGTACCAAAGTTCTTTATCATTTTGAGATCATCTTCAGTCTTGCTTACCAAATCTTTAACCGTGTTTACGCCTTCTGATTTAAGGCAGTTAATTGAACGTGATGAAAGTTCAATAAACTCAACAGACTGGTTTAAAAGTTCTTCAACTTTGCTGTTAACCGCGCTTACGCCGCTTACGCTGCCTGTGGTTGACAAAGGCTCAGTTTCAGGCGCCGCAGCGTTAACTTCTTCACCTTCAATCGTGAAAATATGAAGTGATTGTGAAAGAAGGACCGCCGCTTTATGTAAAGCCTTCGCAGGTTCAAGAGTACCGTCTGTGGTTATTTGTATAACAAGCCTGTCATAATCCGTTTTCTGCCCTACGCGCGCGGGTTCAACATCATAGTGAACCTTAAGAATGGGTGAGAAAATTGCGTCCACGGGAATAAAGCCCGCAGGTCTTTGGATTTTGCTTAAATCTTCCGCAGGAACATAACCTTTGCCTTGTGAAATTTCAATTTCAAGCTCAAGTTTGCCGCCCTGTTCTAAATTAGCGATTTCCAAATCCTTATTAATGATTTCAACGCCGGATACTTCCGCAATATCTTTTGCCGTTACTTTGCCGGGTTTAGAAGCAGTTAAATAAACATATTCTCTGTTTTTCCCTTCAAGTTTAACTCTTAATTTTTTAAGGTTGAGCAAAATATTGATAACATCTTCCTTAACGTTGGGGATTGTGCTGTATTCGTGTACAGCACCCCTAACTCTGACAGCCGTTACAGCCGAACCGTCAAGTCCCGAAAGTAAAATTCTTCTAAGTGAATTTCCAACAGTATGACCATAGCCGCTTTCATACGGTTCCGCTATTATGCGACCGTAAAACGGGGTTACTGTTTTTTCATCCAACTGAATTTTTGTCGGTAAAACTAACTGATTAAAAGCCATTTTTCCCTCCGCGACTATTTGGAATAGTGTTCAACTATCAACTGTTCATTAATATTTTCAGGAATTTCTGCTCTTTCCGGAATACGAACATATTTGGCGCTAACCGGCTCTTTCCACTCAATCCAAGAATACTTAGCGTGGTCATAACCTTTAAGATTTACTTCAAACATGCTTAATGATTTAGAGCCTTCGGTTACGCTTATAACCTGACCGGGTTTAACTGAATACGACGGCGTTTTTACAATTTCACCGTCTACAGTTATGTGCCTGTGTGTAACCAACTGTCTTGCGGCGGCTCTTGTGCGGGCTAACCCCATGCGGTATACGATGTTATCTAATCTGCATTCAAGAAGCTGCATCAAAACTTCGCCGGTTACGCCGGGTAAGCTGTGAGCTTTTGTAAATAAATTGCTGAACTGTTTTTCTAATAAGCCGTATGTATATTTGGCTTTCTGCTTTTCAGCAAGCTGAGTTCCGAACACAGACATTTTTTTCTTTCTGGGAGCATGTTTGTTGTTTCCGGCGGCTCTTTCTGATTTAATAAGGCTTTTATCGGGGCCGAAAATAGGCTCGCCGAACTTACGCGCAATTTTTGTTTTGGGTCCAATATATCTTGCCATAAAAACTATACTCTCCTTGCTTTAGGTGGTCTGCATCCGTTGTGGGGGATGGGTGTTACGTCTCTTATAGCTGCGACGTTAAGCCCTGCCTGCTGCAAAGCTCTTACCGCGGTTTCTCTGCCCTGGCCGGGACCGCAAACTCTTACAGTTACTTCCCTCATTCCAAGTGAAACCGCCTTTTCGCCAACTTTGCTGCAGGTAATCTGGGCCGCAAAAGGAGTGCTTTTTTTGCTGCCTTTGAAACCGTGTGAGCCGGCTGACGACCAAATAAGAGTATTACCCTTATCGTCTGATATTGTAACAATTGTGTTGTTAAAGGAGCAGTAAATATGCGCCGTGCCGAAAGCAGGCATTTTTGTTCCTTTCTTTTTCGCTTTAACCGCAACCGTCTTTTCCTCAACGGGCGCAGTCTTATTTATTTTTTCTTCTGACATTTTTAAATACCTAACCTGTTAAATTTATTTTGTCTTTGAACCAACTGTTCTTCTCTTGCCTTTGCGTGTTCTGCTGTTGGTTTTTGTTCTCTGACCGCGGACAGGCAATCTCTTGCGATGTCTGTTGCCTCTGTACGAGCCCGTATCAACATACCTCTGTATGTTGCCGGAAATCTCACGTCTGAGTTCACCTTCAACTTTATACTCTTTTTGTAAGATTGTATTAAGAAGGTTTGCCTGCGCTTCAGTTAAATCTTTAACTCTGGTGGTAGGGTCAATCTGACCATTCGCTTTAGCAATAACGTCTTTTGCGTTTCTTTTGCCAATGCCATAAATATATTCGAGAGCAACGTCAATTCTCTTATTTTTAGGTAAATCTATACCTGCAACTCTAGCCATATAACTCTAAGTCTCCTTATTAACCTTGGCGTTGTTTGTGCTTTTTAACATCGCACACAACACGCAATACGCCGTTACGTTTAATAACTTTGCATTTTTGACATATCTTTTTTACACTAGCTCTGACTTTCATTTATTTCTCCCGGTAGGTTATTCTGCCCTTAGTTAAATCATATGGGGATAATTCCAGTTTAACTTTATCTCCCGGCAAAATTCTTATGTGGTGCACGCGCATCTTTCCAGATATGTGCCCCAGTACAATTCTTCCGCCGTCAATTTCTACTTTAAACATGGCGTTTGGTAAAGATTCTAATACCTTACCTTCTACTTCTATCTTATCACTCATACGTTTGGCTAACTGCCGAACTTCCTCCTTGTTTAGTGCGTCGACAGCGGTTGTTTAGGACTTCCCTAAATTCCGTTGTCTGTATATTTATTGCGCTGTAAGTATTTCACAGCCGTTTCCTGTAACGGCTACGGTATGCTCAAAATGGGCAGACAAACTGCCGTCTTGGGTAACCACCGTCCATCCGTCTTGGAGCGTCTTGACTTCATCTTTTCCCGCATTTAACATAGGCTCAATCGCAAGCACATAACCTTCTTTTAATACAGGCCCCGTGCCTTTCAAACCAAAGTTAGGGATAGCAGGATCCTCGTGTAAATTACGTCCCACGCCATGCCCGCAATATTCCCTTACTATACCTAAGTTATTTAGCGTCGCAAGAGTTTCAACCGCGTTTGACACGTCACCTAAACGCGCCCCCGGTCTGACCTGCCCAATAGCTAATTCTAAAGACTTTTTGGTTAAATCCATAAGTCTTTGGGCAACGCCGGAAACTTTTCCGACACCGATGGTAACAGCGGCGTCCGCATAGAAGCCGTCAAGACGGGCACCCATGTCAACACTTATAATATCACCATCTCTTAATATTTTACCTTTTTGTGGGATTCCGTGCACGACTTCTTCATTTACCGACGCGCATATCGTCCCAGAAAATCCGTTATACCCTAAAAACGCGGGTATGGCACCGCGGTCTCTGATTAATTTTTCGGCCGCTTTATCAAGTTCTAAAGTGGAAATACCGGGCTTAACTAATGTTTGCATAAGCGCCAAAGCTTCGGCAACTATTTTGCCGGCCGCTCTCATTTTTTTTATTTCCTCTTTAGTTTTTATTTCTATCATTTTACTTTGTTGTAATCCATACCGCCGCTGTTATAAGCGGCGTTACCAAACCTAAAAAAATTATTATTCCGCCCCACAACAATCTATTGTTTTTCAAACCGCCTCTCATGGCGTTTTTCGGATTGCGCGGGTCAAACGTTACACTTATTTCCTGCCCTTCTTCAAGCTCGTTAATTTTAAACAGAAGACGCCCGGCGTCCCACGTGTGAAAAAAATATTCCTTACCTTCAAACAAAAATTTTATTTCATATTTATGGTTGCAATTCTTGCAGCCCTGCTTGCTTACTACTTTACCCGGGGTCTCTTTAGCGCCCGGTTTTAAAGCGCTTAATTTATATCCTTTTGCGGAGTATAAAACTCCTGCGGTTAAAATTAACCACATTAATATTAAACCTGTTACCGGAGTCATAAATTTCAACCTCCTTAAAGTTTATTTAGTTAAGCAAATTGCCAAGCGGTCTATTTTTTTCTGTTAATAAATTTTGAAATTTCTTCAAAAACTTCTTCTTTGTTTTTGCTGCCGTCAACTTCTTTATAATAAGTTTTGTTTTTATAAAAACCTACAACAGGTTCAGTCTGCGAGTGGTAAACATTTATCCTGTTTTTGGCGGATTCCTCATTATCATCGGCGCGCTGGTAAATATCCGTGCTGCCGCATTTAGGACATTTGCCGTCAAAATTTTTAATAAATCTTAAATTAAAAATATTGCCGCAGTTTTTGCACTGTCTTCTTAAAACTATTCTTTGCGTAATTTCGTCTTCAGAAAGTTTTATGTTAATTACAGCACTAAGTTTTTCGGCCAGTCCTTTAACTATCGGGTGCATCATTTCCGCCTGCGAAAGAGTGCGGGGGAAACCGTCCAAAACCACACCTTTGCCTCTGTTTAAAAAAGCGTTTTTTAAAAGACCTAAAATCATTTCGTCAGGAACTAAATTGCCGCCGTCAATAAGTTTTTTTGCCTGCTTGCCAAGTTCGGTATTATTTGCAATTTCTTCCCTAAGAAGGTCGCCGGTAGAAATATGTTTAAGCCCATATTTCTCAGCCACCAGGACGGACTGCGTTCCTTTACCTGCGCCGGGAGCGCCTAATAAAACTATAATCATAAAACCCCTTCCTTAAAGTTTAAACTTATAATTGGCGGGTTGGCCTTTTTTATTAAAAGCCAAAACAACAACCTGCGCTGCAATAATTTTGCAGATGTTTAATTTCACCTGACTTTGAAATTAAACCGCTAAAACAAAGCGCCTTCAAGGCCTGCTTAAAAAAAGCTTAATTACTTTGTTTGGCAATATTGTCAATAAATTGAAAAATGTTGTAAAGGATTAATTATTCCCCTACGTTAAACCAACGTCTGTTGCTTAATTTTTTACCGGCTTTCATTAAAGGCTCGTAATCTCTGGCCATCAAATGCGCCTGTATCTGGCCTGCGGTGTCAAGCGCAACACCCACAACGATTAATAGTGAGGTTCCGCCAAAGTAAAAAGGAACATTAAATTTGATTCTTGCTATATCAGGCATGATGGCGATTAAACAAACAAATATAGCGCCTGAAAGAGTAATCCTGTTTAATACCCATTCAAGGTAATTCTTTGTAGGTTCGCCCGGTCTGATACCAGGTATAAAACCGCCGTTCTTTTTCATATTTTCAGCCAAATCGGAAGGATTTATTGTCATTGAATTGTAGAAATAGCAGAAGAAAATAATTAAAGAAGCAAATATGGCGAAATAGGCCAAGTGGCCTCTGCCCATAAATTCCGTAATTTTAATAGCCCATGTCGATTCGGGGTTAAAGCCTGCTATCGTTAAAGGCATATAAATAATTGATGAGGCGAAAATAACAGCGATAACGCCGCTTTGGTCAATTTTTAAAGGTAAATAACTTGTCTGCCCGCCGTAAACTTTATTGCCGATTTGGCGTTTTGCGTACTGCACGGGAATTTGCCTTTGGGCTGTTTCAACCCAAACAACTAAAATCATTATTATAATAACAGCCGCAAAAATAGCAATGGAAGAGAAGAACTGCATTTCGCCCGCTTGCACAAGCTGGACGACTTTCATAACAGCGCTGGGCAATCTGTCAACGATACCCGCAAAGATAATTAAAGAAATACCGTTGCCGATACCTTTTTCCGTAATCTGTTCGCCAAGCCACATAACAAACATTGTGCCGGTTGCAAGAGTTAAGGTTGTTGTAATATAAAAAGCGATTGAAGGATCAACGATTGCGGAAATGCCGCCCGGAGCTGACATTTTGCCTAAAGCAAATGTTAAACCGAAACCTTGTACACAGGCAAGAATTAAAGCGAAAACACGCGTAATCTGATTTTCTTTTCTTCTGCCGGCTTCGCCTTCTTTATGCATACGGTCAAGCGCGGGAATTAAATGCGCGCCGCGTACCAAACCCATAATAATTGAAGCGTTAATGTAAGGCATGATACCAAGCGCGAGTATTGAGAACCTGCTCATCGCGCCACCTGAGAAAATATCTAAAAAGCCTAAAACGCCGTGTTGTTGCATGGCAAAAATTTGTTTAATAACGTCCGTATTAATACCCGGTATCGGTATCGCCGCCGCTACCCTAAAAACAAATATAGCGCCCAGAACAAAGAGAAGCCTTTTTTTAAGTTCAGGCGCGTTAAAAATATTAGCAACTGTATTATTAGCCATTGTTTGTTTTTCCTTTTAAAGTTAAATAAAGATTAAACATTTGAAAATGTTTAGTTTGATACATCATTAAAATATATCCAACCAAACACCCGGGCCGCAAAACGGCCCGGGATATTTAAAACTATTTTTTCTCAATTACTGTCACAGAACCGCCGGCTTTTTCAATAGCCGCTTTTGCCGTGGCCGAGAAACCGTGCGCGGAAACTTTAAGCCCTTTTTTGAGCTCTCCGTTAGCAAGCACTTTTACTCTTTTGGCGCATTTAACCAAACCTAAAGTTTTCATCGTTTCAGGTGTGACTTCCTCACCGGCTTTGCAAGCTTTTTCCAAAGAACCGATATTTACATAATCAAATCTTTTTGCAAATGTCGCATTTGAAAAACCGCTTTTTGGCACTCTTCTGTAAAGGGGCATTTGACCGCCTTCTTTACTTTCTTTCTTTGTATTGCCGGAGCGTGAGGACTGGCCTTTCATACCTTTCGTGGCGCTGCGGCCCAAGCCGCTGCCTACGCCGAGACCGATTCTTCTTTTTGCTTTTCTAGACCCGTGTTTAGGGAAAAGTTCATTAAGTTTTACCATAGTCTAATCCCCCTTATTTGGCTTCCGCAGCTTCGGATTTAATTTCCGCCGCAGGCGTTGTTTTGCCTTTTAAAGCAAGAACTTCTTCTTTGCTTTTTAAGGTTTTTAACGCTTCCAACGTCGCGTAAACGAGGTTGCAGGCGTTTGTGCTGCCAAGACTCTTTGAAATAATGTTTTTAATGCCGGCCGCTTCTAATACCAAGCGTGCGCCAGCACCGGCGATAACACCGGAACCGGGCGCTGCGGGCTGCATCCAAACTGAGCTTGCGCCAAATTTGCCAATGGTTTCATGGGGAATAGTTTCATTGACAACAGGGAAAGTGATCATATGCTTTCTGGCATGTCCTTCCGCTTTATTAATAGCTAATTGGACCTGGTTTGCTTTGCCAATGGCAGCGCCTACTTTGCCGTTGCCGTTGCCGACTACGACGAGCGCTCTAAAACCAAATCTTTTACCGCCTTTAACAACCTTCGCGGTTCTGGCAACGTTGACTACCGTCATTGTGCCGTCTTCGGGTCTCCTTACTGGAAACTCGGCTCTTCTGCCTTTCGCTTCTTTTTTATTTTCTTTTTTATTTGTATCAGTAACCATTTTTACTCACCCGAATTAGAATTTTAAGCCCGCTTCTCTTGCAGCGTCAGCGAGGGCTTTAATTCTACCGTGATAAATCCTGCCACCGCGGTCAAACATAACTTCCGTAACGCCTTTATCAAGCGCTTTTTTAGCTATTATTTCGCCGAGGGCTTTCGCAGCTTCTATGCTTTTGGCTGAAGATTTAAATTTACCTTCAAGCTCTTTTGATAATGTCGTGGCGGAAACAATTGTTTTGCCTTCATTATCATCAATTACCTGCGCATAGAGATATTTCAAGCTTCTGTAAACAGAAAGTCTTGGTCTGCGAGCGCCGCCTTCCATAAGGTTTTTGCGGGTTCTTTCTTTGCGATATTGATATCTCTCTTGTTTAGTAGCCATAATTATTTGCCTCCTGCAGCTGTCTTACCGGCTTTTCTGGCGATATGTTCGCCCTGGTATTTAATACCGCTGCCTTTGTAGGGTTCGGGAGGTCTTACTCTTCTGATTTTAGCCGCAAAATCGCCGACTAAAAACTTGTCGCTGCCTTTGATTTCCAAAGTGTTGGTTTTACCGTCATAAGCGGCTGTTAAACCTTTGGGAATGTCAAAAATAACGGGGTGTGACAAACCTACTTCAATAGTAAGTTTTGTGCCGGCCACAATCGCTTTATAACCGAGACCATTGATTTCCAAAACTTTTGAAAAACCTTTATCAACGCCTTCTATAACATTAAAAACATTAGCGCGGGTTGTACCGTGAATGGCGTTTAAAAGTTTTTCTTTGCCTTTTTCTTCAATGCTGATGTTTAAAATGCCATTATCGATAACAGCTTTTAAACCTGAAGGAAGAGTATAGTTAAGTGAACCTAAAGGGCCTGTTGCCGTAAGTTCGGCGCCTTTAATGTCAACTTTAACTTTGCCCGGTATCTGAATAGGTTTTTTTCCAATTCTGCTCATATTATTTAACCTCTCCGATTACCAGACTTGGCAAAGAAGCTCGCCGCCAAGTTTTTTGGCTTTAGCTTCAGCGTCTGTCATAATGCCTTTGGATGTTGATAAAATTGTTATACCAAAAGCGCCGCGAACGCGGGGGATATCAGCATAAGAGCTGTAAACTCTCTGCCCCGGGCGGGAAACTCTTTTAAGACCGTTAATGATTACGTCATTCTCAGGCGTGTATTTAAGAAAAACTCTTACTAC